>NZ_JANKBI010000005.1:0-315475 GCF_024622195.1 Murimonas intestini
ATTACATAATAACAATTATGTTGTGGCTGATATTCTATATGCCAAAGTGAGGGTAATATCTATTAAAAAGATTAGATAGAAAATAGAATTTTGCAAAAATTCAAAAAGAATTGTCTGTACTTTCAATTTATATTTAAAAATTTATATCTGCACATTTTTTAAATTTGGTGCAACTAATGTTAAAAAACAAAAAAATTGACCTAAAACTACATGAGGGGGGAAATTTAGCCTTTTTCTATTGACATTTTTTTCCAGCAATAGTATTATACATTTAATGCAGATATGTTTTTGCAATGTAATACTACATAATTGTTATTATGTAATACAAGGCGAAAACACATAATTGTTATTATGTAATGCAAGGCGAAAACACATAATTGTTATTATGTAATGCAAGGCGAAAACACATAATTGTTATTATGTTGTACAGGTAGAGATACCTGTTTTTTTGTCCCTTTCTGCACTTCTCAATTCCTCCTTTCTGCATCAACATCCTTTACTCAGCAGGGCACCTGCCCCAAATCAGATATTAATCCCAGCCCGTTTATAATTGCCTGGAACTGTGCCATAGTGTCTGCCGTGTATATCCTGGTGACTTCCAGACTGCTGTGCCCCAGAATATCTGCCAGTGCTGTCAGATTTTTTGTGGCATGATAAAAGGTACGTGCAAATAGATGACGTAAATTATGAGGGAAAACTTTTTTAGCATCCACACCTGTATCTTCAGACAATGATTTCATTTCCGCCCATATATTGCTGCGGTTTTTAGGATTTCCCTGTTTTGTTACAAATACCGGGCCTGAGTCAATCCGTTCTTTACCTGCAAAATAAAGCAGTTTTTTTACAAGCACGTCCGGAAGCAGGATGATCCTTGCCTTTCCTTTATTATTCACTTCAATTCTGCGCTTTTTCAGGCTTTCTATTGTTATATAACGAAGCTCTGATATCCTGATCCCTGTGGCACAAATCGATTCCATTATCAGGGCCAGCTGATGTTTTCCCTTCTTTTGCGCTGAATCTACCAGATTCCTGTATTCCTTATTCGTCATCTCTTTCTCAAGAAACATTTTTTTCTGTATCTTAAAGCTTTTAATTTTCATAACCGAGAGGCCCTGGAATTCTAAAAAACTGTTGAGCGCCGCTATCATTGAATTTGCACTGCTGACTGCATATCTTTCTTTCAGCCATTCTTTGTAATCCAGAAGTTTCCTTCTGTCTGCATCTGAATCTTCTCCAATAAATTTTAGAAATGTATTCATGTCCGTGAGATACTTTGATATAGTAGCTTCTGCCCGTTCCTGTTCGCGCAGGTAAGAAACGAATGCTTTCAGTTCATTATGTCCTACCCTGCATATCATTTTTTCATACATGTATTATCCTCCTTTTCCTCTGTCAAATATTATATTAAGCATATTTATTAATTGCAATGAGCAAACCTGTCCTGGAATATATTTCCAGAAGCAAAGGCTGTTATAAACAGATTTCTGCAGAATAAAAATGGATGCTGTTAAACACAGCATCCACAGACATAAAACATTTACTTTATGATATTAACCTATTCTCAATTCCTTCACCACTTCCCGGAGACTGCCAAACCTTCTCACACCCTCTATTTCTTTCCTGCCGTCCCTGTCCACCAGCCATGGCGTGATGCCTGCTGACATGGCACCTTTTACATCACTTTCCAGGGAGTCTCCTATATGAACCACCTCTTCAGGCGCACAACCGCTTATCTTCAGGGCTTCCTGGAATATCCTCCTGTCAGGCTTATAGTACCCGGCCTTTTCACTTGTTATGATCCCGGCCGGATGGATCTTTAGCCGTTTTACAGCTTCCTCCAGATACTTGTCATCATTGTTGGATACAAGATAGATTGGAAGAGGACACTCCTCAAAGAATTCCTTTGTATCGTCAAATACAGGCGAATACTTCCAGTGCATCTCCAGGCCATGACAAAGTTCGTCCGCACTGTCTGTAAAGCCGTATTCCTCCATGATCCTTTCGAATGTCTCAACAGCAATGTCATGCTCCGGCTTGAAATCCCGGCCGCAATACTTTCCCAGAAGGCTGTCATGCAGCCTGAACCAGGCGGCCGCCACCTCTGACGGCGATTCAGTATGTGCCTGTTTATGGCATCTGTAGATCACTTCGTTTACGTACCTGCTCTCTTCTGAAACAATAGTTCCCATATAATCGATAAATACTGTTTTCATTCTCTCTCCTAAAAAAATTCATTCTTTTTATGTCCTGAACATGCCTTCTTCAGCGACTGGGATGCAGCCGCAAGCATGATCTTATTCAGGGACCTGGCATGCTGCGGGCAGATACTGATACATCTCATACACGAGATACACTTCTTTGTATCTGTTTCACTGGGGTTCCCGGCGGGAATGGCCTGTGCCGGGCACCTTGACGCACAGAGGCCGCACTCAGTACACTTTTTTCTGTCAGCGGAGGGCTTCAGAGGCACACCTTTATACTCCCGGTACTCTGTATTTCCGGGAACCTCCACACTGACTGGCACTTCCATCTGTTCCAGACGCCTTCTGATCTCAGAACCAAACTTCTTCAGTTCCTCCTGATCTGCCATATCCGGTCTGCCTGTCCCATACTGGTGCATGATAGAATGCTCAGTCACTGCCGCTGCTGCTGCCACGGCTATAAATCCCGCATCTTCCACTGTCTGCCTTAATTCCAGCAAAGTATCATCATATGCCCTGTTTCCATATGACACTATAAGAACAGCTGGTGTATGGCTGCCCCGCAGTTCTTTTATCCTCTGGACTGCCAGTTCCGGTACTCTTCCGCCATAGGAAGGCACTGCGAACATCACCAGTTCATCAGGCCCGAATTCTCTGCTGTGTGCCTCCACTGAAATATCTATCTCCTCTTTTTCCCATTCCAGGCCTTCCCCCAGTGCGTCAGCTGCCTTCTGTGTGCCTCCTGTCGGACTGAAAACTACCTTATTTAATTTTGTTATTTTCATATTTTCCTTCCTTTCTCATCTGCGGACCCCTCCGGGTTCTGCCTGCTCTGAAGCATCCTGCAGTTTTCCATGACTGTCTCCATCTTTTTAAACAGGGCTATCAATTCCTTCATTCTGACACTCCCTCCATCCAGATAGTAATAATTTTTCGTCCCGTCTTTTCTATCAATGTCAGGATAATGGACTGCCGTGTCTCGTCTCCTATGGCAGATAGCATATCACCGCAGCTCTTAAACTGCCCTGCAAATTTCTCCTTCTTTTCACAGTGCAAGCAATCCATTTCTGTTCCTCCGTCTTCTCCGGCCAGAGCCTTTCATCTGCCAGGGCGTGCTTGAAAAATGCTTTCCGTGTGATGAGCGTCACAGTTTGTGGGAATGATTTTTCAAACAGGCTCCAGTACAATTATCATGGAGCGCCGGCTTTTATGGTTTATATTTTTCGACCATTACTTTACCATTATATTACAGTTGTTCTGCTCCGTCTATATTGGGAAAGAAAATCGAGACATAAGATGTTACGGCTCACTCAGTAATCAGCAGCTGTGGGAATTCACTTTCAGCAGGAATTATCATGAATCTGTCTCCTGATCCTGCTAAACTGTAGTCAAAGACGCCGCACCGGCAGACAGGAGAGATGAAAATGCAGACAAATAAAACGATCCAGGCACACACTATTGAATTAAAAGGAAAAAGCTATGATATCGGATATGCCCAGGGAATGGCTATCTCAGCCATACCTGCCATGAAGGAAATCCATACCGCAGGCTTTAAAGGATTTGATTCTGAAGAAGTAAAGAGGGCACAGTCACTATTTGGACGCTTCTGCCCCGGACTCAATGAAGAGCTGGCCGGATTTGCAGATGCTCTGAAAGCTGCGCCGGAGCAGATTGTATATTTTGCCATGACCTTCCTGCGGCCAAACTGCAGCCACATGGTGATCCATCCACAGATGACAGAAAATGGGCATATCCTGCTGGCCAGGAACTATGAGTTCAGCAATGAAGCAGAAGACTTCATTCTTGCCAGGACAAGTGTTGACGGAAAATATACCCATATAGGGACAAGCGTGCTGAATTTCGGCAGGGAGGACGGCTTTAATGAAGCAGGCCTGGCCATCACTATGAGTTCCTGCGGTTTTCCCGTCGGCGCTCCTGAATATATGCGCCGGCCTGCAATAGAGGGGCTGCAGTACTGGGCTGTCATCCGCACCCTTCTTGAAAACTGCCGGAATATAGATGAAGCTCTTGATATGGTCCGGGACATGCCTGTTGCCTACAACCTGAACCTGATCGCCGCTGACAAATCAGGCAGTGCCATCCTTATAGAAACTCTGGACGGACGCCTGGCATTTCACAGGCTGGATCCGGAGACAGAGAGATATCTCCATGCCACAAACCACGCCGTGATCCCTGAGCTGGCTGCTCTGGAACCTGCTGTCATGGAACATTCCGCCGTCAGATATGACTATATTAAAAGGACGCTGGACGCTTCCGGAAAAATTTCTAAAGCTGCACTAAAGTCCATGCTTCTCTCAAATTATCCTGATGGTCTGTGCTGCCGCTATTATCAGGAATTTTTTGGAACTACAAAAAGCATGGTAATTGACCCTGTTGATGGTATAATAGACTTATGCTGGGGCGGCAGCGCCGGAAATGGCTGGAATTCATATTCCATGTCAGATCCTTTTGAGGAAGGCGTACACCCCGTAACTATCACGAATGAAAAGGCAGCTCCGTCTGTCTTTCAGTACATTACACACAGGAGTACATTGTGAATTATTTAAAAGCTCTGGAACATGCCATCATTTATATAGAAGACCACTTATCAGAACCCTTCAGTGTTGAGGAAGCCGCCCGCTATGCCGGCTACTCCTACTACCATCTCACCCGGCAGTTTTCGGCTGTCCTGGGTGAGAGCATAGGGAGCTATGTCCGGAAAAGGCGTCTTGCCAATGCTGCCAAAGATCTGATCTACTCAGATGAACGCATCCTGGACATCGCCCTGAAATGGGGGTTTGAATCAAGCGAAGCTTTCAGCAGGGCATTCAAATCCCTGTACATGATGAATCCTGCTGCTTACAGGCGAAACCGCCTTGACCTGTTTATCGGCAAAAAGCCCATGCTGGATGAGGAACGACTCAGCCATCTGGCCGAAAACCTGACTGTACAGCCTGTGCTTACCACTCTGCCTGATATAAAAGTAGCCGGCCTGAGGGGCCAGACTACGCTCAGGGATAATGTACTGCCCGGGCTATGGGCAGAATTCAACTCCATATCTCATAAAATACCTGATGCCATCCCGGGAGGCAGAGGTTTTGGTATCTGCGAGGCCTGCTCTGAAGGCAATACCCTACTAAATATGAATGAAGACGTGAATTTTTCCGAGATTGCAGGTATTGAAGTATCCAGCCTGGAACATATAAAACCCCCCTTTACAGGAAAAATCCTGAAAGGAGGGCGTTATGCCGTTTTTACCCATAAGGGCAGCCTCTCCAGACTTTCTGAGACATTTGAATATATCTGGGGAACCTGGTTTTTATCTGCTCAGGAGGAGCTTGACTTCAGGGAGGATTTTGAACTCTACGATGAACGCTTCCTGGGCTACGACCATCCTGAATCCAGGATAGATCTTTATATTCCTGTTAAATGATGGCATATGGCCTATTGGAGCTGTTCTCCACCTGAAACCTCTTCTTTTATAAACATCAGGGCAAATCCGCCCATCAGCGCGGCCGCTGCTATCCATATAGCACGCTCTCCCATGCCTGGTGTAACAAGCGCTCCTATCGCGGCGCCTGCTGCAAAAACAAGGATCACAAAATAGTAATGAAGGCTTTTCCGTTTCAGCTCCCTGTCTTTTGTAATATGGTATCTGCACAACAATTCTGTGGCATTCCTCATATTCCCTATACACATAGTCGTTGCACACGGAAGGCCCCTGAATTTCCTGAAGCTCTCCACCTGCATGGCACACGCAAATGACATCAGCACATTAGCAGCCATATTAAGGGACTGGGGCATAAAACCCACTGTGATAAGCAGAATAATCTCCGCCGCCAGCACGATCTGCCTCCAGTGTATCCTCTCGTATTCCCTGCAGCGGTGCCTGACCCAGCCTGTGACATAGACTCCCAGGAGGAACGCCAGAAGAGGCAACAGATAGTGGGCGGCATTCAGCAAGTTTCCCTGGGCCAGATTCTGTCCCAGCAGCACGATATTCCCTGTCTGCGCATTTGCAAACACATGCCCCCGGCAATTATAAGAATAAGCGTCCTGAAAACCTCCGGCCAGCGTGAGGAATACTGCTAGCAGCAGTGACTCAGACATCTGGCCATTCCATTTTTTCTTCAGCACTCCTGCCTTCCCTCCTCTGATCCCCGCTGTAATCTCTGTCTGAAATACCTCACCTCAAAAACAGGAGCAAATCCATACTTTCTGTACAAATTCAGCGCCGGCGGATTTTTACTGTCCACATCCAGCACAACCTTCTTTTTCTGCTCCTCTGCCATATTCAGAGCTGCCCGCACCGCCTGGCTGCCGTACCCCAGCCCCCGCATGGCCTTCTTTACTACAACGCCGCACAGATAGATATTCTCGCCATACTCCAGATTAAATATTGCCGCCGGCTCACTGCCGTCATAGAGAATATATCCCTCACGTGTCTCTGAAGCCAATATGGCTGCTGCTCCCCCTCCGTCACTGCCATATTCCTCCTCTGCTACAGACATAAAATCCGCAGTATTTTCTTCTGACAGCTGCTTCAGTATGATCCCCTCGCCAAGAGGGGCGTAAGAAGGCCCGCACTCCATGGTATATTCTGTATGGCTGTGTTCTGCCGTCCCCAGCCCCTGCAAGTACTTCATTCCTGCCGGGCTGGCCGGCTCAACCGCGAACAGAAAGTCCGGCACTCCGGCTGACCGCAGCACTTCCCCGGCCCGGTCCAGCAATGCCGTAAAATACCCTCTGCCGCGGCTGCCGGTCCTGGTAAAGCCTGTCACCTCTCCCTCCCGTTTATCCGGCATGAACAAATTCAGGAAAGATACAAGCAAGCCATCCTCATATCCCATAAAAAAACAGTCCAGTTTCCTGTCAAAATTCAGTTCTGATGACAGCCATATTCTGTTCTGAAGCACTTCCTCCCCATAGATCTGGTCTTCGAGAGCCTCTATCTCTGCTTTCTGCCTGTCATCCAGAACTGATAAAGTTCTAATCTCATACCCCATATATCTCTCTCACTCCTTGTCAAAATCTGTGTACCCCAGCCTCACATCTTCCATATGCCTGGCCATGTCTTCCGGCAGATTCTCAAATAAATAATTCTTGCTGCTCTTCTGCTTTTCCAGATATTCGCTGCGGATCTCTTTTCTGACCAGCTCTACCTCATCCTTCAGACCCTGGGCCGACATCCTGTCAGCGCCCTGTCCCAGTATGATGACCTGCTCTAAAGCATCAGAAGTAGCCACTGTAACATGATGCTTCCTTCCAATCTCGTGCACAGCCTTTTCGATGTACTGGTCAGCAGTCTCCGCCTCTTTCGTGTAGACAACAAATATATTGTGGTACTTCTGGACATCTCCCTTATTTCCCGGCACTTTGTAAGCATCAAACACCAGGATAAGGGTCATCTTCTTAAATCCCTGATAATTACAAAGGACATCCATAAGCTTATTTCTGGCGCCCTCAATATTCACTTCTGCCAGCTCCCGCAGATCTTCCCAGGCAAAAATAATATTATATCCGTCCACCAGAAGATATTCCTCTGATCTTTCTCTGGTTTTGGGTCTGTGGACAGCGCTGCTCTGGATATTCTCAGCCGCTCTTCTCCCCGCTGTCCCTCCCCGGTTAAACCGGTTGCGCTCCCTCTTTACAGGCCCGTATGTTCTCTCGAATATCTCTTCCAGCTCCTTTGGGTCTGCCCATCTGTCCTGATTCTCTGTATCCCTTCTTTCCCTGATCTGCTGCACCTCTTCTTCACGCTGTCTCATGATATCATTCTTTAAAACACTCTCAAGGTGCATATAATCACGCACCTTGTCCCAGCTGACTACAAACCCTGCCCCGCGGGCGCAGAATACAGACCCTGTAGGATTCTCCAGATCTTTCTCAGAATCGTAACCTGCCGCCTCTATTACCTCTTCTGCATTATGGCAGGGCTCATACCCCGCCAGAGAACAGGATAATCTTCCTCTGCCGCTCGTATATGCAGTGACCTCCCTCTGGTAGCCCTGCATTCTTTCTGCTGGCGCCCTGCCGGTGATGACAGTCATCTCCCCATCTATCTGAGGATTCTTAAAACTTCCGTACATCTTCTGGATGTCTGAAATTGCCCTCCCCATTTTGTCTGAAGGCACTTCCAGCCTGAATTCATACACTGGCTCCAGCAGGATGCACTTCCCCATCTTCAGTCCCTGACGCACCGCTCTGTAGGTAGCCTGACGGAAATCCCCGCCTTCAGTATGCTTCAGATGGGATCTGCCTGTCAGCAGAGTGATCCGCATATCTGTGATCTCCGCCCCTGTCAGCACCCCCGGATGGCGTTTCTCTTCCAGATGGGTGAGTACCAGCCTCTGCCAGTTCCCGTCCAGGATATCTTCACTGCAGGCAGTGGCAAACTGCAGGCCGCTGCCTGCCTCCAGAGGTTCCAGCAGCAGATGCACCTCCGCATAATGGCGCAGCGGTTCAAAATGTCCCACACCCTCCACCGGTTCCAGTATGGTCTCTTTATACACAATACTTCCTGAGCCAAATTCAACCTTTACCCCAAACCGCTCCTGTATCATGCTCTTGAGGATCTCTATCTGCACCTCCCCCATCACCTGGGCATGTATCTCCTGAAGCTGCTCATTCCACACAATATGGAGCTGCGGCTCTTCTTCCTCCAGCTGGCACAGCTTCAAAAACATACCATGTACATCACAGTCTTCAGGAAGCTGGATCTGATATGTCAGGACAGGCTCCAGGACGGGAAGCTCAGATGCCTCCTCAATTCCAATCCCCTCCCCTGAAAACGTACTATCCAGCCCCGTAACCGCACAGATCGTCCCCGCAGGAGCCTCTTTCACAGACCGGAATGAGGCGCCTGAATAAATACGTATCTGATCAGCCTTCTCCTCCCTGCTGCCTGAAAGCTGCATCTTTACCTTCAGGGCTCCCCCTGTTATCTTCATATGGGTAAGCCTGTTTCCCTGGGCATCCCTGGATATTTTATATATTTTTGCGCCAAATTCCTCCTGATACACACTGCTGCCTGTATACTTATCAAGCCCCTGAAGAAATTCTTCTACCCCCTCCACCTTCAGGGCAGAGCCAAAATAACACGGAAATACTTTCCTTGCGCGGATCAATTCCACTGTCTCTTCCCTGCTGATGCTGCCCTTTTCCAGATATGCCTCCAGCGCTTTCTCATCGCACATGGCCAGGTTTTCCATAAAGCTTTCATCTGAATCATCTGCTCCGAACTCCACGCATCTCTCGTCCAGCCGCACTTTCAATTCATCCAGCAGCTTTTCCCGGACACAGCCGGGCTGATCCATTTTATTAATAAATAAAAATACAGGGATGCTGTAACGCCGGAGCAGCCTCCACAGCGTTTCCACATGTCCCTGCACTCCATCTGCCCCGCTGATGACAAGCACTGCATAATCAAGGACCTGCAGTGTCCTTTCCATTTCGGCAGAAAAATCCACATGTCCCGGAGTATCCAGCAGGGTCACTGACTTCTCCCCCAGAACTGCCTCAGCCTGCTTTGAAAAAATAGTGATCCCTCTGGATCTCTCCAGCTCATATGTGTCCAGAAAGGCATTTCCATGATCTACCCTGCCCGGCTTCCTTATCTCTCCCCGCAGATAGAGGATACTCTCGGCCAGAGTAGTCTTCCCTGCGTCCACATGGGCCAGAATGCCTATTACTAATTTATTTGTATGGATTAATCTCTTTATCTGTGTCATTTTATCTGTAGTCCAATCATTCTTTTTATGCAACTGTGCACTGCCGCCGCAATTGCCGCTTCGCAATATAGTGTCTATCACATTATATCATTTCAGCAAATGCTTGACTATAGTGAAATTTTACATATGCCTTGTCACTGTACGGTATATATGATCTCCGTGGCTCCTGTACATGCTGACAGGTCCTGCTCTGTCTCCCTGTAATACCCTGTCATCCACTCCGGACATCTGATCTGCAGTCTGCCTATCTTGTCCTTCATTGACATCCCATGCTCTGTCTTATATCTCCTGACACTGCTGATCAGATCTTTCATATGCATACCAAACGCCAGGATATCTTCTTCCCTTCCCTCTGCTCTTTTCCACAGTTTCTGATGGATAGACAGTTCAGGTTCAAATTTTCTAAAAAACTCCTGATAAAGATATTCTGTAATATGGGGCACAAAGACTGAATACATCTTCATTATTTCCAACAGGCTGCTATATAGGGCATATTGTCCTGACCTGCGCCTGTCTGCCCCGTGTTTTCCTGGCTGATAAAGCCTTTCTTTTACAATTTCAATATAATAGTCACAGAAATCTTTCCAGAATAATTCATCCAGCTCATGCCTCGCCTGTCCAGCCTCGTATTCTTCCAGCAGCTTTCCCGTCTTTATAGACGTTTCATTCACTCTCTGCAGTATCCACCTGTCAACCGGAAGCAGGCAGGCCGCCGGATCTCCGGTCAATTCAAAATCCCCCAGCTGTGCCATTGAAAATTTAGCGGCATTGTATAGCTTGTTTATAAATCTTTTCGATGCTTTCAGCTCATCCTCACTGAAAAATGTATCTGTTCCCAGCCTGGCATTCGCCGCCCAGTACCTTATGGCGTCCGCTGAATGCATTTCTATCAGCTCCATCGGGGAACTCGAGGCATTATTCTTTGATTTGCTTATTTTCTCCCCAGGCTTTGCAAGCACAAATCCGCTGACCATAATGTCCTTCCATGGTATCTCCCCCGTATGGTAGAGACTCCTTACAATCGTATAGAAAGCCCAGGTGCGGATAATTTCGTGTGCCTGATGACGCATTCCCATAGGAAGTATCTGCCGGCTCCTGTCTCCCTCCTCCCCGTATCTGGCATTTATCAGCGGCGAGATGGAGGATGTGGCCCATGTATCAAAAACCGCTCTTTCCGGTATAACTTCCGTACAGCCGCAGCTGCATGAAGACAGAGGCCTGTCTTTCTCTGGATCCACAGGCAGCTGGCAGGGATCTGCTAAGATGGGCTTTTTACATTCTGCACAATACCATACAGGAAATGGAACTCCAAAATAGCGCTGTCTGGAAATACACCAGTCCCACTTTAAGTTCTGTACCCAGTCCAGATATCTGCTTTTCATCCGGGCCGGATGCCATCTGATCTCATCCGCAGCTTTTATAAAGCGTTCTTTCTCTGTCAGGATATCAATATACCACTGCCTGGACGGAATAATTTCTACATCTGTCCCGCACCGCTCATGCACTGCCACAGCATGTATCAGTTCTTCCTTTTTTATAATGAGCCCCCTGCTCTCCAGTTCCAGGGCAACGGCCCTTCTGGCCTGTGCAGTTTTCATCCCTCCTGTAAAGGGAATGTGCTCTGCTATTCTGCCATCCTTCGTGATTACCTCCTTATAAGGGAGGCTAAACTTTTCATACCACTCTGCATCTGTGGAATCCCCGAATGTGGCACACATAACAGCCCCTGTCCCCTTTTCCATACTAACTCCATCATCTTCAAGTACAGGTATCTCAAATCCATAAAGGGGTACCTTTACCTTCCTTCCCACATATTTTTTATATCTCTTATCTGCCGGGTGTACCAGTACACAGGCACAGCCGGGCAGCAATTCCGGCCTTGTAGTAGCCACAGGCAGTATTTTCTCCCCCGCATCAAATACCAGATAGTAAAAGCACGATTCACTCTCCTTAGTCTCCAGCTCCGCCTGTGCTATGGACGTCTGGCACTGCGTGCACCATAACACTGGGGACTCTTTCATATAGGCTTTTCCCTTCTTAACAAGCTCCAGAAACAATTTCTGTGAGATCTTCCGTGACTCTTCTGAAACCGTATGATATTCCAGATCCCAGTCAACAGAAAAGCCCAGACTCTTCCACATTTCCCTGAAATCCGCTTCATACCCTTCCACAGTCTCCATACACTGCCGCCTAAATTCTTTCCCCGGAATATCCCTGGCATGGATCTTTCTTTCCTTTTCAACCAGCCGCTCTGTAGGCAGACCGTTATCGTCAAAACCAAACGGATAAAAGACATCATACCCCTGCATTCGTTTAAAACGCGCTATCATTTCCGCCTGAGTATAGGAAAATACATGGCCTATATGCAGAGAACCGCTTACAGTGGGCGGCGGTGTATCTATTGAAAATATTTTCTTCTCCCTTCCATTCTGGAACTTATATATTTCATTTTCTTCCCAGAACTTTTGCATCTCCCTTTCTGTTCTTTTAAAATCATACTTCTGATTCATGTTCATACCTCCAATTGTATTATATTGAAATACAAAACAGACATAGCGAAAGTATATTTTTTGTTCCGCGTGCAGCCCTGCCTCCTCCCGGAGGGTTTTATTCTGTAGGAAACTTCGTTGCCTGTAGAATATAAAACGCCCTGAGCTAAATTTAGCTCAGGGCGGGCTGATTTGTCCGTGGTACCACCTGAATTCAGAATATTATTCTGCACTCATAACGATACGGGTACTATCATGTAAGAATAGTCCGATACCGCTTTCCTTGATAACGGTGGAAATCTCCGTTGGAGTCTACTTGAAGTCATTCTTCTTTCAATCCAAAGCTCAAAGGCTACTTCCATGTTCCCTTCACGAAGATTTTCACCAGTCATCTTCTCTCTGTGCATCCGGAATAACATGTACTCCTCCTCGTCTACGCTGTTGTCTGTGTTTGTTGAAGATCATTATACCAGACCCCTGGAGTATGTCAAGGCTTTTTTCCTCTTTATCCAGGACCTACTTTTCCTCCTTCAGAGGCAATTCAATCTCAACAGCATGATCCAGAAATACCACCCCATCCAGATGTTCCAGCTCATGGCAGAAGCACTTTGCCATAATCCCCTCCCTCGTTATGAGGACTTCTTCCCCCCTTTCGTTCAGCGCACTGACTGTGACCGTCTGGGGTCTGACTGTCTTTCCCATCTTTCCCGGAAAGCTTAAGCATGCCTCTATACACTCCTGCTCCCCGCTGCTTTCTACTATCCTGGGATTCACCAGTTTCAGGCAGTATTCCCCATAATCTACCACAACCAGCCGCTTTAATATCCCCACCTGATTAGCAGCCAATGCCGCCCCATTTTCAGTATCATGGAGAGTATCCATCATGTCATCCAGAAGTTCCAGGACATGGTCATCTATGGTTTCTACTTCCTTACATCTTTTCCTCAACATCTTATCGTCAAACAGACGAATCTTTCTTACTGCCATCTTTTTCCCTCCTGCTGCTGTCAGCCCTTGATTTTCTTTCACTTTCCTCAAATAAAAAAACTTCTTCAATGGTACATTCAAATATACGTGAAATATCATAGGCCAGCCAGATGGAAGGCTCACACTTCTCTGTCTCAATAGCATTTATGGCCTGCCTGGATGCTCCAACCAGCTCTCCAAGATTTTCCTGGGTCATCCCCCGTTTCTCTCTCAGTTCTCTGACTCTGTTCCTCATATTTCCCCCTTTGTAATGTTAACCTTACATATATTATATACTGTGGTGTGTGTAATGTCAACCTTACATTAAAATCAGTCCTTTACAAACTGCCCTGCAAAATGGTTATATGATATAAAAACCCTTGAAAACGTTGCATTTTCAAGGGTTTGGGTAATTCTCTTATAAAGTTTCTTATATTATGTATTATGAAATTTCAAAACATATGCTCTTCGATTGAGCCGTCTTCTTTTACATCCATGAAGCACTCTGAAAATTCATCACTATCCATAATCATTAAAACGCGATGCATTCCGACAGCTAGTTCCTTCTGTTCATATTCTTCTCGTGGAATCCAGTAAACTCTGCCCTCTTCCGAGCTTTTCAATTCTCCTTCAAATTGATCTGCCCGGTAAAGATATCCAACGTTATGGAATCCGTCCCGATACCAGTGATAGATTCCTTTCAACACAGGATTCTTGATGCGCAGGCCGGTCTCTTCCAATATTTCACGCACAACGGCATCATGAAATGTTTACCTAGTCTCTACATGTCCGCCTGGAAACGTTGTTCCGGTATAAGTGTTATTTACCTTATCCAGTGCAAGCACTTCGTTTCCACGGCAGACCATGCACATGTTCATGAAAATCACAGTATCTGGCGGATGCTTACGAAGAGTATCCTCCTTCTGAATTCGTTCGCAGATCTTCGCACGTTTGCCCTGGTATCTTGACGCAATCTCCCCATATGGTATCCAAATATCAGCGGCTTCAATATGATCATAAACTGCTGCAATCACAGCATCATCTGTCTTAGCAGTTGGAAATTCACCTGTCTGTTCGTGAAACTTTCTAGTCTCCTCATACATCCATTGTGCAATCTTATCTTTCTGCTTCTGTTTAAGCTGGTTATAACTCTTGGTAGTCTGGAGAAGCTTGCCTCCCACTTTTATATGATTTTTCATCTTTATATTATTCGCCGCTCCTTTTTTGCCATTCACATACAATCGGATTCCAATCACCTGAACGTTCCTTATTACCTACCCAAACATTCCAAAATAGGTAATCCTAAAACGATAGCCTTTTTAGTTGGTAATGCAGGTAGTAAGACCAAAGCCCATCTGAATTATGCCAAGCCTTTCCGTTCTACTGTGTGATTGTCAAAGGCGGTGCAGCCATTCAACCGAATGTTATTTAAATTCTAACATCAGCGAATCACAAACGGGCCTATATCCTATTTTTTTATAAATACTATTCGATATTGGATTTAATAAATCTGTGTATAATACGCACTTCGTAAATCCCTTATCTAAGGCAATTTGACTGATTTGAGCCACACATGAGGAGGCGTAACCCTTTCCACGATAATAAGGAGGAGTATATACAAATGCCACACCGATAGCTGTTTGCATTTCTCTTGTATATCCTGCCATAGAGACAGGTATCCCATTATCTTCGAGAACGTAGAGCTTTTGTCCCGATAATTGGTAGCGATAAGATTTTCCATCTTGCGGAATGGACATTTCTGTTTTTCCATAAATATTCGCTGCATTAAATGCTTCAACCCAATATGGGAAAAAGTACATATCTTTTTCATCCAGCAAACGTACAACACCAAATTGTTTAATATCCGGATTTACTGCTTTAAGCTCATATATTCGCTGACTCATGATTGTTTTAAAGGTCAATCCCTTTTGAGCAGTATATTTTTCTGCAAAATACTCCGCTAAGACTTTTTCGGTTGTCACGCCGGGAATTTCATGGTCTTTCAACCCATCTATCATACAGTCTATAGCGTCTGAATTAATAATATTATCTGTTGCATAAAGAGTAATATTATGTGGTGGTGTCATTACCGCGGTAAGCTGTATCCCGTTTACATCCGAAATAGTTGCCATGAGCCAATTAACAGGATCGCGCCAGCCTGTTTTGTCTTTCCCTTCATGTCCAATTATAATATTGCCGAGAGAAATCATATTCTGTGCCTCGTGACGCATTAATATACCATAAGTATCCCTGTAAAACTCATGCACATCTGTATACAACTTGAATCGCACTGTAACATCCTCCTTTTTTCACACCATAGAACTATCTTCGCGCCCTACTTTAAGTGTAGCCACACTTCCTATGCTTGCTCTTCTCTTGGAGCATATCTTAGTCTGTCAGGTTCATCACAAATCTCTTTCAATATATTTTCAATATTAAAAACCTCATATTCTTCTTGTTTAACTGTTGTTTTCCCTGTTTTCATTTCTGTATTTATTCTTATGCCATGCCGTGAAATAAAGGGAGCTTCTTTTATTGAAAATACCCCTTTTGAAACGTCATCTTGCATTATCGTAACTCTGCTTGAATACTTCCCGCCTTCACTTTTCACCTTCAAAGATTCTTCCAATAATTTTCTACTATATTCCATCTTCACTAATTCAGTAAATAATGGTTCATATACCTTTGCAAGAACTTCTGAATAAAATTCTCTATTCTTTTCTTTAAAATATTTGTATAACGCCCATGCGCCACCAATTACCACAGTGGCACATGTAATAATTGGTATGGCATATGACACTATATTCTACACCACTGGTAATAAATTATCCATTAAAATTACTCCTTTACAAACCGCCCCTTGAGTGGTATATTTTAAGTAGAAAGAGGAACAACCGCCCACAAGGGGTTGACCTGTGAAAGAAGTAGAAAATACCACCCTGACACCTGCCAAAGTTTCAAGGGTGGTTTTTCTATGCAAAACTAATGACTAATCAAATAAATGAATGTCAGTAGTGCAATCAAAAATAATCCGAACTGCATCAAGTCATTAAAATTGAATTTGTTCTTCATATGCACCACCCCCATTCTATGTAGAATGAAGGTCAAGCCACCCTGCAACACGATTGTTCCATAATCGCATTCTATCATATTATCTTTCTTCCTACAATTATTTATTTTCTTTTTCAAACAAACATTTTAAAACTATCAGATGCTGTCTTACATAAGACATAATGCAAAATTTTCTATTTGTCAGTTACGTGTTAGTTACCGATATTCTTTTATATATGCGCATACTGCAACATTATATATCATGCAACTTTGCTATAATCAATAATAGAAATTTCCTGCATTACTTTCTTTGCCTGTTCTACGATATTTTCCAACCGTTTCACTACATCTGCCGTGTAAATCACTTCATTGCATTCTGTGCATTTATAACAGGGGACATTTCTGACAATCACAAGGCAGCTTCCCAAGTCTGTCACATCTGTCGTGAATCCCTTCTCAGCTTTAGCGCCACACTCCATACATAACATATTATCGCTCCTTTCTAGTCTTTAAATCTGCTTCCCATTGTGTAATATCGGGATAGTACGCCGTTATCAAATAAAATCTTCATTTCTGCTAAGCGCTATATGCATGTATCTATTATCAGTACAACAACCAATATTGCTTCATTTCTCAATTTTCTGTTGAATTAAATAAATCATTATGATATATTATAGATAGAAAAGGAACAACCGCCCACAAGGTGGTTGACCGGTTAATGAGATAGCAAAGCCACCCGAACCGACCAAGTATTAGGGTGGTTTTTGCTATGTATAGTTACTTACAAAACGTAAAAACGAATGTAAGCAATGCCAAAATGAAAAGACCAAAGGTCATTAAATCCTTAAAATCAAAACGATTTCTCATAGGCATCACCCCCATTCTATTTGAATGAGGTCAACACACCCTGTAACACGATTGTTCCATAAATGAATTTTATCATATTATCCATATTCATACAATTCTTAATTTTCTTCATTGGATATCTTTTACCTCATACACTCTGTCATATATAAGACATAATATAAAATTTTCTATTTGTCAGTTACGTGTTTGTTACCTGTCAGTTACCCATATATTTCCACATTCTTTCAAGCTATTTTATAACTATTCAAAACATAAAGAAACCCTTGAAAACGTTGCATTTTCAAGGGTTTTGATAATTCTCTTATAAAGTTTCTTATTATCTCTTTGAGAACTGCGGAGCACGACGTGCAGCTTTGAGTCCGTATTGCGCGAGTTTTTGAGCTGTTTTCCCTTGATATTCCGGGCTTTTCCGGCTTTCTGCTTCTCAGTTATCCGGTGTGCGGACCATAAAAAACGGCCTTTTTTCATTCAGCGACAGGCTGATGAAACGCACCATTTACTACCCCAAACAGCTCCTCTGGTTTATTGTACTTCACTTTTGCATAGATGTCCATAGTTGTTTTGCTGTTTTCGTGTCCGGCAAGGTATTGTACTGTCTTTGGATCAACGCCCGCATAGAGAAGATTGGTGATATAAGTGTGCCGCAGCTGATGGGGTGTCACATCGAAGTCCAGCGTATATTTGATTTGGGGTTGATTCTTCTGGGTCATACCCAGCGTTGGAGTAACCGTATATTTGATACTCTCCCCATTTACATACTTATAATAGTTCCGGGGCTTGGTGGAACGAACAACTACATACTGCCATACTCTTTGAAACTGCGAAGCAGCCAGCGGCTCCCCTTTGCTGTCAGCAATCACATAATCTGATATGGAGTTTTCTTTCGCTTCTCTCAGACACTCTACCAGACACTTTGGTATCGGAATATCCCTTTTTGCCGCCGGAGTTTTTAGCACCGTAGAAATCACGGGTCTGTTATGCTCTGTACGCCATGCCCGCCTCACCGATAGATAAGGTGTATCCTCGTCCAGAAATACACAATCCCATTGCAGTGCAAGAATTTCTTCCCGGCGCAGACCGGAATACAAACCGAGCATAATAAACAAATATGGAGGAAGTCCCTTGACGGTATCCAGAAGCACGGCTACCTGCTGATCTGTCAATGCCTCCTTCTTTTTTGTCGGTTTTCCGCCTTTACCGGATATTCCTGCACAGGGGTTGTGTTCAAGGAGTTGGTTTCGCTCTGCCGCATAAAAAATGCACTTGAGCAGCATATTGACCTTATTGTATAAGCCTTCCGATTTCTTTGACAATGGAACAAGAGCCAGCCGAATATCGTCAGCGGTCACTTCTTCCATATACATCTCTCCCAGGGGTTTGATGATATAGTTTGTCATATCCCTCGTATAACCTCTGAGTGTAGACGCAGACACCTTTGCCGACTGCATCAGCAACCACTTCTCGCCATACTCGGCTACTGTCGGGTGCTGCCGGTGAAAGATAATTTCTTCCACCTGCTTCCGGGCCTCTAACTGCTTCTCATACAATTCTTCACAAGTAGTGGCATACAAACTCAACTCTTTGCCATCCGCATCCGTAATCCTGGTTCTGTAATACTGGATTCCTTTCAATGTAATGGTCCCATACTTCGGGATCTGTGCTTTCTTTTTTGCCATCTTTGATCGTCCTTTCTTGATAATGTGTAGTCTCCGTATCTACACTCTCTTTTTATCAGAAAGCCTCGATTTAATCAAAGATACGGCTGATGCAAAATAAAGAGCGAGACATCCTTGCCTCGCTCCTGCTTTACTTCCTATTTTATTATTACTGTGCTGTGTCCCAGCTTGCAAACGCACAGCTCATTGATCTGACCAGCTCATCCGGCCTGTTATACTTAACCTTTGCATAGATGTCCATGGTAATCTTGCTACTTTCATGGCCTGCCAGGTATTGAACCGTTTTGGGATCTACCGACGCATGAATAAGATTGGTGATGTAAGTATGCCGCAGCTGATGGGGTGTTACCTCAAAATCCAGACTGTAAACCACTTTTCCGTTATGAGCGGCCTTTTCTCCCAAGACAGGTGTGACAGTATGTTTTACTCTTTTTCCATCTTCATACCGATAATAGCTCCGCTCCTTGACCGTCCTCGTAACAATATACTGCCAAAGCCGCTTAAACTGCGTGTAGGACAGCGGTTCGCCATCCCGGTTTGAAACTACATATTCCGAAGTCGAAGTTTCCTTTGCTGCTTTCAAGCACTCGGCCAAACAAACAGGGAGGGGGATATTTCTCTCCGCAGCCTTGGTTTTCAATTCATCCGAAATCACCGGTCTGTTATGTTCGGTGTGCCATGCCCGTCTTACCGTCAGATATGGAGTATCTGTATCCAGATATACTGAATCCCATTGCAGAGCAAGAATTTCTTCCCGGCGTAGACCCGCGTACAAACCGATCATGACAAAGACATAAGGCGGCAAATCTCGGATAGCATCCAAAAGGCGCTCTGCCTGTTCATCTGTCAAAGCCTGACGATCCTCTTGTGGAACACCACCACCCTTTGTTGTCAGATAAATCGTTGGGTTATGGTCAATAATCCTGCTTTCCATCGCTGCGCGAAAGATAGACTTGTAAAGGATTACCACAGATTTATAAACCGATGTAGATTTCTTGGAAACTGGAACAAGGGCAAGCTGAATATCATCCAGGCTAACCTCGCCCATCCGTTTATCTCCCAATTCCGCTATAATATGTCGCCTGACCTTTGAAGTGTAATCCGTCAAGGTAGTGGCTCGTACATGAACCGACTGCATCAGCAGCCACTTTTCACAATACTCTGCAACTGTGGGCGTTTTCCGATGAAAAGTAGCATTCTCAATCTGTTCCAACGCAAGAGTTTCTTTGTTATATAGTTCTTCAGGTGTTTTTGCGTAGAGAGCTACGAGCTTTCCATTCGCATCTTTGATTCTGGTCCTATAATATAGGACACCTCTTTTCATAACTGTGCCATATTGGGGAAGCATTATTTTTCTATTTGCCAATTCCTCCACCTCCTAAAAAAGATCTCCAGCGCTGTACCTTTGTTTTATCAAACATCTCTGATTCCATCAAGGATACGGACTGGCTCACGATCTTCCGCTTCGAGGCTTACGGTAAGTTGTGCTTCTCTCAACAGGCTTTGCCCTGTGCGTACATTTTGCGATATACTCCTGGAGACCCGCCGCAGTAAAATACACACAGCCATTCTGAACATACTGCACATAAGAGATCAAGCCGTTGTTACGGGCGGCATCCAGCGTTGCGATGCTGATTCCTAAGATTTCAGCCGCTTCTTTTCGTGTAATGAGTTTTTCCATAGACCATATTCCCTCCAATCTGTCAAGGTTATCATCGTGCTTTCAAAATCACATGAATACGCTGGCAGCCGAAACTGCCAGCGCATGGTATCTGATTTTGAGTAGAAAACGACCAACAAAGAAAGTAATCGCTTCCTAATTTTAATATGATTCAATTCTCGTCACATTTGCCACGCAACCCTGACGCTGGGAACATAGCAGGTCTCCGCTGGCGCGGTTGTCATAACTCCGCAGCGTCGTTTTACTCGTGCGCCGCAGGGTTCCCCCCAAGTCTTTAGGAGGCCGTGAGGAAGTATCTTTAAGCCCCCGTGCGGTCCTCGCGCCGGATCTGCCACCATCCGTTTTGTGAAATCGTAGATCGCTCCGAAACAGCGTTGTTCATCACCTCCCTGGCTGCTCCATCTTCGCGGCGTTCCACACTCGCTCGTACACGGGTTATGTACCTGTTATGCTGTCTATGAAATTGTCAAAGTGCTGTTGAAGGGGGAAAACTTGTCCTTCTATTAACTCTGACAAAAAAAGCAAAAAACAGGCGCTTCAAACGAAATTTTATCAAAAATATTTTGCCAGCTGTTTCAAACCGCGCCGGATGCTGTCCCGGACACGGCTTGGGTCTACACCCTCTGCTGCGGCGATCTCTCCTACTCTCATACCCAGATAATACCGGGCATAAATCCGCTTGGCCTGTTTCTCCGGCAGAGCCATTACTGCGGTGTAGAGTTGTTCCCGCAGCTGTTTTTCCTCCAGGAACATTTCCGGCGTCTGGGGCTTCATCAGGACCGCATTTTCAATGCCGTTGTCGCTGTCCAGAGAGTAATGCGCCTTATAGCGATACATTCTCCGGTCATAGGCAGCTTCTGCACGCTCGGTGGCACGAATCGCCTCCAGCACATCTTCTGTTACTTCTACAAAGTGATCTGTTTTATAAACATCAGGATATAGATCCCGAAGATTGACTTTTTTCATTGTGTACCTCCATTTCGATTCACGGGTAGTTAACGGGTGAATCGAATGGAGGCGGAGACCGGCAGCGGTAACAAACCGCTCGTCTATCTAAAAAACGGCAAGCAAAAACGCCAGCTCCCCACAAAGGGATACTGGCGCGACAAGAAAACCTATGATTATACTGGTTTACACAGATTGATAATACCGATATAAAAACATAATGCCCCGGTGGCGGGGCAAGGCTTTTTTTAACTGATGTAACTCATGGGTATTGTGAACCACTAACACAGACATGACGGCATCCTCCTAAAATGCCGCCCCTGCTGATTGCACGAGGGTCGTCGGGTTTCTGCTTTTCGCAAAAAGAAACGGCGGCCTTGATCTACTCAAAACCGCCGCTCCATGAGCGCGTAGGAATGTGTCTACTGTACGACGGCTTTTTTTCTTTTGCCGTCATCCGGTAGATTTAATCACACTTTCTATCTTACTTGTAATTCTATAATAAAGACCAAATGTTGCAGAAATCTCCTAACCACTTTCTTTTTCGGCAAGAAAACAGGCTGAATTGCTTCATTTTTGTAGCAATTCAGTTTTTATCTCATTTCCGGTCGAAGAATAACCCGTTTGAATAAGAACATTGTTGCACCAAAATAGGTCAGGTAGATTGCACAGAATAGCAGGATCGTCACCAAACCATAAAGAGGCACAAGTCCCTGCTGCAAGATTGCCTCTCCGAAAAAGAACTGTGCCCCTGCTATCAGCAAAACCGTCAGCAAAAGAGGGAATAGCAGTGGGATCAAAAAGACTGTGGACAGTTCCCTGCGTATCAGGGAGGCTTGCCTGTGCCCCGGTACACCCAAACGGTCAATAACTGCATAATTCTTCTGGTTTTTATCTATGGCAGAAAGCTGCTCAAATGCAAGCACCGAGCAGGATAGAATGATAAAAATAATGCTTAAATACAATCCGCAGAACGAAATGGCTGTAAATCCAGTCAGCGAATTGGCAACACCCCACGCCTTTACTGTAACACCCATCGTTACTTTTTCCGGGAGCTGTTGACTGGACTGCAATTCCGGCTGCCATTTCCCACTGTTCAGGAATTGCTTCAAGTCACTTTTCAATTCCGGGTATCCGCCATCTTCCAGTTTCATAGCCAGACGACTTTTTTCTCCGACTAATTGTGAAGCTGCTTCATCCGGCAGAACAAGCACATATCCCTTCGTTCCAGCCATTTGATACTGCTCCATCGGCTCTGTCAGGATCGGTGTTTCTGCAACGGTCAATGTCCGACCATTTAATGTGATCTCCGGCTGTTGCTCCAAGCCTTGTCGGATTCCGTCCATATAGTTCCATGTATCACAATGAACCAAAAATTCGTTGTTGCCCATGACAACAGGAGAAAGCCCCAGGATTTCGCGCAGGTGGTTATAGTCGGACAAGGACAAGGCTTCAATCGGTTTTTCAGGAACCGCATACAAATAATAGCTCACAGAATCCTCGACTCCACAATGATCCTCTGTAAAGGAAACGATGGAATCCATGCTGGATTTTTCCAGAGGTGCATCAATCGCCACGCCTGCATCATAGGGATAATAGGCTTTCATATTGGCTTTGTAGCCGGCTCCCATTGTAAGCCCCACAAACATGGTTGCCAGAGATACGGTCAAAAGAATTGCCACCACAGCCATTGTCCGACCAGCAGAATGGATGCGCCGTCCAATCTGCCCCAAAAAGAACAGATTTTCTTCTTTGTACTTATGGCGCAGATTTTGTTTTGCAAATCGGTGCAGCAAAAGTGGAATCTGGCGATGCAGCTCGTAAACACCCGCCAGAATGAGCAAACAGGCTCCGCCAAGGTACAAAAATGCTTCATTGGTTTGTGTCTGAAGCATCCGCCCAAGCAAAATCACGCCTGCAACCATTGCGGCTATTGAAAGCAATACTACCAAAAGACTATGGCGGAATGATTTGAAACGGTATTCTTCATTCTTACGGTTATCATACAGAAGATCAATCACTTTCTGATGCCGGATAATCTTTGCTGCTCGGAGCGTCCCAAAACCATACATCAAGGCAAAAAATAAAAAGGTTACTGCCCACGCCCGGAGAGAAAAGGAAACCTGATAGGTATGCGGCACCTCAAAGATATTTTTTACCACTTGATTTAGCAAACCGGAAAGCCCTGTGCCAACCAAAGAACCAAGCAGAAAGGCTCCTATGCCGATAATGCTGTTTTCAGCAAGAAACAAATTTCGTACTATCTTTGCTTCCATGCCGATCAGTTCATAGGTTGCAAATTCCTTTTTCCGTCGTCCCAGCATAAAGCGAATCGCATAACCGATCACAAACGAGGACATAAAAGCAACCAGAGCTGACATAAGCAAAATTCCAGTAGTCAGCATCGACATATTCTCTGCCATAGCAAGAACATCTGATGAAAAGCCCAATGCCAAAAATGAGTACATCAATGCCGCAGTCAAGGTAAGCGTCACAAAGTAAATGATATAATCCCGCAGGCTTCTGCGGACATTACGAAGTGCCAGTTTAGCGTACATCATTCATTCCCCCTCCCATCATGGTGAGGACATCCAGGATTTTTTCAAAGAAAGTCCTACGGGAATCACCGCCCTTACGGATTTCCGTGAAGATTGTCCCATCCCTTAAAAAGAGAATACGATTGGCGTAACTTGCCGAAAAAGCGTCGTGTGTCACCATCAGGATTGTGGCTCCGAGATCTTCGTTGATACTCTGGATCGTAGAGAGCAGCATCTGGGACGAGTGACTGTCTAACGCACCGGTGGGTTCATCCGCCAAGATCAGCTTAGGCTGGTTGATAATGGCTCTGGCACAGGCGCACCGCTGCTTCTGACCACCAGACACCTGATAGGGGTACTTATCCAGAATATCCGTGATATTCAGCTTTCCGGCCATTTCCCGCACCCGTCCATCAATCTCGCCTGCTGGAACCTTGTTTATGGTCAGCGCCAGGGCTATGTTTTCCGAAATGGTCAGCGTGTCCAGCAGGTTAAAATCCTGGAAAACAAAGCCAAGATTTTCCCGACGAAACCGGGCAATCTGTTTTTCATTGATTTCCGTCACATCGATCCCATCCAGATAGATATGTCCCGCACTGACGGTATCAATTGTGGAAATACAGTTGAGCAGGGTGGTCTTGCCGGAGCCGGATGCTCCCATGATTCCGACAAATTCTCCCTCTTGAACGGAAAAGCTGATGTCCTGAATTGCTTTTGTAACATTCCCGCCATTTCCGTAATATTTTTGGATATGATCCAGTTTCAAAATTTCTTTCATTGTTATCACCTCTGATCTCTATTGTAGAATAAGAACGACTTCGTTTGTATCAAGTTTTCTTACAAAGTTCTAACAAAAATGTAAGAAGTGCAGAACGCTTTTCAGTCCTGCACTTCATGAATCAGACAGTTGATGTGAAAAGAAAGGGAAATGGCTGTGCCATGTTCCGACGACTCCGCCGTAATGCCAATACCCAGCTTTTCACAAAGCCGTTTGCATAGGTACAGACCAATTCCTGTGGATTGCTGTACCATACGACCATTCTGACCGGTAAATCCCTTTTCAAAGATGCGAGGCAGATCGGATGCAGCAATTCCGATTCCATTATCCTCCACGACAAGGACAACCTGATCCTGCCGTTTATGGGTAGAAATGCGGAGGATCGGCTGCTCAATACGATACTTGACCGCATTGGCAATCAGTTGGTTCAGAATAAAGCGCACCCACTTTTCATCTGAATAAACCGTATCCTGCATTTCCTCCACTTCCAGGTGCATACCACTTTGGAGCAATAGATATTTGTTATCTGCAATCGCCTGATGCACCACCTGAGACAACGCCATTTCCCGAACGGAATAATCTTTCTCTGTATGCTCGCTTCGAGCGTAGTAAAGAGCCTGTTCGGTAAAACGATTCGTCTTTTCCAGTTCCAGCAGGAGTTCCTTTGTCCAGTCCGTCCGATGATTTTCACATAGGAGTTTCATGGCAGTAATAGGGGTTTTGATCTCGTGAATCCATTGCTCAATGTATTCCTTGTACTCCAGGCGTTCCCGCTCGACCTCTCCAATCTGCTCCAACATGGATTTTCCAGCCATTTTCAAAAGCTGATAGTAAACCTGATCCTCAGCCTGTTCCGGCAACTCCATCACTTCGGAAATGAGGTATCGTTCTGAAAGCTGTTCCGCCATATCCAGAAGTTTTTTCATCTGCCGCTTCCGTTTCCAGTAAGTAAGGACAAGTCCAGCCAACAAAATCAATGCCCATACAATCAGGATCAATAATACTGCGGAAACCGAGTTGCCGCACACCAGTAGAAATACAGTGAGCGCAGCCATACAAACAAGGTTCGTCAGCAGAAATGGCAGTCTGTTTTTCCAATATCGTCTGCTGTTCATATCGTGTACCCCTGTCGATGCTTTGTCTTAATAAAATCTGTCAGACCAATGCCCGCCATTTTTTCCCGGATACGGTTGATATTAACGCTCAAAGCATTGTCATCCACATATAACTGATTGTCCCACAAATACTCAATCATATCTGCACGAGAACAGATTTTTCCTCCGTTCTTGAAAAGGTAATAGAGAATTTTCAATTCGTTCTTGGTAAGTTCTACGCTCTGTCCATTATAGTCTAAACTGCTGAATTCCATATGCAGCACTGCATCTCCATAGACGATCTGTTCCCGTTGCTGTGTGGGATAGGCTTTTTTCAACAGAGAAGCAATTTTCGCAAGCAGGATTGCTGTGTTATAGGGCTTCGTGATAAAAGCATCTCCACCCAGCATGATGCTGTTCAGTTCGTCCATATCCGTGTTGCAGCTTGTCACAAAGATGATTGGTACTTCGGAAAATGTGCGAACCTCGGTGCAGAGAGAAAAGCCGCTGATTCCCGGCAGCTTGATGTCCAGCAAAACCAAGTGTGGTTGTTCAGCTTTGATCCGGTCGATCACATCAGAAAAATCTTCCGGAGCCACCGTTTCATAGCCGTTACTTTGCATCAGCGTTTTCAATTCATTCCGTATCAACGGATCATCTTCTATTATCAATATTTTTTCTTTCATATCAGCCTCCGTGAAGAAAACTACTATATGTAGTTGCTCATGCTCCCATTGACATTTGCATCAGGCGAATATAAAAATGCAGCCTTAATGCGTTAGGAACCTTGTCCCTCAACAAATGAAAAATGGTAAACTTATATTTCTTCAACATCAATGACATTATATCCTCTTTGTTTTAATGCCTTTGCAAACAAGCCCATTCCGGGAATTAACTTCCCAGTGAAGCTACCATCATATATCTGATTAACACCACAGGTAGGACTTCTGGATTGTAATATAACTAAATCAATCTCTTCATTCTGAATTTTCGATAATGCAACTGCCACTGCTTTATCATATTCTAAACTAACATCATTTCCGTTTTCATCAACTACTCTCCCATCCACAATTTCTGCACAGGATCTGGGAATTTTCATACCTGCTAATACTTCTGGGCAGATAGAAATAACTTCTTTATCTTTCAAGAAATTGATAGCCGCTATATTTTCGTTGTTTTTCCCATTATATTTACAGTTCACTCCCATAATACAGGCACTAACCAATACCTTCATCCTTTTCGCCTCCCTAAGCTTTCAATCAAAACCAATTCACTTTTTCTGCTCTAAATTGAGGAGTATCGCCTTCCTGGTATGGATTATAGGTATTGCGATTACACCCAAATTCTTTCAACGACTTTATTCTATTATCCTCTGTCCATTCAACCAGCGAGATTCCATCAAATTCCTCTATACTTCCATTGTTCATTTCATTTTTGAAATACCACTCTACAATCGTTTGATCTCCCTTATGGAAGAATTGCTTGATTTTCCAAACAACTACCTTGCCACGGGTATTCCATTCCTGAAACCAATGCTTTACTGTTTTTCGGTTGTTATACTGGGGACTCCAACTTTCTGTATAAATCACATCTTCTGCAAATATATCATCAATCCCCATATCCTGCTGATTGAGCCACATATCAAACCATAGTCGGATTATTTTTTCTCGTTCATTCATGATATAAACACCTCACCATTCTTTTGTCTTACCTTCGCGTTTGTTCTGCATAACCTTGGTTTGATATACGAGAACAGGAATCAGAGAAACCAGGGCAAGCACACCAAAAACTACCGAGCGTTTTGCAACCGCAAATATTGCGAACATGAGCAGTATCAGCAACCACGGATTACGCAGATTTCTGTAATAGTTTTCCTTGTCCTCATAAGAAGTATGAAGTTCAAATGGCTTACCGTCATTATCCTTTTCTACAATCAACAGTTCCCGGTTAAAGGTGGTGGCATTTGTTGCTATGCGTCCTCCTCTTTCAGCCCATGGCCGTAGACGCACTTTACCAACAGAGTAGTTCAGGTTGATGTTTTTATAAAATACTTTGTAACCCATCCCCTCTAAAAACTCATGATAATCTGACGCATCGACCTTCGATTTTTGCCCGATAAACTCCACACAGTATTTTACCTGATCCGGTTTACACTCCTCAAATTCATACAACATTTTTTCCGCCCGAATCAGACGATAGCCCTTTTCAGACATTTTATTCAGCCAATGTTCCTGGGCAGTCAACAAACCGCCAAAGAAACGATAATACTTTTTGCTCATACTGCACCTCCAATAATTCCATTAGCCACGCCTACAAGTTCATTGAGCCTTATAAGTTCCTTTTCTGCAATTTCTTTTCCTTGCGTTGTAATGAGATATTCTTTTTTCCGTCCCGCACTATCTCCAAAAGGTGCAATCCAGCCTTTTTCCTGCAACGAGTTCAACGCACCATATAAAGTACCTGCCCCCAGCGTGAGCCGCCCTTTTGTACTATCTTCAATAAATTGCATGACAGCATATCCATGTTTCGGGGTATAGAGGGAGAGCAAAATAAAGAATGTCACCTCTGTGAGCGCACCACCTTTCGCATTGTCTCGCATAACACCTACCTCCTCATTACGGTTACTGTAATAAATATATCACTAACCGTAATAGAAGTCAATAATGAGCCAAAATATAACGACAAGCCTAAAAAGCGGGGCAGCACGCTGCCGCCCCGCCAATCCTATACGGTTATTCCATCGCTCGCATTTCTTCCACAAGAGATTGATTTTTCTGTCTGCGCATTGTCCAGAAGGACAGGATAACCTCCAGGCCAAACAGCACCAGAACGAACAGCCCCATTTGCAGGAAAGGGAACGAATATGGCATTGCTACATGGAAAGTCATTTCGCTGAATTTTCGGGCAGCTATCACTGCAATCGGGAGGCCGACTGCCAGAGTTGCCAGCGCAGCAGAAAACGCATAGCAAATTCCCTCATAGATGGTCATTTGACAGAGCTGCTTTCTGGTCAGACCGATGGCGCGAAAGACGCTGTTTTCCCTCTTTCTGGACATCTGATTGGAGAGTGTGGTATTGATGAGATTGACCACGCCAAAGAGGAATACCAACCACGACAGCGCCTGAAGCCCTCCGAAAACAACCCTGTTCTCCATTTCCTCATAATCCTTATGTATCCCAATGGTATCCAATTTAAGATCCGGATTGGAAGAAATGATTGCATTCAGGCTGTTTTCAATCTGCTCTGCCTTTTTAGGATCACCGACAATGCTCCAGGAATAATCAAAACAATCGATCATCGGCATTGCTTCCTGAAACAGCTCTTTGGTTGCAACCATGCAGGTGCTGTCCAATGCCAGAGGACCATGACCATTTTTAAGCCCATCGTTTATGAGCAGACCGGAAACAGTGACAGGAATCTCTTGATCCCCTATGGTAAGTTTGATAACTGACCCCACATCTACACCGACCATATCTTCCGCATATTCCATATCCAGTGCAATACTATGGGAATCTTGAGGCAAAGTCCCCGACACAAGCGCTGCTTCCATTTGATCTCTGTTTCGGTCACTCAACAGATCGCACATTCCACCGGAAGAACTTTCCTCATTCTCAAACCGCACATGAACCGCCTGACGATTTTCTATCACATCTGTTACGCCGTCTACGGCCAGCACTTCCTGCCGAAGCGTTTCATTCAACGGATTTCCTTCCGACATCACCTCATATTCTGATTCTTCGGAATTGATATAGATTTTATAATCCCCATCCGGGAAAAACTGTCTTGCGATACGCTCCGGCGAGCGGACCAAAAGAATAGATGCTGTCACCAAAAGAATCACGCCGCCCAGGCTCAGGGAAGCCACGATGCTGATCGTCTTTTTGCGGTCACGCCTAAAATTTGCAATTCCCATAGAGAGCGGATTTAACCGCATATTCTTCTTATGTGTGTGGGATTTACTGCTCTGACTGCCGGTAAAGCGGACTGCTTCAATCGGGGAGATACCTGCGGCAATCTTTACCGGTCTGCGGATCGCAATAGATACCATAAACCAGCCAAGCAGTGCCGTCAAAACAATCGCAGCTGCATAAAACGGCAGATGAAATCCACGGGAAAACAGGGCAAACCCGACTGCACACCCCAGAAAAATACCGATTCCAATGCCGGCCCATCCCAAGAAACGGCCTTCCTTTTTGACAATACGGCGGATCTGCTTGGGCGTTGTGCCGATGGTCCGCAGCTGTCCATAGCTTTGGATCTTGTCATTGATAGAGATCCGGAAGATACTTTGTATCACCACATATCCTCCGATGATGACCAGAACTGCGATGCCGGCAACCAGCGCCAGCATACTGACATTCACAGGCTGCTTATAGAATTTCATATAGCTGAGGTTCATGACCGGCATTTCCAGCTGATATTCCTTTGCAATCTCCCGGCTGCGGGCAGTCAGTTCTGTTTCATCCATTTGCTGCTCATTCTGAAAATGCACATAAGCGCGATAATCAGCGGGGTCATAGCCGCTCCATCCTTTCAAAGCTTCTTTGGAAAGAAGAATGGAACAGCCATTTACCTCTTTTTCCTTATAGCCTTCCAGAATGCCAGTCACCGTATATTCTCCGTGAAAGCTCTCGCTGCTTAGCATAACCTTTTCGCCAATCCCGGCGTCTGCACCATATTCGGAAAGGAAATAACGGCTGACCGCTACCTCATCCTCCTTTTGGGGCAGGCGGCCTTCCAAAAGCTTCATCTGGTCACGGGCAATATACATCGTTTCCTCATCACAATAAATATAGGAGGCGTTGTATCCCTGCTCCGCAGGTTCCACAGCCAGCATATAATACTCTCCTACCCTTGAGAAGTCATCCAGCCCCTTCAGGGTGGACACATCTTCCTCGGTAATCCTGGTATAGACTGCCTCATAGGTATCCTCCACATGATTTTTCTCTATCTGCCGGGTAGACAAAGCCATCACAATCGAAAAACAGATCAGACAGGATGCCAGCGCAACGGCGATCACCACCATCAGATTCCGGCGCTTCTCACTTTTCAAACTTTTTCTTGCCAGTTTCCTGACAATATTTCCTGTATCATTCTCAAATGGTACTGTCATTTTGATCATCTCCTTTAAGTCTTATATTTCTGCTGTCAGCAAAGCGGCGGCTTTCCGCCTCGGAAGCCGCCGCCTCTGGTTATTCCATGGTCTTAATCCGATCCACAAGGGAAAGCCGTTTGGAATAACGGACAGCAACCACAGAGAAGATTCCGGTCACAACCAAAAGTGCCAGAACAAAAACAACCGTTTCCATCAACGGGAACTGATAAGACAGTTCCCCGAAAATATTAAAACTGCTGATCACATAGTCCAAAATCCAGCCTAGGGTTCCGCCGATACCAACCGACAGTAACACCGTAACCCCTGCATACCACAGGCATTCTGCAATCAGCATACGGGAAACCTGCTTTCCTGTCATGCCCACAGACTGCAAAATCCCAATCTCCTGCTGCCTTGCCAGCAGATTGGTCATCAGGGTGTTGACCAGATTTACCATGGAGAACACAAACAGGAACGCCAGCAGCAGATAAACACCGCGGGTCATTGTCTTTAACTGCGATTCCAGGGATGCCGCATGGTCTGCCCTGGAAAATACCGTCAGCACCGGATTTTCCAGCAGGCTGAAAATAGACGCCCTGAGCGCATCAGAGTCCTCCGATGTATGAACATTCCAGACAGCCTCTCTGTTCTCAATATCCGGGTAAAGCTGGTCGGCCAATTCTTCTGTAAGGGTAAACAGCCCCCATGCGCCAGTTCCTGATGTCACTGACGGCTTCGCAATTCCCATGACCGTTACTTCTATGGCCTTGCCGTCCATGGATTCAAAGGTCAGCACATCCCCGATCGCAGGCGTATAGCCATAAAACATACTTAAAAGGTGATCTTCCGCGTCCGTCACGACCACACCGTTGTTTGCGGCAAGCTCCTCATAATCCGCACTGCCCTGTTCCAGATTTTCCTCCGGCAGCCATTGTTCCATCTGCTCCCTGTCAAACACCGGGAATTTTAATGCAACACTTTCCTGGGGGAATTTCACCGTTGCGGATGTCACTTCATGGCTGGTGATGGATTCCACTCCATCCAGGGCAAGCAGCTTTTGACGAAGTTCTTCTGTCAGCGGATTCTCCCGCGCAATATCAGGCAGTCCTTCCGCCCCTCCCGAATCCATCCAGCTGACCTCATAGTTACAGTGATCCCCCATGGCTTCCATCGCCATCTTTTCGGGACTGATGGAGTTCAGCACCGTAGCGGCCGTCACCAGAAATACACCCGTCAGTCCTAAAGAGGTCAGGGTGATGACTGTCTTTTTCCTGCTCCGCCTGAAATTCATCTGTGCCATGGAGAATGGCGTAATGCGGTGGTTTTTCTGATCTTTACGGTCTGTTGCCGTTTCATAACCGCTGGAGCGCACCGCTTCGATTGGGGATACCTTCGCCGCCATGCGGACCGGTGCATGGATGGACAGAAATACCGTCAGTGCGCAGGCTGCTGCGGTCGCAGCCAGATAAGGCAGATTGCCGAGCCAGCTCCAATGTGCTGGGTAAATTGCAAACCCGATCGTTCCCCCGACCAAAAGACCAAGGGTGATTCCCCAAAGGGATAACAACAATCCCTCCCGCCGCACCATCCGGCGGATCTGTTTCGGCGTGGTACCGATCACCTTCAGCCGTCCATATTCCCGCATTTTACCCTTTACGGAAATAAAGAAGATACTGTAAATGACCACGGCACAGGCAACCAGCAGAAGGATTGCCACCGGAATGTAATATTTCATCACGCCGGACTTAAAGCCCTGCATATCAAAATAGTTGGAACTGTAAAAAATCTGATCCTCTGCAACGCCGTTGGCAGAAAGGAATGCTGCAATATCCGCCTTGAGCTGTTCCAGCTCCATATCGTCCGCACCGGTATAACGAAGGCGGAATTCAAACAGCGGCTCTCCCTGTGCCATCTCCTCCACAAATGCTTCGGATACATAAAGCTGGAACATACGGGAGTCGTTCTCCACATCCATAATACCGCTGACGGTATAAGTCTGCTTCCCATTTCCCAGATCCACTTCTATGGTCTGCCCTACTTCTGCCGGGATTTCAAAATAATCAAGAAACGCCCGTTCTGCCAGAATTTCATTAGCAGCCTGCGGAAGCGTCCCGGTGAAAGAAGGTTTCTTCCCCAATTCCATCCAGTTGGCGTCCGCATACTCCAAGGTCAGAACGCTGTCACCATAGCGGGCGGAACCGTAATTCTGTGAAAGGCCCCAGCGTTCCACCTCCGGGCAGGCTTTTAATTTTTCAATCATGTCGCGGTCACAATTTACTACGACCGCCTGATACTGTCCCCGGATGTCCGCCTCCAGTTTTCTGTCGCTTCCCGCTCCTGCACAAAAAATCGCTGCCATCAAAGCGGCTGCCAGGGCAATCGTTATGATCACAAACAGGTTGCGCCGCTTATCTGTCTGAATGCTCCGTGCCGCCAATTTTTTAATGACCGGCCCTGTATCATTTTCAAAAGGCAATGTCATGTCTGCCACCCCCTTTATCCAACGATTCTGCCATCCTCGATCCGCACGATGCGGTCTGCAAGCTGGGCAATGGCATCGTTATGCGTGATCATCACCAGCGTCTGGTTAAATTCACGGCTCGTTCTCTGCAAAAGCCCAAGCACATCGGCGCTGGTCTTGCTGTCCAGGTTGCCGGTGGGTTCATCGGCCAGAACGATTGCGGGCTTTGACACCAGGGCGCGGGCGATTGCCACACGCTGCTGCTGGCCGCCGGAGAGGTTGTTTGGCATATTCTTCAGCTTATCCTCCAGTCCCAGCATGGACACCACATCCGCCATAAATTTCTGATCCACCGTATCCCCGTCCAACTCCACGGGCAGGACGATGTTCTCATACACATTCAGGATCGGCACCAGATTGTAGTTCTGGAAAATAAAGCCGATATTGCGGCGGCGAAAAATTGTAAGCTGCTCGTCGTTCATCTTCGCCAGCTCCTTATCCCGCACCATCACGCTGCCGGAGGTAGGGGTATCCAGACCGCCCATCATGTGAAGCAGGGTGGATTTACCGGAGCCGGAAGTGCCGACCACCGCTACAAATTCGCCCTCCTCCACAGAGAAGTTCACGCCATCCAGGGCGCGGGTAATGTTCGGCTCTGTGCCGTAGTATTTTTTAAGATCAGTTGTCTGCAAAATTTTCATAACAGTTACCTGCCTTTCTTAATTTGTTGAGTATAGGGTAAAGGACAAATGTTGCAGAATTGTCCTAAACGATATGAAAATCTATGGTGAATTGCTTCAATTTTAGGACAATTCGTTTTGCAGTGAGACTCACACATTTTCATCCTTTAAGACTTCTACAATAATATCCCTGCGGATTCTTCTGGAAGCCGCCCTGTAAATCCCACTGATGACCATTAGCACAAGGACAACATAAGCTATCAGTCCTAGTAACGGGAATACCTGAATGAACTCCATAAAAGTCACATCCTGCATCCACATCAGAACTGTGGCGATCAAAAACAGGATTGGTAATCCAATGACCAAAGGCTTTCCTCCAAGGAAGAACCCTTCTATATGGAGCAAACGGTCAAGACCTTTTCTATCCAGTCCCACAGAACGCAGCATGGCAAATTCCTTTCTTCTTTGATGCAGACTGTTCAGGATCGCCACTGCTGCCGATGAGATTCCAATGATGCCAAATAATGCGGTCAGACTGTAAACGATCAGCATGGTCGCATCGGTCAGTCGTTCTCTGTCCAAAGCACGCTGTGTCTTGCTGGAGGTATAGAAATCACTCGTTCCCAAATAAGTACCACAGATCTGCTCTGCCTGCTTCTGTACTTCGGCATCCAGCCCATCTTCCACAAGAAGATTCATGTAAGTCCTGTAATTGTAAACTGCACGATCCTCTCCAAAATTCTGGATAATCTCATAGTATTGATCCATCGGCACAAGAATGGGTAATGTATAAAAAGCCATATTGCGCCCAATCTCCGGCATTTCAGGAAGCACAGATGATACCGTCACATCAAAACGGTAATCCCCCTGAATGGAGTCTAAAAACTTCTCTGTTAGTTCTAAAGACTGACCTTTTTTGAGGTTTAGATATGGAATCGTATCTTTTTTGGCTTCATAACCTCTGGAGTCAGGATTTTTTACAACAGAATTGACAATGAGTGCAGCGCCCGGATCAGAATAAGGTACACCTGACTGCATGAGATAATCTTCATAGGCATTCTGTTCCAAACCGATCAATACGCATGGGATACGGTAGCGGCCATCACGCTTTGCTACATACTCACCAGCCGCTTTTGTTCCAAATCCTCCAGCGGAAAGAAATTCTTCCGATAACTCATTTTCTGAAACCCAGAGCGCACAGTTCGCCATCGTATAAGTGGCCTGTTCTTCTATGTGGGGCAGCTGCTTTAATTCCTCCATAAGTGCCGGCTCTATTTTCTGACCGGATTCCATTGTAATATTGACATTAAAGTGGCTGTCCTGTTCTGCTTTGGTATTGTTAATATCTGAAACGGAAAAAACAGCCAGAAAACTGAACATCAAAAGCATACACAGACTCAGCGTTACCGTACAGGTACGAAACAGCCTCTTATTAGCCGCCATGGAGTTTGCAGAAATATTTCCAAGGAATCCAAAGCACTTTTTCAGGATTGGATGCTTTGCTGATTTTTTCAAAGAAGGATTGCTCCAGCTTTCTTTGACCGCTTCAATCGGGCGAAGTTTTCCCATCTGCCGGGCAGGACCAGAAGCAGCCAGGCGAACCGTCAGGAACGAGAGAATCACGGAAACCACTGCGACCCACGGGGAAAAGGAAGCTGTTATCCGGCTCCCGGTCACTTCCTGCATCAGGTCAGAGTATGCTGCCAATACGCCATAGGAAAAAAGGTATCCAAGTCCCACAGAAACCAGAATGGGAAGCACAGACAGCCAGCGTGCCTCATATACGATCATCATGCGGATCTGCCTTGGCGTCATTCCAATGGATTTTAAGATTCCCAATTCCTTTACCTTGCGTTTCGCAGAAATAGAAAAAGCCCCCCGAATGATATAGGCAAATACCGCCATAGATGCTGCCATGACCAACCCCAACGCCAGTGTAAGTTTAGGAAGGTCACTGCTTAGGAAATGCCCCGGTGCATAAATCCCATACATCCCAAGCAGGGCTGTATGGTAACGGAAAGGATAGTCGCCAAATTCATCCGGCTGCAAGCCAATATCCTCCGCTATCTGCGGGATGATTTCATATACTTTTCGTGGCTGCGTTACTTGAAGATACGCAACGACACCTGTGTCCTCCGATAATGCGGCCGTGTCCAGCCATCCATACGCAGGGTAGCCGTTATATGCGCTGGAAACCGTCATATCAATCTCACCAACAATGGTGTACTGCACATTTTCTGTTTTCACAAATTCTTCCCCGCTTTGAATGGGGGAAAGAAAATCCACAGTTGTATTTCCGATCCTGCGTTCGCCCAAGTCCAGGTTCAGCTGATCTCCAATCTCAACAGATGGATTCTGCTCAAAAAAGCTTTTTCCAACGACAATTTCTCCCGGCGCCTGGGGAACCCGTCCCCGCAGGATCAGATTCTTTTCCCGCATACCGCCCCAATATGCCCCATCACAGTTTTGGATCAAAAGATAGGGCAGACCGGATGCAGCAGGTAATGAGGCGGTCTGATTATCTCCTTTTACCATGATGGTCTGGATATTTTCGTTATTCCGAATCAAATCCAGCTGACCAGCATGAATCTCCAAAAGCTGTGCATCCCAATCACCGTAGGCTTCAATCTCCTGCTGCACACTTTGATTCCAATAGCTTTGGACGAATGTGCATAGCGAACACAAAAAAGTTGATGCGATCAATATGGCCGCCATGATAGAAATGGATGTACGCCGGTTTGCTTTCATGTTCTGTTTTGCCAGCCGCTTTACAATCCGGCTGGTATCATTTTCAAATGGTAATGTCATAGCCATTCACTCCTTTCGCTGTCATCCTAACTCTCAAATGTTGCAGAAATATCCTAAAGGTCCATCAATTTAATGGGAAATTGCTTCAATTTTAGGACAATTCATTTTCGCGTGTCTTTTTTATAAAGCCGGATAGATATAAGCCAAACCGTTGCTAACTGAATTGCAACAAAAAACAGCGTCAGCCAAACGCTCTCATAATAAAAAATATCTGTCCAGAAGATCACCAGATCTACCAGAGCCACCACACCAGCCGACCATCTGATTTTTCTTGGAAAGAAGTGCCGGAGCAGCAGAACAACAACGACCGACGGGATCAGCAAGCAAGCTGCATTGATGAGCAATGTCTTTGTAATTTCCATAGAGCCACCTCCAATTTCAGGATGTTGCTATCAGCATAAATCCCAAATGTTGCAGAATTGTCCTAAAATCCATTGTCCTCTAAAAATTTTTCAAAAAAGGCAGCCTGCCAAAACAGACTGCCTCAGAATTATTTTATGGGCAGGAACACGGAAAAAGTTGATCCTTCCCCAACTTTAGACTCAACGGTAATATAGCCGCCCTGCATGGTAATAATTTCACGGGCAAGGTATAAGCCGATTCCAACCCCATCTATATCATGCACTGCTTCATCCCGATAGAAGCGTTTGAAGATCGTACCCTGAGAATGCTCCGGGATGCCTCTGCCTGTATCCGTCACATCTATCCTCAAATACATCTCCCAATCCCGTACCCTCACCTGGATGCTACCACCAGCAGAGGTGTACTTTACTGCATTATCCAGAATGTTAAACAATGCTTCGCAAGTCCAGCGGCTGTCATGGGATATTATCAGATCAGATGGGCAGTCCACCGAAAGGCTGATCTCTTTTTGTTCCATCGGAGCCAGAACACCATTGATGGCGTTCACCAGCGTATCCCCGATCACAGCATCCTGTTTCTCCAGCGTAATGACACCCGTTTCCAGACGGGAAGTTTTCACCATTCCCTGAATGAGAAAATCCAATTTATCCAGCTGCGTACCCGTGGCCTGCAAAAACTCCTTGCGCTTTTCTTCTGTCAATGGCCGTGTCAGCATGGTATCGTTGATCAGCTTCAGATTTGCGATAGGGGTTTTGGTCTGATGGGAAATATCCGATACCAGGGATTGCAGTTCTTCCTTTTCTTCCTCCGCCGTATGTCTGGTCTTTTGCATCACATTGTAGAGCCGTTCCAGACGGTGGCTGATCCGGGACAGCAGTGTTTCCGCTTCATAGTCTACCTTGGGCCGGTCTGTACTGTCCATCATGTGATCCAATGTCTGGCACAAACCATCGGTAAACAGAGAAAGCTTCTTTTGAAAGTAGTGCAGGAAAACCACGCCCCAAATGTAAAATGCAACTGTCAAAATAATGCCGCAGATGACAACCCGCACATCTTTCGTCATCAAGAAAAAAATCAACAGCAACAAAGCGGCAGTGAGCAGAGTCCCTGCCACAATTTTTCTCAAAAATGCCCTGACGGATAAATTTTGCAGCTTCATCGAGGCTCACCGCCGATCCACTGATAGCCCATTCCATAAGCTGTCTTAATATATTTCCTCTCCTCTGTTTCGATTTTTTTGCGGATACGGCTGATGATCGTCGTTAGAGTATGCTCATCCACAAAGTCTCCATCAATGTCCCACAGCTTCTCTAAAATCTGCCGCTTGGTCAGAATAATCCGGGGGTTCTTTACGAACAGGAACAGGGTTCGATATTCCTTCGGTGTAAAGTCCAGGGATTCTCCGGCAAGGGACGCACTCTGCTCCGAAAAGTCAATTTTCAAAAAACCATCGTCAAACAGATCATGCCGAGGTGTCCGCAGCTCCAGATTTGCAAAAACCGCCGCCACTTTTTTACAAAGCACTGTCACAGAAAAGGGCTTAGTCACATAATCCGCGCCGCCGACTTCATAACCCTTGAGCATATCGCTCTCCTTATCATTGGCTGTGATAAAAATAATATAGGTATGCTGACCGCGATTCCGGATTTCTTCACACAGATCCAGTCCGCTGCCATCCGGCAGGTTAATGTCCAGCAGCGCCACATCAAACTCATTTTCCCGTAGCTTTCTTACCGCGCTGTCAAAATTAAAAACCGAAATGACCTCATATCCATCAGAGGTCAGATTATATGCCAAGGTCCGATTCAAAAGCTGATCGTCCTCTACAATTAAAATCTTCTTCAAAGCCTTCACTTCCTTTCCCAATTTTCCAATCATACTGATATTCTAAACATCAAATGTTGCAGAAATGTCCTAAATCTAAAAATCAAAAACATTTTTTATTTTTCCTTACTATTGACATTGTAACATAGCTCATCAAGGATACAAATGCACTTTCTCTATCATTCTCACAAAATCAGTATAATCATATCTATAGATAGATATAATAAGGTTATTCCTTTGAGTAAATCGGCACGATACAATATATTTGAGGTGAACGATTATGCCGATTGATGATTTGACCGCGTTGGGACAAAGAATGCGGGAAGCCCGAAAGAAAAAAGACCTGACACAGCAGGAGCTTGCGGATCTAAGCCATGTATCTATCAAGCAAATCGCAAAAATAGAAAAAGGAAAAATAAATCCATCCTATTTGATTTTGAAGGCATTGGCAAAGGTTCTGCCGATCTCTCTGGACAATCTGATCAATCCAGATGTTTCTCCAGAAGATGAGGGAGCCAATCAGATGAAGATGCTTTATTGTAGCTGTCCGTCAGAAATGCGTGAAACCCTCTTGCATCATACGCAGGAGACCGCGAAAGAACTAACAGAACTATCCGAGAAATTTGAAACGAATTGAGCCGGTGAGTGAAATTTGATTGTTTCCTCACTGGCTTCTTTCATTTCCGGGTAAAAAGAGGCAAGCAATGCCGGTGTTAATACACACCGACCCGCAGAGCGCAAAATCCCTCCGTGATTTTCCTCTCCGCTTGCTTGTTGAGGGCAGCGCCCCCAAGCCCCTTTGAACACAGAATTTCATTCTGTGGCTGCGCGTTCTGCGAACGCTTTTGACCAGGACCAGCTTACCGCTGGCCGTGGTCTTTTTCTTTTTCAACATCCTGTTCTACCTCCATTTTCAGGACCCGATCCACATTGGCCTTTGCCGTTAAAAGCTCCCGCATTTCTTCACGGGAACGCCGGTACTCGGCATAAGTCTTTTTCTTTTCTTCCAACAATTTCGCGTACTCTGTCTGCAACTCTTTGACCTTGGGCAGCTTCTTGACGCCCATCTCATCAAAGGCATCCTTAGCAGCCTGGTGGAGCAGAATTTCTTCCTCATGTTCCTCCCGGAATTTCTTAGAGTAGCCCGCCTTGCGGTATGCCACATAGACCTCACGGGTCTTGGCATAATTTACGATGTGAGTACGCAGAACAGCAATCTCTGCCATGCGCTTTTCAGCCGCTTTGATCTGCGCCGAAAGCTCATTGTGATGTGCCGTGGCAGCCGCAGCCTTTTCTTCTAAAATCGCATACTCCAGCAGATTGTTCTCTGACAGGTAATTCATGGTCTGCGCCATTTGCTTCAGATTGAAAACTTTGGCCCAACGCGCATAGCCAGCACCTTTTCCTGCCTGCAATTTTGCCTGAATGTCCACCAGCAGATTGACCTTCGGCGGCTCTGCCTGTGTGACTGTTTTCTTTCGTGGGGTATGCGCTTTCTTCCCGGAGAGAACCGCCTGCAAATCATCTAATCCATATCCTTCGCCCAGACTGTCCATGCGGGCGGCTTTCTCCCAACCAGGGAGCTTCAAGCGATACGATTTCCCGCGCTTTGATACTTCACAGCCGGACTCTTGCAGCAGCTTCAACAGTTCCTCAAAATTAGCAGGACTTTGTGATAATGCGTTGTCAATCGCCACACGAAGCAGCTCTCGGTGGGATGGCTTTGCCTGATCGCCCAGCCATTTGTTATAGCTCTTTCCATGAGGGTTCGGATTCTCTACAATGGACAGTCCATTCTCAATGCAGATGGTATCACTTAACCGGCGAACCGCCTTAGTGCTGCCCCAAAAGTTTCGGAATTTCCGGTCATATTCTAAGCTGACCGATGACCAGATAATGTGATTATGAATGTGCGACTTATCTATGTGGGTGCAGACCACAAAGGCATGATTGCCCTTGGTAAATCGCTTGGCAAATTCTACGCCCAGCCGGTTAGCTTCTTCTGGGGTAATCTCGCCGGGGCGGAAGGACTGGCGCACATGATAGGCAATCACATCATCCGCGCCGCGCACTCGTCCTGTGGCGGCAATGTACTGCCGCTTTGCCAGAAGAAACTCTGCATCAGCAGTCCGGCTGTCACACGCATAGCCAGTAATGAGCCTGCCGTTATCTGTTTTCTTTGGATTGGCCACATAGTCGATGATGTCACTAATCGCCCGACTTTCTGTGCGGCCCTTGCCGACATGAAGCGGCATGATTCTTGTGGTTGCCATAGGTCAGACCTCCTTCCCGAAAAGAAAACGGCCTGCCGTAGCAGACCGTCTTGTGTTAATTATCTGTTTTGTATCTTATGACAGGAATCTGTTTTACTTTTTTGCCGATCGTTTGCCTTTCCAGGGCAAAGACCATGTTTGGTGTTCTTTCAAAAAAGCCTTCATCCTTTTTCCAACTCATACCGCATTTACAATGCTGCAAACCAATAAACTGCTGTTTCATTTTCCTACCACAATTCGGACAGATTTTGTTGTTAGCACCCATATCATTCTTCCAGCTTATAAAAATCGTCCAAATTTAATTCATGCTTCAATTCTTCTTCTGTCGGCAGATAAGTAAAATATTTTGATGCAAATATCTGGTGATTATCTTCCGGCAGCGTGTACTTTACAATGGAGTCGCCTTTGTCTGCACAAAGGACAATACCGATAGGCTGTGAATCTCCCTCATTCATCATTTCACGAGTATAATAGTTCACATACATCTGCATTTGTCCCAGATCTTGATGGGTCAGTTTTCCCATCTTCAAATCAATCAGAACAAAGCATTTCAAAATGTAATTGTAAAATACTAAGTCGATGAAAAAATCCTGTCCATCCAGCGTAAACCGCTTTTGCCGTGCTACAAAAGAAAATCCTCGTCCCAGTTCCAGAAGAAAATGCTGAAGGTGGTCAATCAATGCCTGTTCCAGTTCACCCTCATATACATGGGTATCTGGCTGAATCTGCAAAAATTCCATCACATAAGGATCTTTGATTATTTTTTCATATTCAGGTTTCGGTTCTGTTGTTTGAATTTCTTTTGAAACAGCTGCTTTGTCTTGGCTTGCTAAAATTCTCTGATAGTACATCGTGTTGATCTGCCGTTCTAACTGCCGGACGCTCCACGCAGACTTTACACATTCCTCCATATAAAAGGTTCGTGCCTGCTCATCTGGTACACGCATCAGAAGGCGGTAATGTGACCAACTTAATTCGCTCCACAGTGTGGAGCGATTTGGAAAGGTGCAATAAAATTGCCTCATATTACGCAGTCCTTGTACGCTAAATCCCTTCCCAAATTCTGCTGTTAGCTGTTCAGATAAATATTGAAGCAGCTTCTTTCCATATTCTGCTCTGTCATTTTCTCCGCACGCTTTATAAATCTGTTCCCCAATCTCCCAATAAGTTATTACCATTGTGGAGTTCACCGCAGCACTTAACCTATGCTGTGCTGATACAATAGACTGGCGAATGGAATGATAGGTCTGTTCTGCATTTTGATTTATTTGCAAATTGTTATCCATTTTGTACTCTCCTTACTGTGGATGCTATTAAAATATTATACCACGGAATCAATAAAAACTCTCAAATCAATATTTATGGATTGATTTTTGCATTTTTTCTGCAAAATCTTCAATTAAAATCTCTTTCGGTTCTTTTTCTGAGTGACAATGACTTCAATCTGTCTTTCTATTTTTATCATAAAAGCACCTCCAAATACTGCCGTAAAATCTTTTCCACCTTAAACATCCCAGCATATTGCATTAAAGCTCGCAGGTTCTTATCTTTTCTACGAGCATACGCTTTCAATGCCCCCTGAAAGGTTTGAATTTCAATTCTACTTCGGCTTCTGAGCAAATCACAGATCGTTCGCTCCATATCATAAACCGGTACGGTATGCCCAAAAGGTGTCTGGCCGCTGGACACCCCAACATCAAATAACTCTGGCTTAATGGTGTAAACAGATAGCCCTTCTGCTTTTAAGCGAGTGGTACTGTACCCCCTGCGCACTGTGATGGCGTATGGAGAGGGTTCTCGGTCTGTTAAGTCATGAAAAAATAATGCTGATTCATGGGAAAATACTGCTTGACCACACCGCAGATGCAAAAGAAACATCGCATCAATCCATGTATCCTCGGAGACATAAATACCATGGGCAACCTGTTCTAATTTTCGCTCTTTAATATATTCATAAAAAATAGGTTTTACAATTCCTCTGGCAACCGCCTGAGAAGTTTGTAGCATCCCGTCCTGCTCTGCCAGAAGACCATCTAGCTGTGCAAACCGTTCCAATTTTGTCATGCCATCACTTCCTTTCGTGCTACTATCATACATGAATGTGGCACAAAAGTAAATATACAAAAGAGAACATCTTTTTTGAAAAAATTAAACACTATTATATTAGAGTTCATCCATACACACTATCCTTTTTGAAAGATGTGAACTACAACTTAGTGGGTGACATCCACCAAGTTACCCACCAAGATTCTGCACCTTCAGCAGTATTTGAACAGATTTTGACTTTCTGCACAAAACACAAGTCAAAGAAAGAGCTTATAGCATTTTGCAGCTTCAAAGATCTAAGAAATTTTACGCTGAAGTATAAATGTGAATTACTATCTTAGTCAGAAAAACTTAGTCAGCAACCAAGATTGTGACCAAGTTAGTGAGCAAGATAAACCACAGGACATCCTACACGCAGTCTTGGATTTTTGTATAACAGAAAAAAGCAAACAAGAAATTTGCTCACTTATTTTACAAGAAAATATTTGAATCCTCTACTGGCAAGCGGCCAGCTTAAAATGACTATTCCAGATAAGCCAAACAGTCGAAAACAAAAATATATTACCGTCCATACCAAGTAAAATAAGAAGCAGGGCATTGGGTCTCATATCCCATTGTCCTGCTTCTTTTTCATTCCAGATTATATTCACATCATTTACCCATACACCTATCTTGGATCGCAAATTTCAAACTCTGTACCTTGCCCAGCAGCCAGATCGCAGCCAGCGGCAGCCCCATCGGGCTAATCAAAAATGCCATGACCAGCAGAATCACACCGTTCTGCGGAGAATAGGTAAGCAGCACAGCCACGCCAAGCAGAGCAATCACAGTGCTGAACAGACCAAGCACCAGACCAGATATGTAGATCAGCCCCGTGCAGAGCCAGACAAAAAGCGTCAGCACCAAAATAACCGGTGCGGTTACGATCATCAGCAGGCATTTCAAAATCTTCATTCCAGTTCCTCCTTCCAACGCTCCAGATACCGTTTGCACAGGGCATCCGCTTCTCTCTCATCATCTTCCGTCACTTCCCGTTTGCCTTTGGTCAGTTCAATCTCCAGATAAGTCCGGTAATCATCAGCTAAGAGGTCGAACAGTTCCTTGGGAGTATGGCACACCTCGCCGGTGCAATAGTGAAAGTTCTGGTCAAATTCAACCCTTACACATCCGTGACGGCTGATATAAACTTCGATGGTCTCGTCTGCGGCCAGGTAGTCCGCAAAAATCTCCAACACTTTTTCAAAGGTCAGCATCTGTTTTCCACTCCTTTGCTACGCTTCTTATTCTACTCATATTATCCGGTACAGACAGGCAAAAGACAAGGATACCGGCAAAAAGAAAAAGCGGAGGGAGGTGCGGCGAAGAAACGCCGTTCCTCCCTCCGCAAATGGAGCATCTATCCCTGTTATGAAAGTTTAGAAAGCTGGGTAAGGATTTCCTTCACACCCTCCCACAGTTGTTCCTGCCGCTGGGATATATCCTCCAAGTCAGCATCATAAACCCGCCCTGTCTCATGCACTTTTCGGGTCAGCTGATTCAAGTTGTTGCTGCTTCGGCGCATCAGGGATACCAGCTCCTTCAGTTCTGGCAGATCCAGCTTGACCACATACCCATCCAGCGCCATTTTCCGCAGATAGGCACTCAAATTCTCTGTTCCGTATTGCTGCATCTTTTGATGAATCAGCTCCAGTTCCTCTGCGGATACCCAAAACAGAACCGGAACATCCCGCTTTCGCTTTGCCATGGTTATCGCTCCGGCTCCCGTTTCTTCGGGGCGGCCGGCTTATGGGCAGACAACTCCTGCCTGAGCTTTTGCAGGACGGAGCCTTTTTCTTTCTCCTGGATAGTTTTTCGAGCCTGTCTTGTAAACAGATCCACCAGTCCCGGATTGACCCGATCCACTACCAGATCGGCACATTGCTGGGAAGTAGCACTATCCTCCGGCATTGGAATGGTCTTTGCCCATGCTTTGTTGTCACGAGAAATCCGCCCATCTGCATCCTTATGCTGAATCGTATTGGCGAGAATAAAGTTCATCCGCTCTACTCCAAATTCCTCCAAAATCTCTTGCACCGCGGAAGCAGTATCCAGCCTGCTATCCCTATAATGGGCACTGATTGCCTGCTCAATGGCAACTTTGCAAGAAAAATTTGCCTGGTCAGAAAGCCAGTATGCGTCTGTTTCTCCATGCTTGGACGCGTATGCGGCAGAATGAAGATAAACCAACAACGGATTGAGTTCCTCCGGCTCCCTGCATACCTCATTGGCCCGACTTTCAATGCTGTCCCTGATCACATCCATATAGCCGGTCTCCAGCTTGTCAAAATAGCGGTACACATCTTCTAGCGGCGAAGGAGATTCCAGAAGGGCCTGTGCCTGAGCATCGGTCAGCACCAGTTCCTCCATCGCCATCACAATGTCCTCGCGGATGGTGTACTCATAGGCATGGTTTAAGACTTCTTCCGGGGGCTGGCTTTTCAGCCAGTCCCGGAACTTGTCCTGTTCGGCAGCCATCTTTTCATAAAGGGCTGTATTCAGATCGTTGGTATTCATGTTATCGCACCTCCTCATGCTGTTTTGGTTTCTTGTCTGTACTGCGGGGCAGCACCGGGCGTTTCAGGCTGTCCAGCACCGAAGGCCGTGTGCTTTTGGCAACAACAGCTTCAGCGTGTGCCGGTCCCTTTCCGTCGATGTTGAGCAGGGTATCCAGCTCTACCAGACGGGCGTTTTTGCTTCTCAGTTCTTCTTCATAAAGGAATGGCTTTCCGACTTCCTCCTTTGCGGCAGCCTGCTGCTGACAGAGGTTATCCAGCTGTGCCTTTGCTGCCTCCAGACGCTGCGGCATCTGGGCGAGGGCATTGTCGATACGGGTAAGATTTCCGCGGGGGTCTGTACCAAGGGTTGCCCTGTGGGTCATCTGCCCTTTTAGCAGGAGCGTATATTCCTGTTTCCATGCGGAAAATTCCACGGACATGGCATAACCCCGATAGCTGCCGATCTGCACCGGATCAGAGGTTTTGACCTCCTTGCAGGCATCCAAAAGGGCTGCACCGGCGTTCTCCTTATCGGTCAGCAGGTCTCCACGGATCTCCATACCGGAAAAGCCGTCCTCCGGGTGCGGGTGAGCCGCCAAAACCTCTAGGTCAGATTCAAAGCCCTTGATAAAGCCCTTGTGCTTTTCAATCTCCTCCGGAAAGTATTTGAGCAGTTGGTCCTCCAGACGATACTGCTTGCTCTGGTGGTCGGCTTTCATCAGCTTCAGGCGGGATACCTCCACATCCAAATCCATACGCTCTTTGATACGGGGGTCTCCGGCACACAGAGCCTTGATCTCGGCAAAGGAAAGCGCTGTTTCATCCACATCTTCGCAGGAGCGCACCGGCGATTTAGAAGTCATGATCTGGGAAATGAATTTCTGCTTATTCTCCACCGTCTGCCAGAGGTATGCGTCAAAGGTTCCTTCGGTCACATAGCGGTACACATGGACAAGGGGATTCTGGTTGCCTTGGCGCTCGATACGGCCCTTGCGCTGGGCGAGGTCTCCGGGTCTCCACGGACAATCCAGATCATGAAGTGCCACCAGACGGTCCTGCACATTGGTGCCTGCGCCCATCTTGGCAGTGCTGCCCATAAGTACACGCACCTGACCGGTACGAACTTTGGAGAACAGCTCCTTTTTCCGCACTTCGGTATTGGCTTCATGGATAAAAGCGATCTGGTCGGCAGGCATCCCCTGGACAATGAGTTTCTGACGAATATCGTCATATACCGTAAATGCCGGTTCCTGCTCCGGCAGAGGCACAGCGCCTTCCAATGCGTGAAGCAGTGGATTATCCAGTGTTTTCGCCGCCTTGCTTGCAGGAGCTTTTGCCTGTGGTGTAGAAATGTCGCAAAACACCAGCTGGGTCAGCTTGTCAGCTTCGCCATCCCGCCAGATCTGCATGATGTTCTCTACGCATTGATTGACCTTTGTGCCGGGTTCGTCCGGCAGCATCTGGTTGACGATCCTCTGGTCCAGCCCCAGCTTGCGGCCATCCGAGGTAATCTTGAGCATATTGTCTTGAGACGGATCAACGGTTCCGCTGTGTACCAGCGATGCGCGCTCCGAAAGGGCCTTGACCATTTCCTGCTGATGTTCGGTAGGCTGCGCCACGATGTTGTGGTATTCCACCTCCGGGGTAGGCAGATTCAGCTGGTCGGCAGTCTTAATGTCAGCCACTTCTTTGAACAGGTTCATCAGCTCTGGGAGGTTGAAGAACTTACTGAATCTCGTTCTTGCCCGGTAGCCGGTGCCTTCCGGTGCCAGCTCCAATGCTGTGACGGTCTCCCCAAATCGGGAAGCCCAGCAGTCGAAGTGGGTCATGTTCAGTTCTTGCAGGCGTTCATACTGAAGGTAACGCTGCATGGTGTAAAGCTCGGTCATGGAGTTGCTGACCGGGGTGCCGGTGGCAAAAATCACGCCACGGTTTCCGGTGATCTCATCCATATAGCGGCACTTGGCAAACATATCGGAGGATTTCTGCGCGTCCGATGTGGAAAGACCAGCCACATTCCGCATTTTTGTGTATAGAAACAGGTTTTTATAGTTGTGGGCCTCGTCCACGAACAATCGGTCTACACCCAGCTGCTCGAAGGTTACCACATCGTCTTTTCGCCCCTCTGCTTGCAGCTTTTCCAGTCTGGCTTCCAGAGACTTTCTGGTACGCTCCAGCTGCTTGACGGTAAAACGCTCACCGCCGCTGGCCTGCACCTCTGCGATCCCCTCGGTGATCTCGTCGATCTGCTCATAGAGAAGCCTTTCCTGACGCTCCCGGCTGATGGGGATACGCTCAAACTGGCTGTGTCCCATGATGATGGCGTCGTAGTCCCCGGTAGCGATACGGGCGCAGAACTTTTTTCGGTTATGGGTTTCAAAGTCCTTTTTGGTGGTGACTAAGATGTTGGCAGAAGGATAGAGACGCAGAAACTCCGACGCCCACTGCTCGGTCAGGTGGTTTGGAACCACAAAAAGGGATTTCTGGCACAAACCCAGGCGTTTGGCTTCCATAGCAGCGGCCACCATCTCAAAGGTTTTGCCCGCGCCTACTTCGTGTGCCAGCAGAGTATTACCGCCATACAGCACATGGGCGATGGCGCTTTTCTGGTGTTCCCGCAGGGTAATGGCCGGGTTCATGCCGCCAAAAGTGATATGGCTGCCATCATACTCACGGGGACGGGTAGAGTTCATTTCTTCGTTGTACTGGCGCACCAAAGTCTGGCGGCGCTCCGGGTCTCTCCAGATCCAGTCCCTAAAGGCTTCCCTGATAGCTTGCTGTTTTTGAGCAGCCAGGGTGGTCTCCTTGGCGTTCAGCACGCGGCGCTCTTTTCCGTCTGCGTCCTCTATGGTGTCATAGATACGGACATCCCGCAGGTTTAAGGAATCCTCCAGAATCTTGTAGGCGTTGGCGCGGCTGGTCCCGTAGGTGGTGTAGGCTGCCACATCATTGTAAGATACGGAAGATTTCCCCTTGATCTGCCATTCAGCGGTAAAGGACGAATAGTTGACCTCGATACTGCGCTGGAGATAAAACGGAGTGTTGAAGGTCTCATACATAAACTGTTGGATATATTCCTTGTCGATCCAGGTAGCACCCAAACGCACCTCGATCTCCGACGCATCCAGGTCCTTGGGCTGGGCGGCGGTAAGAGCTTCCACATTGACTGCATAAACCGGGTCCTGCTGTGCCGCCCGCTGCGCCTGACGCAGTTTGCGGCGTACATTGCCGGAAAGGTATTCATCGGCGGTCACATAATGGGGCGATCCGTCCTGCTCCAGCTGTCCCGGTACACGGAAGATCACGCCTTGCAGTTCTCCGGCCAGTTCTTCTTTTGTTTTTCCGGTAAGCTGGCTCATATAGCCCATATCCACGCAGGCTTTTTCCGAGATGGACACCGCCAGCGCTTCACTTGCCGTATCCACCACAGCCACCGCCTGATGGGGCTTGATGGTCCGTTTGGTGAACATATCCGCCTTGCGCTCCAGCTTTCCGTCCTCGTCGATGACTTCCAGCGCACAGAGCAGGTAATAGGAAGAATCGTCTGCATATGCCAGACGGTTTGCACGGTCATTGATGAGACCGTATTTGGCAGAAAAGCTGTCATAGAGGCTGTTCAGTTCCGCCTGCTTCTCCCGAATGGTGCTGTCCGGAACCGCTGCATCCATCTGAAGGTCGATCAGTTCCTGCACACAATCACGCAGTCCCACAAGACCTTTCACGCGGGCTTCTGCGGTGGCGTTGAGGTCAGGGCGCACCATACGGCTGTTTTCCCGGTAGTACACCTGCCCGTCTACAATGGCATAGGAATAGTTCTTCACATTGGGGTCGGCAGGAATGGAGGTGTCAATAGCTTCGCCTTCGCCCAGCTCCGGCAGCTCTGCCTCCTGATAAGTGCCATGAATATACTTCACCGCATCATGCAGCTGGTCGGAAAGCTCCAGTCCCTCGATAGGGTTCACGGTGTAGTCCATACCATGAGCGGTGCTTACCGGCTCCTGTCTGCCCAGCACCATTTCCGGGTGGTCGATAAAATACCGGTTGATGGCAAACCCGTCCTCCGTCTGTCCGGTCTGGGTCCATTCCGGCACAATGTCCAGCGGGCGATCCCGCTTTTGGAGGAAGATGATGTCCGATACCACCTCGGCACCGGCATTCTTTTTGAACGCGTCATTAGGCAGACGGATAGCTCCCAGCAGCTCGGCACGCTGGGCAAGATAGCGGCGCACGGTAGAATCCTTGGCGTCCATGGTATAGCGGGAAGTCACAAAAGCCACCACACCGCCGGGACGCACCTGGTCCAGTGCTTTGGCGAAAAAGTAGTTGTGAATACTAAAGTTCAGCTTGTTGTAGGCTTTGTCGTTGACCTGATACTGACCGAAAGGTACATTGCCGATGGCAAGGTCAAAGAAGTCACGCCTGTCGGTGGTCTCAAAGCCGCCTACTGTGATGTCCGCCTTGGGATAGAGCTGCTTTGCGATGTGCCCGGAAACCGGGTCCAGCTCCACGCCGTACAGACGGCTGTTTCGCATTTCCTCCGGCAGCATACCGAAGAAATTGCCCACACCCATAGATGGCTCCAGAATATTTCCGGTCTCAAATCCCATACGGCCCACCGCTTCATAGATGGCCTGAATGACCGTAGGGCTGGTGTAATGGGCGTTGAGGGTGGAGCTTCTGGCGGCGACATATTCCTCCGGGGTCAGCAGCTCTTTCAGCTGGGCATACTCGGAAGCCCATGCCGGTTTCTCCGGGTCAAAGGCATCAGAAAGACCGCCCCAGCCCACATAGCGGGATAGGACTTCCTGTTGTTCCGGGCTTGCCTGCTGTCCGGCAGCTTCCAACTCTTTCAGCAAACGAATGGCATTGATATTTGCCTGGAACTTGGCTTTCGGACCGCCTTCGCCCAAATGCTCATCGGTAATACGGAAGTTTTGTGCATTGCGGCGCAGGTTGGCCTTGTATTCCTCATAGGAGGCTTCCTCGGCAGCTTTGGCATTGGGGAAGGTCTGCCACTGGCCATTGACCTGAATGGAAACCGGGTGTTCGTCCAGCACTTCCTCAAAGGTTTTCTCCGGCTCAGTCACAGGGGCTGGCGGCACCGGCTCCTCGATATGCAGCCGTTCCACCACCACATCATAAGGCAGATTGTTCTTGTCTCCCGGATAGACGGCCACGGTCTCGGAGTGGAAGACCGGGAATTTGACAGACGGTTGGGGCTGTTCCTGTCCAAAGCCATCCAGCTGACGGGCATACATCCCGCGCAGCAAAGGCGCAACTTCATCCCAACGGAAATACAGCACAGCCAGACGCTTTTCCTCTGCGTCCAGGACTTCCAGCTCCATGCCCTGTGCCGTGGTACGGTAATCGGCAATATCGCCGGTCTCCAGATTCAGGGTCTCGATCTCACCGGAATAGGCTCTGCTCAGCCAGTAGGCAATCTCACTGTTGCTCCTGCCGGATTGCAGCAGCGTGGAAACCTGTTTTTTATCTGCTTCATCCATCAGTCCATGGGACAATACATCCCGCAAGTCCTGATCTGCCTTGTCCGGGTCAATGGGAAGAAACTCGGTATAGTAAGCATTGCGGCGGTCTGCCCGAAGCAACTGCTCGAACTGTTCTTTACGCTCTGCCCGGTAGATGGGATATACCATACCGGCGGGCAGAAGCTGTACGGTGTCCTCCCGCAGCTCGGTGATCTGATAGGCGTCATCCTCGATATACACGGTATCGCCCACGGCATAAACCGGGGCGGCAGGGTCATAGGAAGTCCTTTGCGGAATTGGACTGCGAACGGCATCATATTCCTCATCGGAAATGGAAATCGCGGAAGTCTGCTCTGCCTCGGCAGCTGCGATCTGCTCTGCATCTGACATCACCTGTTGGATAAATGGGTCATTGTCCAGTTTTTCCGGGTCTGCCACCTGTCCGTTGACGATGCCCCTTTCCTCCAGGGCTTCCCGGATGGCGATGGGGTCGATGTTGTCAAAACGGTCCTGTTCTTCTTCGGTATAGAACCGGTCCTCCTGAATGAGCTGGGCGATCCGGCGCTGTACCTTCGTCCAGGGCAGCTGCGTTTCTTCCGGGCTTCCGGCACGGACAACGAACAGGCTGTTACTGCTGCCGTATTCCTGAGCCAACCATGCAGCGGTATCTTTTTCCCTTGCATGGTCTTTCATATAGCGGACGACGGCGTGTTTACTCTCAATATTGCCGTTCCATGCACAAAGGGCAGTATTAATATCTTCCTGAGAAAGAGGGCGCAGAAGCTCATGGAGCTTTGGATAGGTCTCGTCGATCACTTCCCGGTGCAGACGCTGGCGGAACTCCGGTATATCAGAATAAAGGCGGATCAGCTCCATATCCTTAGAACCAAGGACCGCACGGCGCACAGCGGCATTGCCCTCGATGACAGCATTTTCACGGTCAGAATGACCGCAGGCATTGCGGTATGCGGCATCCTCGGAAATGGCGGCAGTCACCACAGGCTTATACTGCTCAAACTGCTCCCGAAGGGTAGGCTTTGGCGTTTCTTCCTCCACCTCCGGCTGCTGGGCTTGGATGGCATCTTCTTCTGCCAGTTCCTTTTCAGTCTGGATCTTGTCATACTGCGCCTGTTCCTGTTCAGTAAGATAGCGGCCTTTCTGGACAAGAGAGGTAATGCGCTTGGCAACCTTTTCCCAGTTCAAGTGAACATCCGGGCAGTCCTGCTTTTTATAGTGCAGTCCTTTCCCGTCGTGATCTTCGCCGCTGTGTGTTGCGCCGGACAGGGCATGAGAGCGACCACCAATGCCATACTCGTCTTTGAGGAATCTCACTTTTTCCTTGTCCGTATGGTTTTCCATGAAGAACGCATAGATGCGGCCTTTTCCTCCGGCAAAACTGCTGCCGCCGGTCATGGCAGCGTCGATCTCATCCTCGGTAATGAAGTGCTGGACGGTTGGCACTTGGGAAAGGTCTGAAGAAAAAGTCCTGCGGGGCAGGTCAAGGTCCTTCAGGTTCTCCCAGATCTCCCTTGGTTTATGATAGTGGAAGCGCAGCAGGTCACGATCCTGCTGATAAGCGGTCCAGAAAGCGGCGTATTCTTCCTTGAGGGTCTGACGGAAGGCTGGGTCACTCAGCTGCTCCGTCAGGCGGCGGGTCTCCTCCGGGAACCCATTGCCCTTGATCTCTGACAGGCAGGACAAATATTCGGCTTCTCTGGCATCCTCGCTGAGATCGTGATATAAGTTCCAGAACTTTGTGGCAAGGAGGGAGCGTTCATAGCCTGCCGCTTCTGCAAGCTCCACATTGGAGGCAAACTGGCCGCTCTCCAAAAGTTCCCCGATACGCTCTGCGGCGCTCTCCCAGGAAATGACCTGGGCAGACCGGTCATAACGGACAGACTTCCCGTGGGAAAGATGGATACCGTCCTCGGCGTACCATGCGCTCACGCTGCCAAGACCATTGCCGCCGTGGTACAGCGTTTTCAGTATCTCGACAATCTCAGCGGTGGTTTTCTGCTTTTCAAAGGCTGCAACCACACGCTCCCTCTGGCGGTCTGTATTGCCGCCCAAACGCAGCACATGGTCGATGTCATTTTGGGCAAAAGAAAAAGCAGAGGATGTATGCGCTACATTCTCTGCTTCATCTATGGATTGGATCTGTTCCGCTTCGGAGAGGAACAGGTTTAGGGTCAGCTGTTGATAAGCTCCGCCATCAGGATCTCCTCGGCCTGGGCTTTGCAGGTGTTCATCAGCCCCACCCACTTCATGGGATCGCTGGCTTTCAGTTCCTCGGTGGCTCCCGCTTCCTTCGCCAGCTGGGGCATCATCTGCTCCAGTCTGTTCTGGGCGGTCTCGTCGATCTCCAGAAGGTGCGGGTACAGCTTCTCGCTCAGCAGCATCTGGTTGTAGAGGATGGGACGGTGTTCCTTCAGGTAGGTTTTCCTCATCCTGCCGTACTTGCCCAGGGGTTTCTCCGGCTGCTGGCTCAGCTTCAGGTCGGGAATCAGATAGTCTCCGTTCTGGATATAGGTCATGGGATTGTTCATCTTGTTTGCTCCTTTCTTGGTTGGCTTCGCGCTCTGCATTTCGGACGGTGACGCCGATCTGCCGCAGCACCTGCTGGTTAATCTGGCTGACCGCTGTTCCCAGCGCCCCGATGGTGGACGGGGTGTTGAAATCAAAGATCGCCATGAAATCTTCGTGGTCGAAGTAGCGTTCCGGCTCCAGTCCGCAGCGGGACATCAAAGCGTAAGTGATGCTGACGGTGGCGGCTGCCTTAAACTGCACTCCGATGTTATACTCATCATATTCCTCCAAAAAGGAACCGTCAACGATATAGAAAAAGTCCTGCTGATGCTCTGTCCAGTATTCCTCGGCCAGTTTTCCGGCTACCTCGGTAAGCTGTCCGGCAAGGTCATCACCGGAAACATCATAGGTGCGCTCCAGCATGGCCTGCACGGAATCCAGATGGCGCTCCTCCAGCTGCCACAGCCAGGGTGTGCGGGAATGTTCACGGGTTCCGGTGTCGGAAATGTCAAAGACATAGCGCAGGCGGGGTCTGTCCCCGGAATCATCCACCAGAGCGATCCCCTTGGAACCGCGCCTTACATATCGGCCCATCTTTTCATTCCACAAATCGTACTCTGCACAGGCAGTGGCGTCCGGTCGCTGGGCGTAGATCATCAGCTGTTCATGGAACGGATACTTGTAAAGACGGGAAGCAGTGGTGAGAAACCCTGCCCATTCCTGCCAGCTCCCCGTGAGCTGTGTTGCCACCTTGTCCGCCATCTGTGCATATAGTTCAGCTTTGGTTGGCATGGTGTTCTGTCCTCCTTTCGGTTTTGGGGTAAAAGGTGGAGCGGCAAATTGCCACCCCATCCCTGCGGTTATGCTGTTTACTGGTCAAAATCCGGGTACAACTCCAGCTGGGCAAAGTCCTCATCGGTCATCGCACAGAGCTTCGTAAGGGCACTGTCGGTCAGCTCCCTCAGTTCCGTTTCCTCCGGCGAAAGCTCGCCGCGCATTTCACGCAGGCTGTCGATCAGCCCGGTGCGGCTACCGGTATTGTAAATGCACATCAGGTTCATTTCCTCAAAAGTAAAGTTTCCCATATCAAATCTCCCTTTCCGCACTCTTTTTGGGTGCTGTCTTTTTGTGTTCTGCTTTGGGCTGGCTTTTCAGCTGATCCACAACGGATTTTTTCTTTTCCCGTTCCTCCCGATGAACGGCGTCAGCCAAGTCCATCAGGGAAATGGGCTGACCGCTTCGGGCCTGCTGTTCCAGCTCTGCCACCGTAGGCTCTTTTGCACCATTGTTGATGATGCCGTCGATCATGCCGTAATCGTCCTCTACGGCCATCTCTGCATTTTTCAGCGGATTTTCCGGCAGGAATCCGGGGATCTGGGTAAAACCAACGCTGTCGCAGTAATGACAGGATACCTTACCGTCCTGTTTGATCGCAACGATGTCGCTGACGCTCATGGAGGAACTGTGAAAGTCTACGGGTTTTTCCAGATTGAATTGCTGATAGAGTTTTTCCAGCTGCTCCGGCACAGTGCCAGACTCACTCAGCGGAGCGGTGTAGATGAGGTCATAATTGCTGCGGTCTACGGAAACATCATGGGACTCTAACCAGTCCAGATTCATAAAGCGCACATTCTGCGGATCGTCACGGCTCACCTGGTAGATGGCAAAGCAGTTTCTGTTCTGGGAGAGAAATGCCTGTTCTCGTTCCTGCTGATGTTCCTGACGCTCCATGACCTTTTCGTGGAACTGAGGGCTTTTCTCCCATTCCTCGCGGTCCACACCGAAAAGGCCTCCATGCTCCATGATCTCCTGTGGGTCAAACACCATGCTCTCCGTATTGTCCTCATGCAGCACATAGACAGTCAAACCGGCGGCATCCAGTTCCAGCGCCCGTTCTCTGGTAACAGGGAGCATCCCGTCATAAGAGTAGCCGTATTCTTGCATATCCGGTGTGGAGACCAGCTCATCCGGCGTTGGGTATTCATCCAGCGCCTGCTCCTGTGTCTCCGGCAGCTGGGAAGAAGCGGCCATCTGACTGGCCTCTGCCTGCATCTGCTGGTAGGCAGCTTCCTGCAAAGTCTCGATCATGGACAACGGTGCGTATTTTACAGAGTCTCTGCCCAAATCGTTGTCATCACAAATCTGGAGAACTGCCTTCATGCGGGAAAGCTCTGGCATATCCAGCTGACCACCATCCAGCTCTTTCATGGACGCGGCATCGTAAAGGGTGTAGTCCCAGCCACTGTCACAGGGCTGGATATGAAGATAGGTGGCATCGTCAATTAGAAACAAAGCCTCCTGCTGGTTTGCCTCCGCATCAAGAACCGCCATTTCCGGCTCTTTTTTTGCATTGGGGTCAATTCCACGCTCTTTGCAGATTTCCTTATAGTGGCGCTCAATGTCAGAGATCAAAGTGCCGGAGGTCTTATTGATGGTCTCCAAACTGGCTCTCAGCTCTTTCAGTTCCTTGCCCTGACTCCAGCTGGCAATATAGCCAAAACTGTTTTCTCCGGTCTCGATGCCAAAATATTTGCAGACTGCATAGGAGATGCTTTCAGCCTCTACTTCTTCCGTGTGACGGTCTTTCTTCTGTTCCTGCAAAAACTGGGCGAGAGTAGAAAAGCCGCCAACAAAATTCAGTCCTTCTTCCTCGGTCAGCATCAGGCGTCCATTTTCCGCCAGCTCCAGCGGATCTGTCAGCAGAACGGAACCTGCATGGTTTACAACCACTCGTTCTTCTACACAGACCGGCTCTCCGGGGTCGTAGTCAGAACCGCGCAGGTCATAGCAATAAACGCCCTCCGGCAGATTATCACGGACAATCCGCCCATTGGAGAACAGACCGGGTTTATCAAACAGCTCGATCTCCTGATATTGCTCGTCATTGGCAATCTGAATCTTTTTCTGATTGTGGAGCTTGCTGTGGGCAATCTCATGAACCGTGGCCGAAACCGTCTGCACCTCGCTCATGCCCTGGCGAATGGCAATTTTCTGATGATCGGCAGAAAAATAGCCGTCCGTATCGGCGGCCATTGCTTCAAAAGTGATTGGTACCGGCGCACTGCGGCGCAGAGCCTCCATGAATGCCTCATAATTTGGCACATTGCCGGAAAGGGAGGAAGCAAGCTCCGGCAAAGGTTTCCCGTCGGTCTGGCTCACATCAAAAACCTTGACCGGACGGAACATAGGGATCTCGATTTCTTTTTCCTCTGTGACGATCTTTCCGTCTTTATCCAGAATCGGAGCCTTGGTATCCGGGTCCAGCTTCTGCTCCTCGATTTTCTTCTTATACGGTGTGGGGGCGATGATGGTAATGCCATGCTCGCCCTTTTTCACATGACGCTCAAACTGGTCTTTCCACTTATTGTATCCGGCTACCAATGTAGCGTCCGGCTTCTGCATATAGATGAGCATGGTGTTGTTTACCGAATAGCGGTGGAAGCGGGACATGACGGACAGATAGCGCATATACTTTTCACTCTCAAACAGTTCCTTGATCCCCTGCTCGATGCCATCTGTGATTTCCCTTAGCCGCTCTCGGTTGGTGGGTTTGTTCTCAGCCATGATTTTCAATCTCCTTTCCAAGTGTGTGATTTCTGCTGTGTGTTCTGCAATCCATGCCTTTTGTTCTTCTTCACTTTCATAAAGAAAAAGGTCCAACAGGTACTCTACATAGGTTTTCTTCTGGATTGCTTCCACAAAACGGGGGTGCGGTTCTTCCTCCGGTGTCCGGGGAGAATGGTCGCTCTCCCATTTTTTCAGCAGATAGTAGTAATCGGACAGTATGCGATAACACCGCTGCCGATCCTCACGAAACTGCTGTGCCTCGGTTTTCTGCCGGACATACCTCCTGCGGGGAGGGGCCTGACTGTCATAGATCAGGCCAAAGTCCTGTGCCAGTTTCTCCGCCGCTTCTTTTGGGGAGAGGTCAAAGAGCTTTGCAGTAAAGTCGATCACATCGCCAGTAGCTCCGCAGCCGAAACAGTAGAAATATTCCTCGTTCAGCTTCATGCTGGGGTTCTTATCATCGTGAAAGGGACAGCAGGCCATGCCAGTTCGACTGACTTTTATCCCGTAAAACTCTGCCGCTTCTCTGGTGCTGACCGACTGCTTGACTGCTTCAAACACATTCTCTGCCATGTGCCATTAACTGCTGGACTTTCTCACAGGGGGCTGGTATCCGGCGGCTTTCGCACGCTCACTGGCGGCTTTGCGGCGTTCTGCGCTATATGGCTCCCTGACTGATACACACCGCTTGGGGACGGTAAAGTTATGGGCGTCCTTTCGGGTGATCTGGTCGGGGTGCTTTTTTGCCAGCAGTTCCAGCTTCTCCATCAGACGGGGATCATGGGTGTAGACCTCAGCCATTGGTTCTGCCTGGTTATAGAGGAGAATGGTTTCCCGTTCCGCTAAAGAGAGCTTCATCGGCTGCCTCCTTTCCGCTGGTCAAATTCCAGCATGAAGTTAGCGTACTGTCCATCATCCTCCAAAACCACAGTGGCATCGTAGGTCTTTCCGGTTTTCTCCGAATATAGGCCTGTCACACGGACACGGCCATCTTTCAGCAGTGCAGACACCACAGCCTTGGTCGGCTGTTTTTTCTTGGCAGCCCACCATTTGTTGTTTTTCCAGATTGCAAATTTGCAATCTTTGTTCTGACAGAAGAAGCCTTTTTGCAGTTCTGCAACTTCACCGCCGCAGCGGGGGCATTTGCCCACCACCTCACGGGGCGGAGTGAACAGGTACTCGGTTCCCTTGATGACCTGATAAGTTCCCACCAGATCTTTCAGCATGGTGCTGATCCCGTCCAGAAACTCCTCCGGGGCAAGCTGCCCGCGCTCGATCTCTCCCAGGCGGTACTCCCACTCGGCAGTCAGAAGCGGAGATTGCAGCTGTTCCGGCAAGACTGTGATCAGGGAGACTGCATCGCGGGAAGGGAGAAGCTGCACCGTTTTCCTGTTCTTTTTTCGTTCCAGAAAACCGGCAGATACCAGCTTTTCCAAAATACCGGCACGAGTGGCCGGTGTCCCCAGACCTTTTCGCTCGGCATCCTCCGGCATATCCTCTTTTCCGGCAGTCTCCATCGCGGACAATAGGGTGTCCTCCGTAAAGTGCTGAGGAGGACTGCTTTTGCCTTCTTTGACGATTGCAGCAGCAACCGAAAGGGTCTGTCCTTCGGTCAGCTCCGGCAGGGCTTTCTCTGCACCATCTTTTTCCGGCTCTGCATCCTTCATTTTGGCACGGTAAGCGTCCTCCAGTGCTTTCCATCCGGGGTTCTTCACCGTTTTTCCTTTGGCGGTAAACTCCCCACCGGCACACGCTGCAATCACAACGGTTTCCGAATAGATATGGGGCTGGGCTACGGCGCACAGCAGACGCAGGGCTACCAGCTCCAGCACCGCTTTTTCTCCCGCAGGAAGGGCAGAAAGGTCTGCATCCTTGAGATTTCTGGTAGGGATTACTGCGTGGTGGTCAGTTACTTTCTTATCGTTGATGACCGTCTGCGGATCACAGGTAATGGCGATCCCTTTGCGAAACGGCATAGCGCTGGCAACCAGATTCACCAGCACTGGCAGGCTGTCTGCCATATCACCGGTCAGATAGCGGCTGTCAGTACGGGGGTAAGTGCAGAGCTTTTTTTCATACAGGCTTTGCAGATAGTCCAGGGTCTGCTGGGCTGTAAATCCAAGCAGGCGGTTGGCATCTCTTTGCAGGGTAGTCAGGTCATAGAGGGCAGGCGGCTTTTCGGACTTTTCCTTGCACTCCACCTTTTTGATTGTGACAGCTGCACCCTGACAGGCTTCTTTCAGCTGCTCGGCAGCAGCCTTATCCGCCATGCGCTCCCCGGATACAGTAAGACCGGGCAGCTCCAGCGCCACGGTATAAAAGGGAACCGGCTGAAAGGTGTCGATCTCAGCTTCTCGCTGGACAATGAGCGCCAGCGTTGGGGACATAACGCGCCCGATGTTGAGGGTGCGGTGATACAGCACGGAAAAAAGCCTTGTGGCATTGATCCCCACCAGCCAGTCTGCCTTGGCACGGCAGAGGGCAGCATCCCGAAGTCCGTCATAATCTGCACCGGGACGCAGGTTTGCAAAGCCCTCCCTTATGGCGGCATCCTCCATTGAAGAAATCCAGAGCCTTTTCATAGGCTTTTGACAACCTGCCAGCTCATAGACGCTGCGGAAGATTAACTCGCCCTCGCGTCCGGCGTCGCAGGCATTCACTACCTCGGTTACATCCGGGGCATTCATCAGCTTTTTGAGAATATCAAACTGCTTTTTCTTATCCTTTCCCACCACCATCTGCCAATGTTCCGGCAGAATCGGTAGGTCATCATATCGCCATTTGGCGTACTTGGGGTCATAGCTGTCTGCATCCGCAAGACCGGCCAGATGGCCCACGCACCAGCTGACACGCCAGCCGTTTCCCTCCAGATACCCGTCCTTACGGGCAGATGCACCGATCACCGCAGCCAGACTCTGGGCAACGGATGGTTTTTCAGCAATCACTAATTTATACTGAGCCATGATGGTTCCTCCTCTCCTTGAGCCATCGGGACATTTCCCGGTGGCAGACACCTACGCAGGGGCTTCCATAATTTCCGCAGCCATAACAGGGGTGGCTTGGGGGTAAAGAAGGAGGACGGGAAGTTTTCTTCCCGCCCTCCGGCCTGCGTGTCATCATGCGTTCATAGGGACTGTCTGTGAAACGGGTCATTTCACGCTGTCCTCGTCATCTTCTGTGCTGCCCCCATCAGCATCCGGCTCGTCCGACTCCTCATCCTCGGTTTCCCATTCCTCGGAATCTTCCTCGCCATAATCATAATCGTCCAGACTGTCATTGCCCTTGGTCTTAGGCTTATTCTTAATGAGCTTCATGCAGGCAAATACGCCACCGCCGCCCAGCAGAGCCAGCAGAAGGATCAGGGCAGCTGGGTTCAGTCCGGCAGGCTTCTCCTTTTCCGGCTCCGGTGTTTCTGCCGGAGGTTCCGGTGCTTTGCCCGTACATTTACTCTTATCAGTTGCGCAGACCGGGCAGGCCGTATTGACTGCCCCTGCTTCACATTTTGTTGAACAGCTGCATACCGCAGGCGGCTCCTCTTTGGGTTTTCCATCTTCCATCAGCGCAGCAAGGTCTGCATCGTCCACCTGATTCAGAAAGTGAACGGCGGTCTTTTTGTCCTCATTGGCTCTGTCAATCAGGATGTAAAAATAATTGCCCGCCTTAGTAGTAACGGTGATGAGCTGCTTGTTACCCCCAAAATCATCCACCAGAGCGGCATTGCCCTCCGGGGTCAGCGGCGGTGCTTCTTCGGTTTCTTCCACCACCACATTGCTGTCATTGGTGGCATCCTCTGCCGGGGGCGGCGCTGCGCCCTGGGCAAAAGCGGGAACGGTAAAGCCCGATGCCAGAACCAGCGTCAGGCAAATGGCGGAAAGTGTTTGGAGCAATCGTTTATTCCTCATAGCCGTTTTCCTCCTGTTCGTTGTTGTCATCCCCCATACTGCCGGGAACTGTGCGGCCTGACAGCATGGCGCTCAGCTGGGTCGGGGTCATACGCAGGGCACGCACCATCTGGACGATCTCCAGATTTTCTGCCTCGGTTTTCTGTGCTTCCAGCGCTTTGAGCTTTTCCTGATACTCTGCGATCTTCTCGCGGACCTTTGTAATCTCCTGATCAATGCGTTCAATTTTGTTCTTTGCCATCGTCTATCACTCCTTCTTAAAAATCTCTGTTACCAGTTCATCAGTCCATAACCCTTGATACTCTGATAATTCAGGTCATAGCTTTTGATTTTGCAGGCATCACCGGAATTTCCTTCCACTGTATAAACCCGGCTTCCATCGGTTCCGATGACGATTCCCACATGGTCAGCAGTACCATCCAAATCCCAATCGAAGAAAATGGCGTCGCCAGGGGCGATGTTCTCATACCCCCTTGCACCCCATTGTCCGCGGGACTGGAACCAGGGAACCCCCTCCCACTCACAGCCTGCAAAACGCGGTTCGCTTTTTCCAGCCTGATTATAGCACCAGGATACGAAGCAGGCGCACCATTCCACCCGGCTGTTAAAACCGTACCAGCTCCAGTAGGGATAACCGCCCACATTGCCCACCTGACTTTTTGCCAGTTCTACCAGTTCAGGGTTGCCGGGGCGTGTGCCATTGATAAATTCTACGCCGGATAGGTCCTCGGAACCGCTGGTATCAGGGGAACCCCCGCCAAACAGCAGCGGCTTATTGCCCAGCGTCTGACGATAAACCTGATACATCTCCAACTGCTCTGCGGTCAGTAATTCCGACACCACAGCGGAAATGGGCTTACTGGTAAGTTTCACATTCAGAATGTAATACTCATAGGGTACTTCCTCCGAAGTGGTCTCGCCAGTCTCCGGGTCTGTGGAAGTCTCTGTACGGTATCGGATCTCCACTTCCTCGGTAAGTGTCAGCTGATACTGTGCCTCAAATATACGCTCCAGCTCTGCCTGGGCGCTTTGCCGGGTATAGCCCTGCAAGACGGCGGATAGAAATGCCGCTAGCTCATGAGGGTCATGGCCGATCATATCCAGGTCATACCGATACTCGTCATACCCTGGGTGACTGTTTTCAATATTGTCGATCTCTGCCTGCAACCCAGCTTCTTTCGCTGCATAGTCTGCTTCCACCGCCAGCATTTCCGGGTCATCCGATGGATAGGTAGTGCCGGAAAGAACGGAACCGATACTCTGTGCCATCATGGAACAGGAGGACATGGTATTCATCAGCAGACAAACGATGAGAAACAACGCCCCTGCGATCAGAAAACCTTTCTTGTGTCGCATAACGAATGCCCCTGCCTGCTGTGCCTTTTCTTTTACCGTTCTTGCGGCTTTTCCGGTTTTGGACGCAGCCTGGGCGGTATTTCCGGCAGTCTGACCGGTGCGCTTGGCAGCGGCATACTGCTTTTTAATGGCCTGCTTTTGCTGCCAGCGGGAAAGAGGATTGCTGGCAAACTGAGGATTTTCCTGCAAAGATTTCTGGTACAGGGCATTTACATTTGCCTTTTCCAGTTGGCGCTCTGCCTGGGCTGCTTTGCGGTACGGCTTCAGCTTGTGGCTGCGATAGCCCTCCCGCACCAGATAAGCGCTGGTCTCCACCGCCTCCTCGGACTTGTGGGCGCTTTCCACGCCCACATTGTCCTGTTCTGTTTCCCGGATCTCTTTGTGGAGCTTGCCCGCAACCAGATGGGCGGGAGCTTCCTTGACCCCTTGAGAAAGTTTGGAGGGTTGCTTTTTCTTGTCCTCAAAGGTCAGCTTCGAGGTCTTTTTCCCGGTATCCGGGTCAATGACCGTCTGCCTGACCTTTTTCTTTGGGATATTGGCCTGCGCCTTATCTGCTCTGGCCGCAGCTTTCTCCGCTTTGCGGATCGGCTTTTCCAGTGCAGGGTCAGAGCGTTCCTCATCGGTAAAGCGCAGGCGCGGTTCCTTATTCAAACCATTCTCCCAACATGAGGGAGGACATCATGTAGTGCAGCTCTGCATAAATGGCCATCCCCACAGGATCGTTGAACATACAGCCGGACAGGTAGGCATAAAACTGTGCCACCACATCGGACAAGATCTTCGCCTCTGTTCCTTCCAGAATCAGGCCGCCCATACCTTCCTTAGCACGAATGGCGCTCCAGACCTCTGCCAGACGGAGCAGACCCACCTGACCGGTCTCATTCAGTTCGGCTGCCTGATCTGCCGCCGTGCGGCACTCACTTACCGCATCAGCCATGACCGTAAGCAGCTGGCTGCGCTGGGCATTTACCGCCCTGTCAAAAAACATCAGCGGGTTTTGATTCAAAATATTGGGATTCATCATCATTCATCCTCCTTTTTCAGTTCTTGAGGTTTGGTGGTCATAATGCGGTAAAGCTCGGTATTCTTCGGGAAGTGATCCACAAAAGGCAGAATTGTGGAGCCATAGAACAGCAACCCCTCGCCCTCGCCGGAGTGTGTTACATAGCTAAGCTGGTGTGTGGAAATGCCCAGCTGCTTGGCAAGGATCTGACGGTCTCCACCTGCCTGGTTGAGCATATACACGAAGTCAGAGTTTTCAAAGATGTTCTCAACCTCGCGTGAAGAAAGCAGATCTTTCACATTTTGGGTAATCTGATTGTTATTAACAGATGGCTTTTTATCCATCTCTCTGGGGCTTTCGCCCATTTTCATCGGCGTGTCATTTCACGCCCAGCATAGCATATCTTTTTGCCACGGATCATACCGTACCGGCTGGTAATGCGGCCTCGTGGAGCTGTTATATTCTGCTCAAAGCAGGGTCAAGCTCTATGCGTTGCGTGTGACTGTCCTTTTACAGACAGCCTTCCACTCGGATTGGGGCGCTACCCCTTTCCCGATTTCTTCCGCATTGATAATTCTGACCTACTTGCCGGTTTCAGTCAGAACGGCGAAGTCTGCACTTTAAGCGGCTAACAAGTTGCAGACCCAATCACCAGTGGGAATGCCGCCCCATTTACGGAATCGCTTCCAAATTTCTACCGTGTAAGCGGCGGTCTGCTCCTCCTTCAAAAGCAGGTGCATCTCGTCGATGTAGTAACGGGTGGACTTGTGAGCGGCACGGTTGATGGTAACGCGGTTCCACACCTGATCTTGGACTACCAGCATACCGATTTTCTTGAGCTGCTTGCCCAGTTCCTTGATGTCATAGCAGACAATGCGGTTATTGATGTCCACATTGCTCTGGTGGTTGAACACATTGAGGGAGCCAGTTACATAGATTTCAAGGGCTGTAGCGATATACTGGGCTTCCTTTTCCTCCTGTTCTCGGAGCAGGTTATACAGATCCTCCAGAACCGGCATATTCTCCGGGCGCGGGTCATTCAGGTAAGTCTGATAAACCAGGCGCACACAGCGGTCGATGATGGTTTTTTGCACCGGCTGCAATCCGTCCTTACCGCCTACGATCAGCTCACACAAGCTGAGAATGAAGTCAGACTTGAGGGACAGCGGGCTTTCATCGTCCGAGTAATCCAGGTTCAGGTCCATCGGATTGATGTAGTTGGTTGAGGTAGGCGAGATCTTGATGACTTGCCCATGCAGACGCTCCACCAGAGGTGCGTACTCTGCTTCCGGGTCACAGATGATGACATCATCATTGGTAAGCAAAAAGCAGTTGGCAATTTCTCGTTTTGCGCTGAAGGACTTACCGGAACCCGGCGTACCCAAAATCAAGCCGTTGGGGTTTTTCAGCAGCTTTCTGTCTACCATGATGAGGTTGTTGGACAAGGCGTTGATGCCGTAGTACAGAGCTTCTTTGCCGTTCTGAAACAGTTCCTGTGTGGTGAACGGTACAAAGATAGCAGTAGAACTGGTGGTCAGCCCTCGCTGGATCTCAATCTGATTGAGCCCCAGGGGCAGACAGCTCATCAGCCCTTCTTCCTGCTGGAAGTCCAGTCTGGTCAGCTGGCAGTTATACTTCTGGGCAATAGAGCCTGCCTGAAAGATGTTGTTGCCAAGCTGACGGGGATTGTCCGCTGTGTTCAGCACCAAAAAGGAAACAAGGAACATTCTCTCGTTTCGGCTCTGCAAATCCTGCAACAGCTTTTTCGCCTCACTGCCGTAGGTGGCAAGGTCAGAGGGAATGATGTCCATGTCGTATCCTGCGCGGACTGCTTTTTTCTGTTCCTCGATCTTACTGCGGTCCAGGTCGGTAATCTTACGCTTTACCGTCTTAATGGCTTTCACCTGATCCACCGACTGAATGTGCATACTCACAATGAGCGAGCTTTCCATATCCAGAAAATCAGCCAGCAGACGGTCATTCAGCTCCGGTGCAAGGATCTGCAAAAAAGAAACAGCCCCGTATTTCTTGCCCATACGGAACTGCTTGCCGGTGCGGAACTCAAAGGAACTTGGTGCGATGAAGTCCTTGGTAGATAGGCCAGAAGGAGCCAGCCAGTCCCATTCAAACTGAAACGGGAGCTGTTCATCCATGTGGAATACCGCATGAAGCTGGGAAAGCCTTTCCTTACCGTCCAGTGTTCTGGCGGCTACGCCAAGACGCTTGAAGTTATTGAGTATATCGGTCTCAATACGCTCCAGACGGGGCTTGGCGGCTTTGATGCTGTCAGCGTCGATACCAAAGGTCAGATATTTGGTCTTGATGAGACCGTTGTTTCCTCTGGCCAGCTGATTTTGCAGCATCGTGGTATATTCCTCACGGATACTGTCAAAGGCATCCCCCTGGGGCGGGATGGAAATGGAATTGGCAAAGGTCTCCTCCGATGCCGCAAGGTTCAAAAAAGACAGCTGGAAGTGAATCGAGCTGTCGAAGTAATTGAGGAAATCACACCAGCCCTCAAAGATCGCGGTCTTATCTTCATTTTGGGAGAGCTGATAGTTGATGTCCTGAAACTGAATGGTCTTTGTGTAGTGGCTGTCCGATACGCGGCAGATCCCGTCCGGCCACATCCGTTCATAGGGGATACTGTCCTGTGCCGATTTTCCTTTTTTGTCCGTGCGATTGGCGCGGGCAATGGCCGCTTCGATCTGCTTCTTATCGGCGCGGGACAGCTTTTTCTTTGTCTTTACTGGCTGCACGGTCTTTTCTTCCGGTTTTCCCAGCAGACGGCGCAACCAGCTTTTCATTGCGGTGAACAATGTCATACACCTCCTTATCGAGCATTTCCTGCCGCTTTAATACGGCATAAAAGTTATTGGTCTGGTAGGGACGCTGCTTGGGACGGATCACAGCTACTTTTAGGATGTTGCCGACGATCTTTTCCAGGCCCTGTCCATGCTTTTCATACATTGCCAGCAGGAAGAAGGGCATCATGACCAACATCATACACATGGCGGCCATGCTGTTTCCCGCAGGCTCACGGAGCAAAAAGAACAGCGGTACGCCTACAAGCGCCCCAGCGGTAAAGCAGACCAGCTGCCTTCGGGTCAGATTGAACATGACCTTGGTTTTGACTTTGGTTAAATCTTTGGGTACGGGTACATAAGCCAATGTGGAAACCTCCTTCCGTTTTAATGCGCCTGAAAGACTGATTTTGCGAGACTGCCGGTTTTGAACAGCGTAAAGCACAGCAGTACGGTGTAGCCCACGCAGCTCCAGATTGCCATGATGATGTCATCTTCCAGAGCGATGTTCTGCACCAGCACAGCATAAATTGCCACGCAGACGATGATGAGAAACGCCTGAAAGCCCAGCGCCAGCAGGGAGCGGAGGTAGTTCTGTCCCATACCGCCCCATTCCTTGCCCATCATGGCAGCCATTGGAACGGGAGCCACCGAGGTCACAAGGTAAATCTCGATCATACGGCCATAAATGACGATAAAGATGCAGATATACAGCGCCCACATGGTAATGCCGATAAAGAGGGATTGGAACCAAAGCCCGAATAGCGGCCCCAGATCCATTTCCATCAGCCTCGGTTCCAAATCGGTCATAACTGAGGAAATGTCAATAGACGCATCCGAACCGATGATCCCTGCCGCCTGTGCCACCACGCTCTGCGCCATATCAAAGACGCCCATCACGATATTCCATGTGTTTGTGACAATGAGGATGGCAGTGGCTGATTTGAACACCCACTTGAAAATCATCCAAGTATCCACATCATGCAGGTTGTTCTTGTCTGCGATCATCTGGATCAGGTCTACGGTCATCACAATAGCCAGGATCACGCCTGCAATCGGCACCATGATGGAGTTGGACAGATTCTCAATCATACTGAAAATACTGCCATTCCATCCCTGTGGGGTCTGGCCTACCTGTACGGATATATCCGCGACCTGTTGGTTTACGCTGTCAAACATCCCCGAAAGGTTACTCATAATACCGCCCACCAGCATTTCTTTCAGCCAATTTGTCAGGGCTTCAAGTAAGAAATCCATACGGTGTCAACCTCCTTTCCGCCGCCCCCGCAAAGCTGCGGGAGCGGCAAGGATTTTGCGGGGACGATTAGACAGAGAACAGCCCGGAGAGCAGAGGTACAAGAACCATGCCGACTACGGCTACACCAGCGCCGGCCATGAGCTGCTTCATTCCCTGTGATTTTGCGCCCGGATTATCATTTCCGTAGCCCTCCAAGAGATTGATAACGCCCCAGATACCGAGACCGGCACCGAGCGCGATAACGAGGGTCTGAAGAACGGTAATTGCCTGTTCAAAAAATGCCATATAGTTTGTTAGCCGGAATCTGATTAAAAAATAGGTTTGTCATGTTTCATAGGCATACAAAAGCCGGAACAATCTGCCGCCCGGTTTCCGGGGGCGTGATTCCGGCTGTCCTCCTTTTTCATTATTTTTTCTTGCGATTGTCCGCTTTGTACGCCAATGGCCCGTAGAGGGCAGGTGCGGCGAATAGATAAGATCACTCCCTTCAAAAGCGGAACGAAGTTAAGCGCCCTTTGTGTCTACTTCATATACATCGCAGACCTCATTGGGCTTGAGTTTCAGCCTTGCGGACAGGAATGCTTCAATGTCAAAAGCGTTCTTGTCATCCGCGTCGGCAGTGTACTTGAAATTGGGGTGCTTGGTGATGTCGTACTTATCCGAAAGGAAAGGACGCACACCGCGCAGCTGGAGGATACACTTGCCGCCATCCATAACAGCAAGCTCATCCTGGCTCATCAGCTCTTTCCCCAATTTTTGATAGTTGAGAGAGTGGGAGGTTTCCCGGCCACGGCTCTCTCCGGTGTTGTAGGTGTCGATGGTTTCCTTGCCCAGCACGGCAGCCAGCTCCTTGAGGGTGGTCGGCTCCTTACCGCCCAGGAAGATGGAAGTATCCATGTTGCCGATGATGGTATCCGCATTATCCTTATAGATCGCCTTGAGCTGACTCTGCGCCTGCAACACCAGACAGGCGGAGATCTCACGGCTTCGGATGGTGGCCACCAGCTTTTCCAGACGAGGAATCTGCCCGATATTGGCGGCTTCATCAATGAGACAGCGCACATGGACTGGAAGCCTGCCGCCATACACATCGTCCGCCTTTTCGCAGAGCAGGTTGAAAAGCTGGGTATAACACATGGAGATCAGGAAGTTAAAGCTGTCATCTGTATCACTCATAATGAGGAACAGAGCAGTTTTCCGGTCTCCCAGAGTATCCAGCTCCAACTCGTCATAAGCTGTGACCTCACGCAGCTCTGCAATGTCGAATACGGCAAGGCGCGCACCACAAGAAATAAGAATCGACTTGGCTGTTTTTCCGGCGGCCAGCTTATATTTCTTATACTGGCGCACCGCAAAGTGGTTTGGCTTCTCGGCTTCTAATGCGTCAAACATCAGATCCACGGGGTTCTTGAACTCCTCGTCATCCTCCCGGACTTCCATGGCGTTGATGAACTCTATGAGGGTGGAAAAGTTCTGCTCCTCCACCGGAGCTTCATAGTGGATATACCCAATCAACGCGCAATACAGCAAGGTCTCTGCTTATGGTGATAGGTAAGCCTACAGGTTCTAATGTTTCCGGCTTTTCCCCCACCCCGCACCGTGCATGACGGCTTTCCCGTCACACGGCGCTCCATCAACAACAATTCGCACACGTTATCACAAGTTATTACCATGAACATTTTTTTTTTAAGTGGTCTGCACCTGTTTCTGCCGAAACCGATTAGGCAGAAACAGGCGGATTTCCCGCTTCTTTGCGGAGTTTATTGAGTTTTGCAAGTTGGCGTTTGTTGAGGCTCAATTCAGATAGACATTTTGCTATGGTCGATTCAGATGTAGCGTGGATTAAAATATGTACGCTTTCCCGGACAATAATCAGATTTTGGTAGTTATCCCTGCCACCCCTGTTCTTCGGTAACTTATGGTGGCAATGAATATCTCCCAAAGATTCAAACACTTGACCAGTAACCGCACACTTTCCATATTGCGCACAAAAGAGTGATAGACGGTTATCCGCATACGCGGCACTTTGCTCGTGGACTTCCTGCCGCAAAAGTGCCCTGAGCATCTTGGTATCAAAACCAAGGTTTTCATGGATTTCCGCTCTGCCTTCCGGCGTGTATTTCTGAATAGACCTTTTCTTGCACATTGGGGCCTTAGTACGAACATAGCTGATGGGAGCAACAGGAAGATTTTTGATGTAACGCATCAATTTAGAGCAACTATAGCGGTCTACGACAGCACCACCAATATTATCTTTTGGCTCCTTTTTCAATCTGTCGCCCAGACGCTTCATAGTCCGGGTAAGCTCGTAGCCTATGTCACGAAAATCAAGACTGACCCCTGTTGCCATCTGGTAGTAATTGTGTTCACCCATGACGAAAGCATTATAATTCAAAATCGCTCTTGCCTCCGTCATGCCCTTTGGCGGACGGGCTATATTCTTGATTTTCTGTTTGGCCTCGGTTTTAATCCGCTTAACGGCTTTTTCGCTAACGCGCGATTGAACCACCAGCTTGTTCTTTTTCTTCGTGAGCCTCATTTTGATACCAAGAAATTCGGAGTAATGCTTATTGAGATTTACCACCTGTGTCTTTTCCGGGGATACGTCCAGCCTCAGCCGTTCTTTCAGCCATTTGGTAACCGCAATCAGCGTCCGCTCTGCGCTGTCCTTATTCTGACAGAATATACGAAAATCATCGGCATATCGGACAATGTGCATTTCTTTTAAGCGGGTTGTACGCATAGCGCGGTATCCATGACTTTTGTCGAATACGGTGTTGCCGCCTAACTGCCTGTTTCTGCCCCGCGCCACAGCCACCGGGTTATCTGCCCATTGGCTTTCTACCCACCAATCCAGTTCGTTCAGCACGATATTTGCCAACAGGGGCGAGATAATACCGCCCTGAGGCGTACCCTTAACGGGGGCCGCCGTTGTGCCGTTCTCTAACTGGATAGGGGCTTTTAATATGCGCTTGACAATGTAAATCAGTCGTTTGTCCCGGATTCCCAGCGCCCACATCTGCTTAATCAGTTTCGAGTGGTCTACGTTATCGAAAAATCCCTTGATGTCAAACTCGACAACATAGTGCAAATGAGATTGCTGCATATGCCGGTAGGACGCGGCTATGGCTTGTTCACAGTCTCGGTTGGGCCGGAACCCGTAGCTATTCTCGCTGAATTTTGCCTCACAGATTGGCTCCAGAACTTGGAGAATACATTGCTGTATCAACCTGTCCCAGATACATGGAATACCCAGCGGACGGGTCTTGCTTGGGTCACTTTGCTTTGGAATTTCTTTTCTCCGTACAGCCCGTGGGCTGTAATTCTTGGTAATGTTTCGTACCTTCTGAACCAACGTTTCCGGGCTGCATTTCTCAATAGCCCGAATTGTCAGCCCATCCGTGCCGGGTGTCACGCTTCCGCCATTGCCCTTGATGTTCCGATAGGCAAGTAAGATGTTGTCTTTGCTGAATATCAAATCCATCAGACTATCAAATGTCTCGCCTTTTGCAGCTTTCGCATATAGCCCATCAAAAGTTTCCTGCATATCGTAATACTCGGCATAGCGCAGATTATTGACTTTTTTCGGTTTCTTAGTTGTACTTCTTCGTTTGTTCTCGGTAACCATATAGGCATCAACTCCTTTGAGGGAAGATTGACCTTTTGGTCGTACCCGAAATCCTACTGCTCACTTGTGATTAGTGTTTTGCCTTGCTGTTGACTCGTGGCTGTCACTCCATTCCCCATTACAGGGAACATCACCGCTATCGCCACTACTTTACCCACCGCTTCGACTGCTTATATGATTCGACAGCCTATATACCATGTTGGCCCATGATATACGCGATAGGCTTTCCCCACGTTCCGATACTGCTATCTTTCCATATGCCCTTAGGTTTCTACTATGGACCTGCCAGCTTGCCGCCGCCTGTAACGGCGCATGGAGTTTCATAGGGACAAATTTTTACTCTTCCACACTGGCTCCCTTGCGGGATAGGGGGATTAGCCCCACTCTTCTTTTAGACCCGTACTATCGCAGATTGGCCTGCCCTTTCGGACATTCTCGCCATAGGCATTTTATAGACCCCCGGCCTAACGCTCACAGCCACCTCTGGCTTGCTATGCACCTGCCGCTGTTTCCATTGTTTACCGCGCACAGAGCGAACGCAGTCAGCCGTCTTTAACGGGCTTCTGACCCTGGCCGTTTCCAGCCAACGCCAGCCGTAGTTTTCAGGTCAGGCGTTTCAGGGCGTTACTCCCTCATTCCACCTGTCGCAGTATCAGTTGTAGCTTCCGAATTATCTCGGAGGCTCCGCATTTTTAGCACTACTCGGTCTTAGCGCCCACAGAGCTTTGCTCCCTGTGGAATAGTGTTTGTATGCGAACGTGTCGCACTGACCCAGAAATCGTCCCCGGCCTTGCCTTCGCCTTTGGTGTTGGCAATCAGCGTCGTTACCAGCTTCAAGATGTCCTTTTCGCTATGGATATAGGCAAAAGGGTTATAGTGCATGGACTTCTTGAAATTGATGGTATTCAACATCCTAATCCGGTATGGCTCATAGATGACCTTTCCCTGCTTGTCCTTCATGGGCTTTCCGTCCTTCCCCAGCTTGGGTGCGCCCCTTTGGAGCATTTTTCCGCACTCGACCAAAATGGTTCCCTTGGGGTCCGTAATTACATAGGACGAGTGCATCTGCATGAGATTTGGCTTCAACCAAAAGCGGGTCTTACCGGAACCGGAGCCGCCGATCACCAGAACATTCTTGTTTCTGGCGGTCTTTGGGTCCTTGGGGCGGCTGTTCATGGTCAGGCTTTCGGTTTTCGTGAGAATGACATTGTTCTGGAACACCGGGTCGATGTAGGGAGCGATGTCCTCACGGGTCCCCCAACGGGCAGAGCCATACTCTAGCCCATGTCGGTACTTCTTCGCGTTTTTACTTTTGAGGTACACCGCCAGACGCAGACCGGCACCGCAGCACAGCCCCACCAGCAGATCCAATGGGTGCAGGCTGGGCCAGAAACTTTGCAGCGCTCCAGGCAGGACAGCAAACAGGGAAAGGAATTTCTCTGAAGCATTTGCCCCCTGAGCCAGCCGCCATGCTTCCCCGAAGTTAGTAGCAAACAGCCCCATCAGGAGATAGGGCAGGTTCAGCAAAACGAGCTTTTTGATGTCAAACTGCTTTTTCATCGTTCCAGCTCCTTTCGCTTGGTGCGGTCCACCACGGCATTTTTGACCATCTCTTTGAACTGACTGAGTTTTGCCAGCACAGACGGGCGTTCCGTTTTCTCGGCTTTCTTGACCTTTTTGCTGGTATACTCGGTAAATGCAGCGGTCAGCGCATCGGCGTCACGGCCTTTGAAAAAGATCAGGTACTTGGGCGGGGAGCTGCTGCGGTCTTTCTTCACCGCATAGTCCACACCATATTTCCGGGCGATCTTCTCAAATTCCTTGATGGAGGGGTCTGTAATCTCGATATTGGAGATCCCCTGGTTCTGGCCAATGAGCTGCTTGACGGTCTGTTTGCCGTGGGGTGTCACAGGAGCGTCACGACTTCTCTGCTTTTGCAGCTTCTTTTCCTTGCAGTGGGCAAGGTACTTGGTGATGGCGGCCTTAAACAGCCTGCCAGTGAACTTTGTTCCGCTGACAACCAGCGTTAAAGTCCTGTTTTCCACTTCTTCCTGCATTTTCAACGCCTCCTTTCCACAAAATGTGCAGGGATGGTGCATTTCTTTCTAAGGCGGGATCACCAGCCGCCGGAGAAGGTATTGCTTCATCGCTCCATCCCGCGGCTTTTTTTCTTTACCGGCTTCTTATCCGGCAGATTCCACTCTTTCCGAAACTCTGCCACACCTTTGGGGTCAAATGCTTTCAACTTCTCCAGATCAAAAGCAACAGCAGAATATTTCCCATAACCGGACTGTACCTGATAGGGAAGCACCTTCCCCAATTTGTTCTCTTTAATGAATCGCAGCAGGTCCTTACTGATGTCACCGGAAATAAACGCCTCTCCAGGTTCCAGGGAATACCCCGGAAGGTTTACCGTCATATCTGCAAATGGTTCCGCCCCATCTTCTGTGTGGGTAATCATGCCGATATAAAGCCGCTGATTATTCGCATACATCCCAAGTTGCAGCGATATGGTTTCTTCTCCAAACTCCCACTTGAATGGGACTTTCTTTTCCTCGTTCATATCGGATTCCTCCTATCGTATCTGTTCTTTGTGGTCATAGAACAACTCCCCATTTCTGACCTTTGCATGGCTGAGAATCTTGATGTGGCCTTTTTCTTGGTTTTCCAGACTTTTTTGGTATCCAGCCTCCGTCAAAAACAGACGGGTGCGTTCTCCTTTCCAGCCCACCGGAGAGTCGTTAGTCAGCACATCGAAGATAATCATGTGCCTGGTGTCCTCGGCAAATCGCTCCAAATCCATGTAGTCATGGCCGTGGTAGTTCTGCGCTCCGGCTTTCTGGCGCATTTCCTCCATCAGCTGACCGATTGTTTTGCCTTCTGGCATAAAATTCACTTCCTTTCCGTTCTTATGGAATCAACAAGATCATCTCCCGCAGCTGGGCAAAATAGATCTTTCCCTTGGGCGTAACCAGCGTGTAGGAACCGGTATGCCCGTGATTACAGTAGTCCTTCACACAGAACAACCCCGTAGTTTTAACATTGGCATAGGGCAGCACATTGCCGGATGCAGTGCGATACACAAACCGCTTTTCCAGAAGAAACCGGACAAACCGGCGCTCCGGCACATCCAGCTCTTTGGCAGTAGTCCTGAGATTGGTGCTGTGCTTTAAGTCGATGAACAGATCATAGAAAGCGGCTTTGCCCTCCAACTGTGCATTTTCTTTACGCAGAGAAACATTCGCTTCGCGCTCAGCCAGCAAATCCGAGCAGAGTTTCATCAAAGCCTCTGGTGAAGTGGCTACCTCCCACAATTTTTCTTTTGTGAGATAAGCTCCATGCTTGCGAATGGTAGGCAGGATCTCATCAAACACCCACTGTTCAAACCGCTCTGCCGATGGCAATTTGCTGTGAACGATCAGTCGGTACAAATCTCCTTCGGGGATAAAAGTCATACTGATTTTGCGGTCGGGGCTTTGTGGGTGAGGTGCGTCGCGTTTCACGACATACCTACAGTGGCGGATAATTGCATCGCGGGGATTGCTGTACCCCAGCGCAACGGCCACATCCGTTCCGCTGAACAAGTATTTGCTGTTTTCTTCAATGACTCGGATACTGCCAAACTCCGGGTTTTTGAAAATTTCCATCTGGTTCATGTCGTGCCTCCTTTGGCATAATAAAAGACGGCCTTACCAGCCGCCTGTGTGCATATCGTGGTTGACCAATGAAGTGTAATGATTGCTCATGGTGGTAGGCGCATTGAACAGCACCGCAAGCAGGTACTGCTTCATGTTGCGTACCTGGGTGGTGTTCTTTTGCAGGCAGTCCATGACAAACTCGATATGTGAGCTGCCCAGCTTCAAAAAGCGGGAACGCACGATCTCGTGGGGGAAGTCTGCCCCAGAGATCCGGGTGGTCTTTCTTCTGGCACAGACCGTTTCCACCATCAGCTCTACGATCTCATTCAGGTCATCCAAGTAGAGCGGATAACGCTGCTTCAGGCAGTCATACTCGATATTTTCCAAAATCAATTCCCGATAATTTTCTATCTCTGTGACAGACATCGCATCCCTTCCTTTCCGTTCCGGCGGTCTTGCCGCCGCTGTTTCCCGGAAGGGAATGGAATCGGTACTTGATCCATAAGTAATTGATTTTTCTGTATTTGATTTCTCTATATTTAATTCTGCGGGCTTTTCCATATCCGGTCTTACCATATCCGGGTTTTCCGTATCTGGTGAAACCACATCCGGCGGCAGCATATCCGGCTTCTTTGGCTGAGGCTGCTCATAAATGATGTACTCAGTATCAGTAATACGGCCATTTGCTCCGCGAAGCTGCCTGCGGACAATGTAGCCGGCTGTTTCCAGCTCTTTGAGCGCAGAGCCAATAGCGTCCACACCCTCCTTACAGATGGAAGCCAGCCCTCTGGTCGTGTAATTCCACTCCTCTGGAAGCGACAGGATCATGGAAAGCAGGCCCTTAGATTTTAAGGTCAGCCCTTTATCCTTCAGATGATAATTTGACATAACGGTGTAATCGCGTGTCCGTTGTACGCGGTAGACTGCCATTCACTTCACTCCTTCCTGTGGTCAGGGAATAACAAAAGCCGCTGTCAGTAAAGACGCGGCTCAAACTTCATAGAAAACTCCTGGTCTCCCATCAAAGGGATAGCGGCTGATGTCCTCAAAGGCGTCGGCAACCTCCTCCGCTGGATAGTCCTGCCAGTCCCGCTCCCTGACGATATGATGGATAGTGCGGTAACAGGTGGAAAACCTTTCATATGCTGAGCGGTATTTCGTATTCACGCAGGACACCTCCACAAACCGTCCGTCCTCCAAGAGCCATAGTTCCCGGATACATGAAGCCTCCACTTGTGTGGAATGACTTTGGATAGTTTTTTGGTAAATGCAAAATCCCCGCTGTGGAAGCAACTCCGGCCCATAGTAGTTCAGGGAACACTCATGATTTCCTGCGGTCTGGTAGGCAAGAACACTTTCCCCACGATAGCGGACAGACTGCACCACAAGTTCCATGTTCAATCTGGAAAGCGCCCTTTTCCGCTCCTTTTTGTCGGGGAAAAGATAAAGATACGCCGTCCTGATAGCATTGCAGATTTCTTTTTCTCTAAACATCTTATTTCCTCCGTTTTTTCTTTACATCCAGGACATGACCCTCAATTACACGGGCGCACCTTTTGATTTTGATCTCCCTGCGCTGCTGACTTTGCAGGGCGGCCTGATACCCGTCCTCTGTCAAAAACAGCCGCATTTCATCTCCGTGCCTTCCGTAAGTAGTGCCGGGACGCAGGATGGAAAACTCGATCATCCAGCGGGTGTTATCCCAAAATCTTTCTACGGCGAGAATGTTATGCCCTTTCAGCTCCCTGGCTGAAATATCCTTCATAGGCGGCTCCTTTCATCGTTCCTGGTCTCTCTGGCGTTTTTTCTGCCATTGTTCCAGCAGCTTGATAATGGTTTCCTGCATCCGGGCTGGCGTATAACTTTTGGGGAAATACTTCCGCAGAGTATCAGAAGTAAATGTCACACGATCCAGATCGCTTTTCTTTTCCTCACCCATAATAGCCCTCATCACATCAATAGAGAGATGCCCCTCCTGACTGAACTTCTTGAGCCGCTGGGCTTGGGAAAGGGAAGGTGTAGCCTGTTCACTGTCCATCGCGTCCAACAGGTCTACCTGTTCCTCCTTTTTGAGAAAGGACAGCTCATAGGCAGGGTTCAGGGCAATCTTCTTTTCATCCACCATATCCATCAATTCAGGAATCAGCTCTGTCAGACGGATATAGCGAAAAATCTGGTTTTTACTCTGACCTACTTGCTCTGCCAAAATCTCACTGGACTTCTTGCCCTCTAACTTGTTCCCAACTTGGGAACAAGTTAAATCAACTCGCTCCCCCTGATGTTTCATGGCATCCAGCTTCATCTTATAGGCAAAGGCCCTTTCGCTTGGAAGAAGGCTTTCTCGTTGCAAGTTGCTGTCAACCATAATAATTGTGGCGGCATCATCATCCAGATCACGGACAATGACCGGCATAGTCTCCTTTTCTGCCAGTTCACTGGCTCTGTGCCGCCTGTGTCCGGCTACCAGCTCATAACCGCCCTCCGGGTCCGGCCGGGCAATCGCCGGAACCAGAACACCATACTGCTTGATACTGTCAGCGGTCTCCATCATGGCTTCGTCATCCTTGACTTTGAATGGGTGATTCTTAAACGGATGCAGTTCAGACAATGGAATTTCCTGAATCTTTTCCAGCTTTGCATCCTGGCGACCTTCTTCGGTGGAGAACAGATCATCTACCGAGGCCAGCTCTATTTTTTTCGCGCTGCTTTTCAAGTTTCAACACCTCCTTCGTCAGATTTTTGTAGCCCTCTGCCACCTTGCCACCAGGATCATGGGCAAAAATGCTTTTTCCCTCGGCGCTGATTTCCTTAGCCCGGACAGAGTGGGGAATCTCTGTGCCGAACACCTTAATCTTGCTGCCGTAGGTCTCCCGCAGGAGTGCTGAGATCTCTTTTGCAAAGTTGGTCCGGCTGTCCACCATCGTCAGCAGGATACCGTCTATCTGGAGCTTGGGGTTGATCTGCCGCTTTACCTTGTTTACCGTGGAGAGCAGCTGTTCCAACCCTTTGGCGGGCAGATACTCCGCCTGAACGGGAATGATGATCCTGTTTGCAGCGGCCAGCGCATTGACTGTGAGCATTCCAAGGGAGGGCTGGCAGTCGATGAGGATATGGGAGTATTGCCCCTTCAGCGTGTCCAGATATTGCCGCAAGATAGTCTCACGGCTCATGGCATTTACCAGGGATACTTCCATACCGGATAACTGGATGTCCGCAGGCATCAGGTCTACGCCCTCTGAGTGGTGCAGGATACCCTCGCCGGGACGGAGCGGCTCATCCATCAGGATACGGCCCATTGCGTCTGACAGCGTAAAGGGCAACTTATCCGGCTGGGGATTGCCCAGGCTGATGGTTAGGCTCCCTTGCGGATCTCCGTCGATCAGCAGGACTTTCTTCCCGGCCTGTGCCAGCCCGATTCCCAAGTTGGCACAGGTTGTTGTCTTGCCAACGCCGCCTTTCTGGTTGGCGATGGCGATGATTTGCGTGTTCATTGACTTCACCTCATTTCTGATTATTGCTGTTGCTTCTGGAAATAGAAAAAGCCGCCACTTCAAAATAAAAAGTGAAGTGACGGCTCTTTCTATCGCCGGAATACGAGTTCCTGAAATGAAAAAAGCACCCAGTCATTTTATACTGAGTGCTACATCAAATTCATATTCAATTATTCAAATTAGGTCAAACTATGCCAAACTGCCACAGCCCAAAACAAGAGGAAGGCTGGCTGAAAAGTAGCCCCCAAAACACCTACAAAATCGGCTCTCGGTTAACCACTTTGGGCACCACTTGACCCTCTTTTTGCCCTCTTTTTGGCCGGTTAACCACTTGCGGACCACTAAAAATTGGGTGAAAACGGCTCTCGTTTTGCTAAATTTGGTCAAACTATATCAGCCCGTTTAGATATAGTAAAACCCCGGAAAACCTTGATTTTCCGGGGTTTTTGAACCATTTTGATACGGTTTGAACAGCAGATTATCTCTTGCTGAACTGAGGCGCGCGACGAGCTGCCTTGAGACCGTATTTCTTTCTTTCTTTCATTCTCGGGTCTCTTGTTAAGAAACCTGCTTTCTTCAGGATTGGTCTGTAATCGTTGTCTACCTGAAGCAGAGCTCTGGAAAGTCCGTGTCTGATGGCACCAGCCTGTCCTGTTGTTCCGCCGCCGTGTACGTTTACTAATACATCAAACTTATCAGTTGTCTCAGTAGCCGTTAATGGCTGGCGAACGATAACCTTTAATGTCTCAAGACCAAAATAGTCATCAATGTCTCTTTTATTTATAGTAATCTTACCTGTACCAGGTACTACATATACTCTTGCGATAGATTTTTTTCTTCTTCCTGTTCCGTAGAATTTTCCGTTAGCCAATGTTCTTTACCTCCTCTTAGAATGTTAATACTTCTGGCTTCTGAGCTGCATGATCATGCTCTGGTCCAGCGTATACATGAAGTTTTGTTATCATCTGTCTTCCTAATGGTCCCTTTGGAAGCATTCCCTTAACAGCCAGTTCGATAACTCTTTCAGGTTTCTTATCTAACATTTCCCTTAAGGTAGTTTCCTTCATTCCGCCTACATACTCAGAATGACGGTAATAAATCTTCTGGTCTAATTTCTTTCCGGTAACTTTGATATTTTCAGCATTAGTGATGATTACATAATCACCTGTATCGATGTGCGGTGTAAAGGTAGGTTTATTCTTACCTCTTAAGATCTTTGCTACTTCTGATGACAAACGACCTAATGTATATCCTGTAGCGTCTACTACATACCATTTTCTTTCAATTGTTGATGGACTAGCCATATAACTTTTCATTGGTTTACCTCCTTGGATAATTAATGGTAACATACTGTTACACTCTTGCTGCTTATAGTAAAACGCCATTACCGGGGCTTTGGTTCATGCGTTCACGTACTACGTCACATTGAGATATTATATTACACAAGTCCGTGTGTGTCAATAACTTTTTTTCATTTTTTTCCTTTATTTCCGGGCCTCTTCAGCCTCAGAGGAAGAACTGGATAAGCTTCATATCGTCTGTGAAACCAAGCCTGTACTGGATCTTTCCTTTCTCATACCTGGCCACGACAATTACTCCTGCATAGCTTGCCCCTGTCTCTTCGTCTGTCTGGCCCATGACAGCCCCCTTCTCGAACTTTTCAAACTCCCCCATCTTATCAGAATAACTTGTGATTTCTTCAAAAAGTTCTTCTGTAACATTATCCTTATACTGTTCTGAAAACATATCCCTGAATTTCTCATACTCACGCTGATTTACATATGTGACAGCCTGTTCTCCTGTCTTCTTCAGGGTATCCTCATCAAAACAGTCTGCAAGTCCCTTATCCACTTTGCAGCCTGCCACTGTCCCCAGGATAAGGACCATACATATTATTATCTGCTTCAAATATTTCGCAAATTCCTTATCCGCATCTAAATGTACTTCCCGGAAAAACATAATAAGCCAGACAGCACCTGCCGCCGCACCCATATATGCGGATACAAGAAGGGATAATACTGCCCCTGCCCCCATAATGGCCGCCCATATCAGGAACATGTTTCTCTGGTCGCGGCTCATCCTCTTCTTGTCATAGAGTTCCCTTTTTTCTTTTGGCATTGTATTAAAACCACTCACCAGCATAGCGCCTTTTTCTCCCATAACTGCAAATATGCCGGCCATTATTATAAAGAAGACCGCAAGCACTGCACAGAAGATAAATCCGATATTCATGTTAACCCCTCCCTGCCTCACTCTGCATCCTCTGATGCACGTCGTTTATAGGAATCGTTATATTGACCTGGAACTCTCCCCCATTTTGCTCAGTCTGCAGAGTCCCGTGATATTTTTCCAGTGTCTGCCTGACATTTACAAGTCCCAGACCCATATGGCCTTCCCGGTTTCTTTTCTGGCTGCATTCTATTTCATGGGGCTGGACTGCTGAATTCTGGATACTGACTACTATGAATTCATTGAATGTATCCATTTTGATCGTTATATCTGAATTTTTAACCTGTCTGGAAGCATACAGTGCATTATCCAGCAGATTTGCAAATATCGTAGTAATATCCAGATCTGACATGAAACTAAGATCTGCCTCCCCCATCATGGCCTTTGTCCTGACTCCGTCCCTCTCAGCCTGGGTGAACTTATCATTTAAGATGATATTTAACATTTTATTGTCTGAATAGTACTTCTCACCATAAGAATTTAAGAGATGGTACATTCCTTTTACGTATTTGCTGCCCCTTTCTGTCTCCCCTGACCCGTAGAGCTCCTCAACTGCCTGCAGATGGTTTTTCATATCGTGTATCATTTTTCTGGATTCCTGGTACTTTTTCTCCAGCTCCTCATAATACCGGAACTGAATCTCATTCTTCTCTCTGTATACCTTCAGATCCCTTTCCAGATTTCTGGCCTTGAAAACATAACCAAATAAATATATAAAATAAAGATTGACAATAATGAGCAGGATAGCATTCAGCACATACAGCCCGAATCCTTTCATCTGGAAATAAAGGACAGAGGACTCCCACATGGAAAGAAGAAAAATAATACTGAAGACAGGCAGGATCAGAATGCTGAACAGAAGCAGCTTAGGAAGGGATGCAAACTTTACTCTGTTCACCGCATATACAAAAAGCCGGGTGAGAAGTACGACTGTAACGATCTTGATCACAAGACTGACATCTGCAAAAAAGAGCACGCTTCCCAGCCCATTTTCCAATATTACCACCTCTGCCGCCATAATAACTGCTGTCTGGCACAGAAATACACCAATAATAAAAACAATATCATAAGCAACTCCCACCAGGCTTCTCTGAAAGAAAAAATATCCCAGCACAGAGATCAGTACTATACCTGTGACTGCGGAAATCCTGTCATCCCTGAAAAAAAGACTGCCTGCAGTGACAGCTATTATAAAAACCGCAAAACCTGCCACATAATATTTCTTTGGCAGATATACCCGCCTCTCCACATTGCTCATAAAATAATAGGCGCTGTAAACTAATGCAATCGGTTCGAAAACCAACCCTAAAATAAGATTTAAAATCTCCAGAATCCCCATACCCTATCCCCTATATCTGCCGAGCCAGAAAACTGCTGAGCTTTTCTCTGAATTCCACGGACTTTTTCTGTGAGAGAGGCACCACACTCCCATCCATCATGGTAATGTCATACCCCTTAAGGCTTTTTACCTGGTACAGATTTACCACAAAACTTTTGTGCGGCATACAAAAACCGTACTTTTCCATTTTTTCCGCCATCATAGTAATGCTGCCCTTCAGCCGGTAAATGCCTGCATCCGTCTTTATCTGTATTTTTCTGTCCAGATATTCAAAATAATAGATTTCTTTAATATCCAGGTCTTTGATACCCGACTCTGTCTCAAAGCGCACAGTCTGCACAGGCGCTTCCTGTTCTGTGTATGACACAGCCTCCCTCAGCTGCCTGTGTATCTGTTCCTGTTTTACAGGCTTTAAGAGATATCCGAATGCATGGACAGAAAAAGCTGAGCTGGCAAAATCATTGTAGCCTGTGACATAAATGATTTTCACCTTTTTATCAGACCTCCTGATCCGCCTTGCCGTCTCGATCCCATTGATCCCCTGCATATCTATATCCAGAAATATAATGTCATAATGCCTTCCCGACATCAGCAGCCCCTCTCCGCTGTGATATACATCCACAGAGGAGGGCACCTCAAATGCCTCCACGTATCTTTTTATCTGCTCAAGTATAATTTTTTCATCATCACAAACTGCGATCTTTAACATATCATTCTCCATCTTTCCGCCATTTTGTGCAACTTGTTTTGACACCCTAAGTATACGTTCTGCTTTATCTTCTTTCAAGCATATTTGTATAAAATACAGTTTTATATGTTCAGGAGAAGGGGGTATTCCTCATCCCCCCAAAAAAGAAACCGCCTGCATCAGCTGCAGACGGCCATTCCTGCCTTTATAACGTTTCCCACAAATATTTTATACATACTCGATCTTTACAAGCGTCAGTCCTTCCGGCCTCGCTGTCTCAGCTGCCCTTCTCCTGTCTCTTGCTTCTAATATCTCACTTATGTCCCCAGGCTCTATGCTGCCTCCGCCTACCCTGATAAGGGTGCCCGCGATGATCCTGACCATATTATAAAGAAAGCCGTTTCCGCGTATTCGTATGCAGATCATATCTCCCTCTTTCTCAATATCCAGGGAATACACTGTCCTGACCGTATTCTCCACCTCCGGCTTATGGGTACAGAAGCTCTTAAAGTCATGCTCCCCAACAAGATATGCCGCGGCTTCCCTCATCCTCTCCACATCCAGGGGATAATAATAGAAATAAGAATACAGGCGCCTGGTAGGATCAGGAAAACGTCTGTTAAGGATCCTGTACTCATAAGTCTTTACTGTATCCGCGAACCGGGGATGGAACTCCTCCGGTACTTCACAGGAATCCTGTATCCTTATATCCTCAGGAAGTCTTGTATTAAGCGCAAAGGAAATCTTGTCTGCCGGCATCCTGGCCTTCGTACAAAAAACCGCCACATTTCCCAGTGCATGTACGCCTGAATCAGTCCTGCTGGCTCCGACCACCTTTATCTCTTCCTTCAGAAGCTCACTTAAATGCCTGTTCAATACTTCCTCTATAGTTATTCCATTAGGCTGGTACTGCCAGCCGCAGTAATTCGTGCCGTCATAAGCTACGATAAGCTTGATCTTCCTCAAACTGCTCTCCTCACAATCGCTAAATCTCCCCATCAGACTGGTGACAACCGCCCTATGGCAATAGAGACCACCAGATAGGCCAGCAGGATCAGGTATGCTATCCTGTCCCTGTTCTGATAGATGAGGGGCTTCATTTTCGTCCTTCCTTCCCCTCCATGATACCCTCTGGCCTCCATGGCCATGGCCAGATCATTGGCACGGCGGAAAGCCGAGATAAACAACGGTACAAGAAGCGGCACAAGGCTCTTTGCCTTCTTGATCAGATTGCCGCTCTCAAAATCAGCGCCCCTGGCTATCTGGGCCTTCATGATCTTATCTGTTTCTTCCAATAATATGGGGATAAATCTCAGTGCGATCGACATCATCATAGCCACCTCGTGCACTGGCACACGCAGCTTACCCAGAGGACGGAGGCCTTTTTCCATGCCGTCTGTCAGGTTATTGGGCGTGGTAGTCAGCGTCATGACAGAGGACCCCACGATCAAAAATATCAGCCTGATCGTCATAAATGCAGCCTGACGAAGTCCTTCATAAGTGATAGTCAGCTTCCACAGCGTTACAAGAGGCCTGCCCGGTGTGAGAAACAGATTGAATACTGCCGTGATCAAAAGCAGGATGATAATAGCTTTCAGGCCTTTCAGCATAAACTTCAGGGGCACTTTGGACAATTTAATCACTATCCCCAGAAACAGGGCTGCTACTGCATATCCCGCAAAGGATTTAAAGAAAAAAAGTGATATGATAAACGCCAGCGTCCCCACAAGCTTTACCCTTGAGTCAAGCTTGTGGATTATAGAATTGACAGGATAATACTGTCCTAAAGTGATATCTCTTAACATGGGTCTCTACTTTCTGAGGGCTATGAGGATCGCATCCCTGGCTTCTTCCACCGTGGTGGCATCTGTTTTTATATCCCAGCCCTTCTCCTTTAAACTGTTCACTACATAAGTTACCTGCGGGGCAGCCAGTCCGATTTCTTCCAGCTCCCTGTAGTGTTTAAACACTTCCCTGGGCGCTCCGTCATACATGGCCTTTCCCCTGTTCATTACAATGATCCTCTGCACATATTTAGCCACATCTTCCATACTGTGTGAGACAAGGATCACCGTGATCTTTCTCTCTTTATGCAGCATGGCTATCTGGTCCAGTATCTCATCCCTCCCTTTGGGGTCAAGACCAGCTGTGGGTTCATCCAGAATGAGTACTTCGGGTTTCATGGCAAGAATCCCTGCTATGGCCACTCTGCGCTTCTGCCCGCCTGAAAGCTCAAACGGCGACTGTCTGTAGAATTCCTCACCAAGCCCAACCTGCTCCAGAGCTTCCCTGGCCCTCTCTTCTGTCTCTTCCTGTGACAGCCCCAGATTCTTCGGCCCAAAGCATACATCTGTAAAAACATCGATTTCAAAAAGCTGGTGCTCAGGATACTGAAATACCAGCCCTACCTTGCTGCGCAGTTCCTTCATATTATAATTATCCTGATAGATACTCTGGCCATTATAATAAATCTGGCCGGAGGTTGCCTTTATCAATCCGTTGAGATGCTGGATCAGAGTTGATTTGCCTGAGCCCGTATGTCCTATGATCCCAATAAACTGCCCGTCCGGAAGTTCCAGGCTGATATCATCAAGAGCTTTCTTTTCAAAAGCCGTACCTTCTCCATATACATAAGAAAGATGTTCTATTTTAATTGACATAATTCATCCACCAATTCCTTAACACTTAAGATGCACTCAGGCAGGGCGACACCTGCATTTCTCAGTTCATGGGCCAGCAGAGTGGCCTGAGGCACATCAAGCCTGTATTTTTTCAGCGTATCCACCTGGGAAAAGATTTCCCTTGGCGTTCCCTGCATGACGATTTTTCCCTCATCCATAACAATGATCTTATCCGCATAAATAACTTCTTCCATATAATGGGTGATCAAAATGACCGTGACTTCCTCCACGTCATTGAGAGCCCTGACTGTCCTGATCACTTCTTTCCGCCCGTTTGGGTCAAGCATGGCTGTGGGCTCATCCAGCACGATACATTTCGGATGCATGGCTACCACTCCTGCAATAGCCACCCTCTGCTTCTGGCCTCCCGAGAGCTTATTGGGGGAATTTGTCCTGTATTCCCACATTCCGACTGCCTTTAAGCTCTCTTCCACTCTCTCCCATATTTCTTTTGACGGTATCCCCATATTTTCAGGGCCAAATCCCACGTCCTCCTCCACAACACTTCCAATGATCTGGTTGTCCGGATTCTGGAATACCATGCCTGCTTCCTGGCGGATATCCCAGAGACTGCTTTCATCTCTTGTATCCTTCCCGTCTACATAGAGCGCTCCTTCTGTCGGCAGAAGAATAGCATTGATATGCTTGGCAAGTGTAGACTTTCCCGAACCGTTATGCCCAAGGATCGCAATAAAATCACCCTTCTTTACATCCAGGTCCACATTGTCCACCGCTCTGTTTACAGATTCAATATTCCCATCTTCTGTAAATTTTGTATATTCAAAACTCAGCTTTTCAGCTCTTATGATTCCCATAAACGCCACCTGTTCTTCTTGGCATCCCGCATGCCTGTTAAATTAATTCTCTCGCTCATTCTGTGCAGTAAATGCACAGACCTGCTGAATAGTTATCATTTTAATTCATTTACTTTGTCTTGTCAACGCAGTAAGTCAAATAACACAAAGCATACAGCCTTATTCTCTGCCGTTTTGCTGCCATATAAAAGACAAAGACGTGCCCAGCCGGCAGCTGATACACGTCTTTGTCTTTTATATGGCAGCCGTCTTAAGTACGCCCCGGCTGCAATTAATTCAATTTTCTCACTGACTCTCCCTGGATCAGCTCTCCCTCAAATATCCGGTGGTTCTCTGCCGGCTTCTTCTTGATAAGATCAAACAGGATCTTAATGGTTGCTTCTGCCATCTCCTTTACAGGCTGACGTATAGTCGTCAGGGAAGGATTGTAATAAGTACCCAGGTCCAGGCCGTCAAATCCTGCCACTGAATAATCCTGAGGAACCTTTTTTCCTGCATCTACTATTGCTCTGCAGGCTCCAATCGCCACACTGTCAGAAATAGCATAGATAACTGTAAATTCTTTGCCGGATTCCAGCAGTTCCTTCGTCACGGCATAACCATTTTCCATACTATAGCCGTCCAGTTCTTCCTTCATTGGACAGACGATTGATTCATCCAGCTCTATCCCATTATCATGAAGCGCCATCTTGTAGCCCTCCAGACGCAGCTTGCCGATACTCTCATCATCATTGTCCGCACAGATTATGGCTATCCGCTTATGACCGCTTTTAATCAGATAATCCGTCATCTTGTAGCTTTCTTTCACATCATCCACGGACACGGAGGCATACTCATCTTTATCAGCAGTGCCCACCAGCCCTATGGTGCTTAGTACAAAGGGAACAGGTATCTGCTTTAGCTTTTCCTCAGAATGCGAAAAGAAACCTCCCAGGAAGACAATTCCATTCAGTCTCTTTTCCTTTTCCAGTTCGATCGCCACATCCACCTCATCCTGCTTATTATCCACATGCTGAAGTACAAAAGAATACTTTTTCTTCTGTATCTCCTCCTCAAATACTTTGATCATCCTGGAAAAAAAAGGATTCGTGATACCTTTGATCAAAACTGCGATCGTCCTCGCGTCAGTACGTTTCAGGTTCCTGGCGCTGTTATTGGGCACATAATTGTAATCCCTGATCACCTGCATGATTTTTTCTTTTGTTTCCTGATTAATATCCGGATGATTATTCATTGCCCTGGAAACTGTGCTTACCCCCACCCCGCAAAGTCTGGCCACATCTTTGATTGTGATACTTTCCATCGCCTTACCTCTTTTCAGATCTGCTCAAAACTCTTTGCAGAACGCGAATCTGTTAATATTCTATCAATTAAAGGCGAAAAAAGCAAGGTATGATTATATGAGGCATAATTTTACATAATATTTCCGCCTCAAAGCCTTCCATATATTTTCGTCAGCTTCCTGATCTTTCCCGCCAGTTCATCCGTGAACTCTCCATCTCTGAGTCTCCAGGCCCAGTTCCCCCCAAGAATGGAAGGCCTGTTTATCCTGGCCTCCGCTCCCAGTCCCAGATAGTCCTGTATGGGAATAACTGCCAGATCCGCCACGCTTTCAAGTGCCAGTCTTATAAATTCCCAGTTATATTCTTCTCTGTCCCTGCCATACAGGTTCAGATAGTCCATGGCCAGCTCCCTGTCCTCCCCGGACAGCTCGCCAAACCATGCAGAGAGTGTCTGGTTATCATGGGTGCCCGTATAAACCACACAGTTTTTATCATAGTTGTGGGGGAGATAATCACTTTCCTCCCTTGAATCAAAGGCAAACTCCAGGACCTTCATACCAGGATAGCCCGAATCCTTCACAAGCTTTATGACGCTTGGCGTCAGATATCCCAGGTCTTCGGCTATGATAGGCATGTCACCAAGCTCCCTTTTCAGCACCTCAAACAGCTCTATCCCCGGCCCCTTCTTCCAGCAGCCGAACTCTGCAGTGGCATCACCATACGGTATAGAATAGTATTCATCAAAACCTCTGAAATGGTCCACCCTGACAGTATCATACAGCTTAAAGCTGTGGCGCATCCTTCTTATCCACCATGCATATCCCGTTCTTCTGTGATATTCCCAGTCATAGAGCGGGTTTCCCCACAGCTGCCCCGTAGCTGAGAATCCATCAGGCGGGCAGCCCGCCACAGCTGTCGGATGCAGGCTGCTGTCAAACTGGAACATTTCCGGAGCCGCCCACGTGTCCGCACTGTCGAATGCTACATAGATTGGAATATCCCCAATGATACTGATCCCATTTTCATTTGCATATGCCTTCAGCTTCAGCCACTGGTTTCTGAACAGGAACTGCATAAATGCGTAGAATCTTATCTCAGAGGAACACATCTCCCTGTACCTGTTCATGGCCTCAGGCTCTCTTCCTCTGATATCCTCGTCCCACTCGCTCCAGCTTACTCCCCTGAACCTGCGTTTCACAGCCATGTACAGGCAGTAATCATCCAGCCACTCTTTATTCTCATTCATAAATGTCTGGAAATCCTGGTTATTCTCTGACCTGCTCCTGAAAAAAGCTTCCTGCAGCAGCTTAAATCTTTCATTATATATCTTCTCATAGTCAACTCGTCCCGGATCATCCCCGAAATCACAAGCCTCACATTCTTCCTTTGTAAGCAGTCCTTCTTCTACCAATGCGTCCAGATCAATAAAATAAGGATTTCCTGCAAATGCCGAAAATGACTGATACGGAGAATCTCCATAGCTGGTTGGTCCCAGCGGGAGAATCTGCCAGTATTTCTGGCCTGCTGCCTTTAATTTATCTACAAACTCATAAGCACTTTTAGAAAAAGCGCCAATCCCGTATTTTGATGGAAGACTTGCAACCGGCAATAATATACCACTCGCTCTCATAAGCGCACCTCCCCGATTTTTCTCATCCCTTGACAGCGCCTGCCACAACGCCCTCAATAATATATTTCTGGCAGAACAGATAAAATACGATTATAGGTATAATTGCCAGAACAAGCACACCCATCATAGCTCCCATATCGATAGAGCCGTAACCGCCCTTCAGATATTGGACTGCGATCGGGATATTCATAAATTTTTTGATATCCAGCACAAGATATGGCAGCAGATAGTCATTCCAGATCCACATGGCCTGCAGGATGGCAACCGTCACACATGTAGGCTTCATGATCGGGAATACTACCCGAAAATACGTCTGAAGCGGATTGCAGCCGTCCATCATGGCCGCCTCCTCGATCTCCAGCGGGATCGACTTGACAAAACCGCAGAACATAAATACCGACAGTCCAGCGCCAAACCCGAGGTAGATGATGATCAGCCCCCAAGGTGTATTCAGATGAAGCATATTGGCTATCTTAGAGAGGGTGAACATAACCATCTGAAACGGTACGATCATTGCAAAAAGGCAAAGATAATAAATCGTTGAGCTCATAGCACCTTTAACCCTTGTAATATACCAAGCAGTCATGGACGTACACAGGATAATGACAAGTACTGAAAATACTGTAATGAATACATTCCATCCAAAGGCTTCCCAGAATTTTGTACGCTCTATACCTCTTGTATAATTCTCTATGCCCACAAACATCTTGCCTGTAGGAATAGAAAATGGATTCTTGCTGATATATGCTTTTTTCTTAAAGGAGTTTATAAGGACCAGCACGATTGGAAATACATATGCCAGTGAAATGACTGAAAATATTACAGTTAACAGCGTTCCATGTTTTGTTTTCCTTGCATTCATTATTGCTGAACCTCCTTCCTTCTCGTAAGGTAATTCTGGACGATCGCGATAACCGCCACCAGTATAAAGAAGATAACTGCTTTGGCCTGGCCTACGCCTTCATAACCCGGTCTGCTGTAAAATGTATTAAATATATTCAGCGCCAGCATCTCTGACATATTGGAGGGATCTCCGTTTGTCAGCGCCAGGTTCTGGTCAAAGAGCTTGAATGAATTCGTAAGTGTCAGAAATGTACAGATCGTGATTGAAGGCATGACCATTGGGATGGTCACATTCTTAAGTATCTGCCGCGGTGTGGCGCCGTCGATCTTTGCGGCTTCTATCAGGTCTCCCGGTATATTCTGGATACCAGCTATATAGATGATCATCATATAACCTATCTGCTGCCAGCACATCAGGATAACAAGCCCCCAGAATCCAAAGGTTGAAGAATACGTAAGTGTCCTTCCCACATTCTGGAGCACTCCGTTTAAAAGCAGCTGCCAGATATAACCCAGTATAATGCCGCCGATCAGGTTCGGCATAAAAAATACTGTACGGAATATATTAGTCCCCTTTATTTTCTTAGTCAAAAGCATTGCCACGGTAAATGCCAGCACATTGATAAAGAGTACAGATACAATTGTAAATGCCGCCGTATACCAAAGTGCATGAATGAAGATGGGATCAAATGACTTCTGATAATTAGAAAAACCGATGAATTTAGCGTCTGTCACAGTGGTGAACTTGCAGAAGGACAGGTAGATACCCATCACAAAAGGTGCCAGGAATCCAATGACAAATGCTATTAAAGTGGGCAATACAAAAATGGGAAAATATTTTTTCATCGCCTTTTGCATAAACTCTTTCCTCACTTTCTAAAAAGAGGGCGGGCGAAGCATCGCCCACCCTCATATTATTTTTGTAAATATACAGACCTGACAGCTTATTCAGCGTGTGTTGCCTGGTATTCTGATGCCCAGCCGTCTACGAAAGCAGTCTTAACTGCATCCCATTCGCCTGTGCCCTGAGCATACTCAAGAAGTGCATTTCCTACGCCGTTTTTCCATTCTTCGGAAGGCATTGTTGTAAAGCACCATGCTACAGGAGTCTTGCCTGCTGCAATATATTCATTAGCAGCCTTTAACAGCGGATTCTCCGGAAGATCTGCATCTGTAAATGTTGAGAACGGTGTTACAAACTGCATTTCTTTAGAGAAGGACTCTTTTCCTGTATCGCTGGAGATTACCCAGTAAACGAAATCAAGTGTTGCCTGAATGTCTTCTTCAGAAGCATTCTTGTTTACACACCAGTAGTTCTCACTGCCTGTGCAGAGGCCCTGGTTCTCTTCGCCTTCAGCGCCGATGTATATAGGAAGCATTCCCATATCTTCGTCTGCTACGTCATTTCCTGTAACATCATTGTAAGCCCATGTACCATTCTGGTAGAATACAGCTTCTCCTAAAGCAAATTCAGAAGCTGAATCTTCGCCTGTCTTGCTGGAGAGAAGGCTCGGCTCACATGTTGAATTGTTGATATACAGATCATAGATCTGTTTGTAGTTGTCAAGATAAGTTCCTTTAATTGCATCTGTAGACTCTATGCCATCTGCCTTGTATTCATAATAGATCGGAAGGTTTGCCAGATGTGTCTTAAATCTCCAGTCAGATGAGGAATCCATTCCTGCTGATGTGAATGCGCCTTCGATTCCCAGATCGTCCTTGTGTGCCTGAATATCTTCTGCAACTGCCTTAAGTGTGTCAAAGCTTGTGATCTCGTCAGCTGATTTGATAACAGCTCCGTCTAATGCACAATAGTCATTCAGAAGAGCTTTATTATAAAGGATCCCGTATGTCTCAATTACATAAGCCACACCAAGAATCTCATCATTCTCTCCCTTTAATGCAAAATCATCGCTCTTGAGAGCTTTGTAAAGCTCGCTGTCTTTTAAATCATAGCAGTAATCTTTCCAGGATGCGAGTCCTACAGGGCCGTTTACCTGGAACAGAGTAGGCGCGTCTGTCTTAGCCATCTCTGATTTTAAGGTAGACTCGTATGTTCCTGATGCCGCTGTCACGATATCAACCTGAACGCCTGTCTCCTCTGTGTACTTCTTTCCCAGTTCCACCCACTGGTCAGCCTGCTCCGGCTTAAAATTCAGATAATATACTTTTCCTGTTCCCGCAGCATCACCTTCTGCTGCCTGTGCCACAATACCGCCCGCCATTGATGCGACCATTGCTGCTGATAATGCCATTGCCGTTGCTTTGTTGAACTTTTTCATATCATGTTCCCTCTTTCTTATAAAATAAGATTTATGGTTTCTATGATTGGAACCGTTTTCAGTAACGTTCTCGGTACCGTTTCCAATCTATGATTGTATATTATCACAGCCTGTGTATTTTGGCAACAGTCTTTTTCTCTATCCGAACATTTTCATCATATTATCACAATTACACCATCTTGTTTTTGTGCACTTTTCATACTTCTAATTCTATCCAGTACATTTTCCGTCATTATTCTTTGTGCAATTCCATTTTCCGTCCCTGTTCACCACAATGATCCCTGCGCTCACCATCAGAAGTGCTGCCAGGTTCCTCATATTCCATGCACTTTCCCCCAGAAAAAGAGCTGACATGAACACTCCGAACACAGGCGTCATAAATCCATATATGGCTACCTTCCCTACAGGATTGTATTTCAGCAGAAGCGTCCATAATGAAAAAGCTGCTGAAGATATAAATGCCATATACAGAAACAGAACTGCTCCGCTCCATACAACCACATCAATATGCCCTCCAAAGGAAAAGCCCAGGATCATCAGGACAGCGCCCCCGAACAGAAGCTGAACTGCCGTTATGACAATGGGATCCTCTTTCTTCGCCAGCCCCTTTGACCAGATTGAGGCTGCTGCATAGGACAGTGCGGATATGATCAGAAATCCTTCTCCTTCTATACTAAAGCTGGCATCCAGGCCCTGGGCGGTAAAGCTTGCCAGCACTACCCCTGAAAATCCCAGGATGCATCCCAGTCCTTTTTTCATATCTATTTTCTCGCTCTTGATCAGAAAATGTGCCAGGAGTATAGTAAAAAAAGTGCTTGAGGCTCCTATGATAGACCCCTTCACCCCTGTGGTATTTGCAACGCCTATGTAAAAAAAGATATACTGCAGTGTTGTCTGAACAAGTCCCAGCCCTAAAGCGCCGGGAATATTCCCCCTCTTTACTGCCGGTACTCTTCCCGAGGATATCCAAGAAAAAATAAATGTCATGATCCCCGCAGCAAAAAACCTGTAGCCGGCAAAAAGTATCTTTGAGCTCACATCCTCCCCTGCTATCTGAAATAATTCATAACCGCTCTTTACGCACGGGTAAGCGCTGCCCCACAGTGCTGTACAGCAGACAGCCAGCAGCCCTGCCACCCAGGGGTTTGTCAGCATTCTGGCTGTCCTCTCTTTCTTCCCTGTCCCCTCTTTCTTCCCTGCCCTCTCTGGTTTCTCTTTCATCTTTGTTGTTCTCCCTTTCCGGTATTGTGAATAGTAAGTAATATTGTCCTGCGGATATTTTCTATAGGATCAGATAATAAGAAGCTGATTCCGGCAGCGTATGGCTGCTGCAGAACCAGCTTCTATAATATTATAATATAATGATTTCAGGGGTTAATTAACGTCCCAAAGCCTCTCATAAATCTCCATGATATCTTCTTTGACAGGAACCCTTGGATTTGTCGGTGTGCATGCATCTGCCATTGCGGCATCCGCCATATCAGGAATAGCTGCAAAATATTCTTCTTTTGTGCACTTTCCTGTCTGTGAAACACTGAGGGGGATATCCATTTCCTTCAGCATGAACTGGACCCACGCAACAAGCGCGCGCACAGTTGTGATCGTATTAAAGTTCTGCAGTCCCAGTATCCTGGCAATCGTCACATACTTTTCAACCTGCCTCGGATATTCCTTGCGGCTGCGGCTGTGTTTACTTATGTAACTGTTATATTCAATGATATATGGCAGCAGCATGGCGTTTGCACGTCCGTGCGGGATATGGAACCTGGCCCCCAGCTGATGTGCCATGCTGTGGTTTATCCCCAGGGATGCTGCATTAAATGCAAGTCCTGCCAGACAAGATGCAATATGCATCTTCTTGCGGGCATGTGTGTCATTGCCGTCCAGATAAGCACGCAGCAGGAAGGTCCCGCATATTTCGATCGCCTTCTCAGAGAGTGCTGCCGCAAACTCGGTGCTGTTTGTGCTGACATATGCTTCCAGAGCATGAGTAAATACATCCATGCCTGTATCTGCAGTGATTGAAGGCGGTACGCTTCTCGTAAGCTCTGCATCCAGAATTGCCTCTGTTGGCAGCAGATCATCGGAAACTAACGGATATTTAACTTTTTCCACAGGGTCTGTGATCACGGAAAACGCTGTGACTTCAGAACCTGTACCACTTGTTGTGGGTACTGCGATCAACGCCACATTGTGCAGTTCTCCTGCCTTGCCGGCAAATTCACGGATCGCTTTTGCAGAATCGATAGCCGATCCTCCGCCCACTGCAACTATGGCTTCCGGCATATAATCCAAAAGGGCCTTAACACCTGCCACTACCTTTTCAATAGGCGGATCAGGAACAACATCTTTAAAAATAGAGTATTGTTTTTTCCCCTTTTCAAGCCTTTTTGTAATCAGTTCGATCATACCGCTCTGTACGACAAACGGATCTGTTATAACCATAATCTTATTATAAGGTATCTCACTCAGACGGTCGAGTGCATTATCCCCATAATAGATCTTTGTACTAATGTCAAAACTATTCATGGCATGTGCTCCTCCTGCTCATTATGGCCAATATGTTTGTTGTAATCATACCACATTTGCGTTGATTTCGCAAGGTAAATCGCCAAAATCAACGCAAATCCACAATTCTATATTACAGAAGATACACAGGAAGGTCTTTGTTTACCGGATGTCTTTCCCGTCCCTGGTTTACGGCAGGTTCCTGTTTTGTCTCCGGCTTTTGTTCTGTCTTTGGCTCTGCCGCTTTTTTCTCAGCTGCTTTAGATGCAGCCGGCTTTCTGGCAGGTGTCTTTTTAACAGCAGGTTTCGCTGCCTTCTTCACAACTGCAGCCTTCGCGGCGGCTGCCTTTGCTGTGTCTGTCTTTGCAGCTGTTTTCTTTCCTGCCGGGCGTCCAGCTGTTTTTCTGGGTGCTGCAGCCTTCTTTTCCTCCGCAGGAGCCTCTTTAGCAGGCTCTGCTGCCGCATCCTGAACTGTTTTAGCATCCGCAGCTTTTACAGCCTCTTCTGCCGTGACATCCATCTTAACTTCCTTCTCTTCTGCCATCTTGCTACCTCCATTTTCCTTTTTGACATCTTTGGTTTCTTTGGTTTCTTTGTTTTCCTCTTTATCAATCTTTTCTTTGATCAGCTTCTCTGTCTGCTCATCCGGCGCAGCTATGAAATGCACTGTACTGCCGTTTTCTGCTTTTGACTGTGCACTGGCGCCTGCCGCCCTTAAGATACTGCCCTTACCTACTGCCAAGCTTCATTACCTCCTCTGCCAGCGCCATGTATTCCTTGGCGCTTCTGCTGTTCTTTTTATATGCGACCACCGGCGCGCTGTTGTCCTGCGCCCATTCGATTGAACTGTCCACTCTGATATATGACTCAAACAGATAGATCCCCTCCATCTCTTTTAGCGTCTCCAGAGTCTGCCTGAAATAATTCTTCCTGGTGTCTACTTTCGTTATTGCCACCCCCATGAGCCTGAGGTCCGGGGCTATCTGTTTTACTTCGTTCAAAAAATCAAACATATTGGCCAGGCCGAAAAGCCCCCAGGGTGTAGCCTCCACAGGAATGATCACCTCATCCGAGGCGCACAGGATATTCATCACCCAGCCTCCCAGCGTAGGCGGAGCATCTATAAGTATATAGTCGTACTCACCGGAATTTTTTATATTCTCCAGGCATTTCTTCAGGATCAGTTCCCTCTGCCATTTAGTAAACAGTTCATATTCAATGGAACTCATCAAAGTTGATGAGGGGATGAGATCCAGATTTTCATAAGGAGTGTTCACCACATATTCAGACAGGTCCTTCTGGGCCCTAACAGCTTGATACAGATTCTTCTCCCCCATGGCGAAGGCAAGCACTTCATCCTCCGAAAAGAAGGAAAGGGACAGATTAAGCTGCATATCTCCATCCACCATGAGCACCCTGCTGCCCGTCTGGGCCATGGCACAGCCCACATTTGAGCAGGTAGTGGACTTTCCGCTTCCGCCCTTATTATTTGCAAAGCAGATTACTTTCGTATTTTTCATCAGGCACCTCTTATCCTTCGTTTTTTGTCGAAATCACCTGAATAAATTATACGAGGTTTGAAGCTTCATTTCAACATCTAGTTTTATAACTAGGCTATTTTTGAAAAGATCCTTTTGGAAAATACAGAGATTACCCCGGAGATAACCGCTGCCGCAAAGATGATCCCCCAGGACTGGAACTTAAATTTTTCAAACAGTCCGCCGTACAGCGCCTGCCCCACAGGCTGTGCACACATGGAGAAGGTCATCACCCAAGCCACCACTTTTCCGATAAGATGAGCCGGCGTCTGGCCCTGTACAAAGGTCAGCATCTGAATGGTAAACATAGTTGACAAGACCATCATCAGGAAGCTGCAGACTGTGATAACAAGCCATGATAAAAACGGAGAACCTTCCATAAGAAGAACAGCGCCCATGGGAATAAGGAGGAGCGCCGCCCCAAACAGCAGCCTGTAGCAATTCTGTACTTTCATCTTTTTAGTCAGAGCGCCTGTCATGATCCCTCCCAAAAGGCCCCCCGCTGCCAATGCCCCCTGGGTATAACCGTACATCTGGTCCGACAGGCCCAGCACCTGCTTTATAATGACGGGCAGGCCGATCATTATCATTGAGCTTAAAAAAAGGTTAAAAATAGAAATGATCACAGTACCTTTAATGAGTACAGGCTTCTCTCTGACAATAAAATGAATACTTTCTTTTAGATCATGTGATGCTGCCGCAAGAATCCCCCCTCTGTCCGGAAGTTTTTTATGGGGGATCCTGATAAATATCTCCATGACTGCTGATAAAAAGAAGCACACGCCCCCAACAGCGAGTATGGGCACGATTCCGGCAAATCCATAAAGAATACCTCCGATCACAGGGCCCAGCAGACCTGACAGAGCGCTTACCTGGTTGATTATGGCATTTCCCACCATAAGCTTCTCACCTTCCATCAGAAGGGGGATACTGGCCTGCACAGCCGGCTGGTAGATACCCTGAATGCCATATAACAGCATCAGGAATGCAACAAGCAGTATAACAATGCTGATCCTGCCCATCAGAGCTGAAAAGATCAGGATCAGTCCCGCAGTGGTGAAATCCAGCGCCACCATTATATTTCTCTTATTAACTCTGTCCGCGATCAATCCTCCCACAGGTGTAAGCAGTATCAACGGGATAAACGAAAGCGCCGAAACCAGCCCAAACAGAGCAGCTGACCCGGTAGTATCCAGCAGATACAGCGGCAGTGCGAACCTCAGGATCGCATTTCCAAATAATGAGATTATCTGCCCCAAAACAATTAAAATAAAATCTTTCTTCATTTTTTCTCCTTCTCATAGATCATACATCTCAGTGTATGGTTTTATAAATACCGACGTTTGGTATGTATAACTTTAAAATATAAAGCACGCTCCTGCGTACTTTATGTTTATCCTTTAGACTGTGCGAGAATCTTTCTATAGTATTCTACTTTGTACAGCACCTCATTGCTGACAACGGGAATACCCATTCTCTCCATCATATCCTTTATAAAAAGAAATCTCCTCTGAAGCTCCTCCTCATCCATTGTAAAAACAACAGGATTCATCCATATATTGCAGAGAATGACAAGAACCTGGGCCAGTTCTTTAGGATATTCTGTCTTTATAGAGCCGTCCTCTATTCCCTGCCTGATGATCGGCTCCAGGATCTGAGGCGCCACATGATCCATGCTCTCCATCATCTGCATAGTAAAGACCTTAGGGTTGTGCATAATATCCGGAATAGCCCTCAGCACTCTCTCCTGTTCCGGATTATTCAGCAGGAGGAGAAATAACTTCTGAAGTTTTTCCAGGCCTGTCATTCCCTTATCATTTATGAGGTCCTCTACTTTTGATTCCTGATCCTCAAAAAGCCTGTTTATCACAGCGTCCACGATTTCTTCCTTTGAGCCAAAATGATGGTAGATAGCCCCTTTGCTGAGATTTCCCAGCTTGTTTATAATATCCTGGATCGTTGTCTTCTCATAGCCTTTTTCGAAAAACAGCTTCTGTGCCGTGTCTAATATACGGCTGACAGTCTCTTCTGGATGCTTATTCCGCGCCATATCCTTCCTCCTCATATTCTCTGAACGTTACTATTTGCGGCCCCGCTAAAAGCGCGGTTCGGCAAATAGTAACCTCTGAACAGCTTCAGATACTGCCTTTACATACCGTCGGTATGTATACTATAAATGATATCCTTTTGAATGTCAAGTTTTTACGTAAACAAAAAGCCCTTCTTTTTCTGATCTTTCCAGAAAAGCAAATGAGAGTTTTTCTGCCAGCCTCAGTGAAGCTGTATTCTCAGGGTCTATAAATGCATAGAGTTCTTCAATCCCTAAAACTTCTCTGGCATAGCTGATAATTGCCTGGCAGGCTTCATATCCCAGTCCTCTCCTCTGATAACCCCTGTCTATCATATATCCCAGTTCCACTATGCTTCTTCCCCGGTATTCTCTGTTCTCAAGGCCGGCCTGTCCTGCCAGGATGCCGGATTTCTTTTCAATCAGCGCCCATAGACCGTATTCATATATAGGATACATATTTTTAATATAAGCATCCAGCCTCTCCCTCTCCTTTTCCCTGTCAGGATCCAGGCCCGGCATATAAGAACAGGCTCCGGGCTGGCTGTAGAGGCCGTATATCCCATCCAGATCTGCCAGCGAAAGTTCCCTGATCACAAGACGCTCTGTCTGTGCGATCACAACAGGAATGCCCATACACCTGTTATACACGATTGCCAAAAAGTCCTTATCTATTTCTTCAAATCCTTGTATTACCACAGGCAGACCGGGAAAGCGGACTTCTTCATTATTTTCATACCCCAGACACGGAATCTTGTTCCTCATGCACCACTCTGCCGCTTCCCTGTTGTCAGTAATAAGAAGAGGCAGCTCCTCCCTGTCCATCCTCAATATGTCCTCTGCCCCGCTATAATCACCAATCTTGATTCTTATGCCTGCATTTCTGAGCTTTACTGCCAGCCCTCCCGCCTCATCAGGGTCTTTTAATAGAAAATGTACACTCTTCACTCTTGTACTGCCTCCTGTCCCAACATAAAAAAGTTACGCTCAATCTCTATTTTACTCCACTTTCTCCCAATTCCCAACAAAAATTTTTAACCTTGCTGTTTCATGCAACTCATATTATAATTAAAAAGGAATTTAAATAGAAAGGAAGTATTTTAAATGGCACAGAATCCTATCGTAACTATCACAATGGAAGACGGCGGCATCATCAAGGCAGAGCTTTATCCTGAAATAGCTCCTGTCAGCGTTAATAATTTTATCAGCCTGATCAAAAAGAATTTTTACAATGGTCTGATTTTTCACAGAGTCATCAATGGTTTCATGATACAGGGAGGATGTCCTGATGGAAACGGCATGGGGGGACCTGGCTACTCCATTAAAGGAGAATTCTCTCAGAACGGATTTCCAAATGCATTAAAACATGAACCTGGTGTTCTCTCCATGGCCCGCTCTATGGCCCCTGATTCAGCAGGTTCACAGTTCTTTATCATGCACAAGACATCTCCTCATCTGGACGGCTCCTATGCCGCTTTCGGAAAAGTGACAGAGGGTATGGACGTAGTCAATAAGATTGCCGAGACAGACACAGACTACAGCGACAGGCCGCTGGATCCTCAGCGCATCAAATCCATGACAGTTGAGACTTTTGGTGTGGAGTATCCTGAACCGGAAAAGTGCTGAGACATTTGATCAGATATTTTTTCTCCGCAGCTTTGGAAGATATCCATTGCTGCGGAGATTTTTTTATCCCGGGCGAAGTCTTATCTGCTTTCAGGATAAACACTGTCCGTTCTCTTTGTTTTGTGTGTTTTCTCTTCTGGTTAAATTTTTAACAAAAAAGTAATTGACAAAACTTTAACAATGAGTTATGATGGCATTGTTAAAAAATTATCAATTGTCTATTATTAATTAATTTCTTATAATAAGAGGAGGAACTACAATGGCAAAGAAAGAAACCACAGCAAATGTGCCGGCAATCATTGACAGCGTCGAAGCTCTGAACGCTAAACTGGCCGCAATGCGTGAAGCTCAGAAGGTATTCGCTACCTACACACAGGAGCAGGTAGATAAAATCTTCTTCGAGGCAGCCATGGCTGCCAACATGATGCGTATTCCGCTGGCTAAGCAGGCTGTTGCAGAGACAGGCATGGGCGTCATCGAAGATAAAGTTATTAAAAACCATTATGCTGCAGAGTATATTTACAATGCGTACAAGAGCACAAAAACCTGTGGCGTGATTGAAGAGGATCCGGCATTCGGCATCAAAAAGGTAGCTGAGCCGCTGGGACTGATCGCAGCTGTTATCCCTACAACTAATCCTACTTCTACCGCTATCTTTAAGACACTGATTTCCTTAAAGACAAGGAATGCCATTATCATAAGCCCGCATCCGCGCGCTAAAGACTGTACTATCGCCGCTGCAAAGGTGGTTCTGGACGCAGCTGTAAAAGCCGGCGCTCCGGAGGGAATTATCGGCTGGATCGATGTTCCTTCTCTTGAACTTACAAATGAAGTCATGAAAGCTGCCGACTGCATCCTGGCAACAGGCGGACCCGGAATGGTTAAAGCCGCATATTCCTCAGGAAAACCTGCACTTGGTGTTGGCGCCGGAAACACTCCTGTCATCATTGATGATACAGCTGATGTAAAACTGGCAGTCAACTCCATCATCCATTCCAAGACATTTGACAATGGTATGATCTGTGCTTCTGAACAGTCTGTAACTGTTGTAGGAAACCTTTATGATGAAGTAAAGAAAGAATTCCTTGCAAGAGGCTGCTATTTCTTAAAGGGCGAAGAACTGGATAAGGTCCGCAAGACCATTATCATAAACGGCGCCTTAAATGCAAAAATCGTAGGCCAGTCTGCTTATACCATCGCAAAACTCGCCGGAGTCAATGTGCCGGAAACGACAAAGATCCTGATCGGCGAAGTGGAATCTGTTGATATATCAGAAGAGTTCGCACACGAAAAGCTGTCCCCTGTACTTGCCATGTACAAGGCAAAAGATTTCGATGACGCTATTGCAAAGGCTGAACAGCTTGTAGCAGACGGAGGATACGGGCACACTTCATCCCTCTATATCCATCCGGCCCAGTCAGAGAAAATAGCAAAACACGCAGCAGCAATGAAAACCTGCCGTGTTCTGATCAACACTCCTGCAGCACAGGGCGGCATCGGCGATCTCTATAACTTTAAATTAGCTCCCTCACTGACTCTGGGCTGCGGCTCCTGGGGCGGCAATTCTGTCTCAGAAAATGTAGGAGTAAAGCACCTGATCAATATTAAGACCGTAGCGGAGAGGAGAGAGAATATGCTTTGGTTCAGGACACCTGAAAAAGTATACTTTAAGAAAGGCTGTATGCCTGTAGCATTAGATGAGCTGGGAACGATCATGAACAAGAAGAAAGCTTTCATCGTTACAGATACTTTCCTCTACAAAAACGGATATGTTCACCCTATCGAGGAGAAATTAGACCAGATGGGAATCCAGCATACATGCTTCTACGATGTCGCTCCGGACCCGACTCTGGGATGTGCAATGGAAGGCGCTAAAGCCATGAAGGACTTCGAGCCGGATACCATCATCGCTCTGGGCGGCGGTTCTGCAATGGATGCTGCAAAGATCATGTGGGTGCTCTATGAACATCCTGAAGCAGACTTCATGCGCATGGCAATGGACTTCATGGATATCAGGAAAAGGGTGTACACCTTCCCGAAAATGGGTGAGAAAGCTTACTTCGTTGCTATCCCTACTTCTTCCGGTACAGGTTCAGAGGTAACGCCTTTTGCCATCATCACTGATGAAAAGACAGGTGTAAAATATCCTCTTGCTGATTATGAGCTGATGCCAAATATGGCAATCGTAGATGCTGATAATATGATGAGCCAGCCAAAGGGTCTGACAAGTGCATCCGGAATCGATGTTATGACACATGCCCTGGAAGCTTATGTATCTATCATGGCTACTGACTATACAGACGGACTGGCATTAAAGGCGATCAAGAATGTATTCAAATACCTTCCGTCTGCCTATGAAAATGGAGCAGCTGACCCGATTGCCAGAGAAAAAATGGCAGATGCAGCCTGCATGGCCGGTATGGCATTCGCAAATGCTTTCCTTGGTCTGAACCATTCCATGGCGCATAAGCTGGGTGCTTTCCATCACCTGCCGCACGGTATTGCCAACGCAGTTATCCTGACGGAAGTTATCCGTTACAATGCCGCAGACGTTCCGACAAAGATGGGAACCTTCTCACAGTACCAGTATCCGCATGCAAAAGAACGCTATGTGGAAATAGCCAATTACATGGGTCTTTGCGGAAAAAATGACGATGAGACTTTAGAAATGCTCATCCAGGCTCTGGAAGATCTGAAAGCTAAAATCGGAATCAAGAAAACCATCAGGGATTACGGTGTTGATGAAAAATACTTCCTGGATACCCTGGACGATATGGTAGAACAGGCCTTCAATGACCAGTGTACAGGAGCCAACCCAAGATACCCGCTGATGAAGGAAATCAAAGAGCTTTACTTAAAAGCTTACTATGGCAAATAAGAAGGGGGAAACAAAAGTGGCAGAATTAAATGTAATTGCAAAAAGAGCAAACAAGACCATTTATCGTGACGGTGACAAGGCAGTCAAAGTGTTTGACGACACCTTCCCGAAATCCGATATTTTAAATGAGGCGCTGAACCAGGCACGTGTCGAGGAGACCGGCCTGAATATCCCTAAGCTTCTGGAAGTCTCTAAAAAGGATGGCCAGTGGGCTATCGTATCTGAGTTTGTAGAAGGAAAGACAATGGAACAGCTCATGGATGAAAATCCTGATAAACTGGAAGAGTACATGGAACAGTTTGTAGACCTTCAGTTAGAGATGCACTCCAAAAAATGCCCTCTTCTGAACAAGCTCAAGGATAAGATGAACCGCAAGATCAATATCACTTTCCCTGTACTTGACGCTACTGTACGTTATGACCTGCTCACCCGCCTGGACTCCATGCCAAAGCACACAAAACTGTGCCACGGAGATTTTAACCCCAGCAATATCATTGTGGGGGCAGACGGAACAATGTCCATCCTGGACTGGTCCCATGCCACACAGGGAAATGCCAGCGCAGACGCTGCAAGGACTTACCTTCTCTTCTCCTTAAAGGATGAGAAAAAAGCGGAATTATATTTAAACATGTTCTGCAAAAAAAGTGATACTGCAAAACAGTATGTACAGCAGTGGCTGCCCATCGTAGCAGCTTCCCAGCTGACTAAATCTGTTGAATCTGAGAAGGAATTCCTGCTCAAATGGATAGATGTGGTTGATTACCAATAGGTGTGTCATATGTCAATATAATATCTTCAAGGGCCAGCCGCCAGCACTAAAAATGCTGACGGCTGGTTTGTTACACAGGATCGCATTATGATTGAAATATTTATATATGAATGCTATGATATAAAACATAGAAATTTAGAAATTCAAATTAGGGGGACATTAAAATGCACAAACTGATCATACTCAGAGGAAATTCCGGCAGTGGAAAGACATCTGTTGCGAAAGCACTGCAGATCAAATTTGGACCTAATACTATGTTACTTTCACATGATATGATCCGTATGGATATGCTGCATGTATGGAGTACAGAGGGAATCATCAAATCTGAGCCATTGATGATAAATCTGCTCAAATATGGCAAAGCTAATTCAGAAATCACAATAATGGAAGGTATCCTTCCGGCAGACGCATATAATAGATTGTTTGAGACTGCTGTAGAAGAATATGGGCAGAATATTTTTGCTTATTACTATGATTTACCATTTGAAGAAACTTTGATAAGGCACAGCACAAAACCTAATCGAAATGACTTTGGAGAAGCCGACATGAGACGATGGTGGAGAGAAAAGGATTACTTGCCTATGATTTCAGAGAAAATAATATCCAATGATTTAAGTCTTGAAGATGCAGTGTCGATGATCTATAACCAGGTATGTAATTAAAAACAGGCGTTTCCTGCAAATTCAAAATATCAATATTATATTTTTCCAGAAATTCTTTTAATTCATACTTCTTTTGAAACCTCTTAATCCATTTATATTCCATGTCGCAAGTACCATCAGTGATTTCCTCCCTAATATAACTCAAGTATAGCAGAATCTCACAGTTCAGGCAATATTGTTACTCCTCACTCCGTGATCATTAACATGCTTAAAAATCCCTCCCGAAAAGGTGGCGTGTGAACCATAACTTATGTTATTATGATTCTGTTACTGAACGTCAGCTTAAGATTGCTGGTCCGTTTTATAAAAATAACAGTTGAACCATGAGGAAAATTTATGAGATATGAAGACACAGAGCTGCCTGTGGTGCTGGATGTCGGACAGATAATCAGCTTCCACTATTTCGAGTATGTGAAGGATTTCCAGGGTGTGGGGGAAAGCCATGATTTCTGGGAATTTGTATATGTGGATTACGGTGAGATATGGATACAGGCCGATGAAGAGCGTATCCTGCTCTGCAGCCAGGAAGGTTATCTGCACCGTCCCGGACAGTATCACAATATATATGCTGCAGGTGTGTTTGCCAGTGTTTTTATCTTCAGCTTCCGCAGCCGCAGCCATAGCCTCCGGCATTTGGAATGCCGCCGCCATCCCGTCTCCCGCTGGGGAAAAGATGCGCTGGCAGTACTTCTGCGCACTGGCAAAGAGTTTTTAGAAGAACCATATGATGATTTTGGGCAGGAAAAACTCCGTTGGAAACCTGATGTTCCGGAAACAGCCGGACAGCTGCTGAAGAACCGGATTGAAAACTTTCTCCTGCTTCTTCTCCAGGAGAGCCGGGAAGATGCACAGGATACTGCTGACAGGCATTATCAGGAACCCAGAGGCCGTGAAACCGTTGAAAAGGTAACCGGGATCCTTTCAGAAAATCTGTATGGCAGTATTGCTCTGGAACAGGTGGCCGGGCAGTCTGCCCTGTCTCAGAGCTATATAGAAAAAATATTTAAAAAGCATCTTGGCACTACAGTCATGGACTATTACCATCGCCTTAAGATTGCCCGTGCCAGGGAACTGATCAGTGAAGAAGAGCTGACATTCACTGAGATCGGCGATAAGTTAGGCTATGGATCCATTCACAATTTCTCGCGTGTATTTAAAAAATATACAGGGATGACCCCAAGCGGATATCAGAAGACAGTCCAAAGCAAGGGCCTGCTATAGATAGTATAGTTGTAAATTTGATAAATACTGTCGCATTTTTGATAAATACAAAACTACATATTCCATCTATACTGGACTTAAAATAATAGTGCGCTCAGCGCTGTAAGGAGGTAATTATGAAAGAACAGTTGAAGATGGCGGTTGTGGGATTAGGTACCTGGGGTGAAAACCATATACAGATCTATCAGGATGACCCTTTTGTGACAGTAACGGCAGTCTGTGACCAGAACCCTGAACGTGCCGCCGGGATTGCAGAAAAGTACGGGATCAGCCAGTACTATACGGATTATGAAGAGATGTTTGACAAAGCAGATATGGATGCCGTGGCAATTGTAACACCAGATTTTGCCCACAAAGATATTGCAGTATCGGCTGCCAGACACGGCAAACACATGCTGATTGAAAAGCCACTGGCCACTACGGCAGATGATGTCAGGGTCATGGTGGATGAAATCAACAGATGCGGGGTCAGGGCAATGGTGGATCTGCATAACCGCTTCAGTCCGCCCTTCCATGCGGCCTGGCAGTCTATCCGGAACGGAAACCTGGGTGAGGCCTACAGCGGGTATTTCCGTCTGAATGATATAAAATGGGTAGCCACAGACCTGCTCCCATGGGCTGCCGGTTCCTCTATCCTGTGGTTTCTGGGAAGCCACAGCCTGGATACTCTCCGATGGCTGTTTCAGGATGATGTCGTTCGTGTATACAGCGTCAGCCGTTCCGGAATCCTAAAAGGGATGGGTGTGGATACCGTGGATGAATACATGACCACCCTGGAATTTTCCAGAGGAGCCATTGTACAGATGGAAAACGGGTGGATCACCCCTAATGCCAACCCATGCGTCAATGATATAAAATGCAATATTATGGGAACTAAAGGCATGATCAGCATTGATGCCAGCAATCACACGATGATTCAGGAATATACAGAAAATTCTGTGCGGGTACCTGATGTGATCGTAAGCAATAAAATATTCGGACGTCCAAAAGGCTTCGCCTATGACAGCATCCGGGCATTTACAGACTGTCTGATAAATAACAGAGAATTCCCTGTAAGCATCAGTGACGCTGCCAACACTACCCTGACGCTCCTGGCCATTATGGAGTCAGCCGGCACAAGGATGCCTGTAGAAGTACATGGCCTCTACCCGGTAAACTGGAAGTCAGGTACCCCATAGCAAGCCACAGATACTTGACCCTGGCGGCAAAGCGGCAGGCATTAGACGATCGGGAACAAATATCAAAATCCCCCTGTTCTTCACTAATGATATGATACCGCTCAGTCAGACGAGCTGCATAACATTATGAAAAGCAGGGGGCAAAGCATATTATTTATTTTTTTTCTTTCTCTGAAGCCGGATTCCTATAATAAGGAATATAACTGCAATTACAAGAGTACCCAGGCCATTTCCAACAAAAGTGATCATAAAATCAGCTCCGTTTGAATAACCGCCTGCTAAAACATTTGTCAGGATATTTGCCGGTATCACTAAAAACAGGACCACTGCAATCACAAGGACTATATTTGCGCTTGTAAACATTTTGCATGCGACTCCGATCCAGAGGACAGCAGTCCACATCAATGCGATAGGAAGACCCGGCGTCCAGAACCACATATCTCCTATTCCCATCAGTCCATACAACACTCCCTGTATAAGTCCCAACAGCAGTATGCTGCACAGATTTAGTACAGCTAATCCCTTGACTATTCTATGGTTTCCCGCACCCATGGCTATATAGACAGGGATACATGCAGTTGCGATCCCGCCGGTCACGATCAGAGACCAGGTAAGCCCATGGTCCACTGCCAGATTTACAATAATACAAGTCAGCACAGCTATAGCACCCAGGATATACAGGATATCTGCTGCAAACCGGGTCTTTGATTTTTTCAGGAATTTTTTAAAATCCTTAACCTCAGGAGCAGTCTCAACCTCTACCTTCTGGCTCATCTGCCTGTAGACCTCACGGCATTCACTGCATTCTTCCAAATGTTCCCGTATTGCCTGGTCTGATGCCTCACTCGTCATTCTTTCAATATAGACAGGGAGCAGATCCCTTATCATACCGCACTCTAATTTTTGTCCCATTCTTCTCTTCCTTTCACTAATTTTTGTTTTCCGCGATAAAACGTCACCCTGGCCCAGGTTTCCGTTTTTCCCATAATGTTTCCGATCTCCGCAAAGCTGAGTTCTCCTGTCAGCCTTAAATACATCACTTCCCTGGATGCTGCATCAAAATTATGCAGCGCTTTGAACAGTTCCACCTTTTCCCAATTCAGCAGGTAATCATTCTCTATATTTTCAAATGACTGCACTTCTGTTGTCATTTCCTCCAGAGGAATCATATCCATCTTCTGCCTCTTCAGTTCTTTGTACCAGAGACGCTTTCCTATCTGGCAGAGCCATACGGATATCTTACACTCTCCGCGAAACCTGTCCAGGCCTTTTGCTGCCTGATAAAAGGTCTCCTGTGTCAGCTCCTCTGCCAGATCCGCACTATGGGTTAAGCAGAATAGATATTTATATACAGCTTTCACATTCTCTTCATACAGCTTTTCCATATCCTGCTTATCCAACTTTTCACCCCCTCAATATATAGGTGCGTTTACCTTGCATTTCGTTACAAGCTTTTTTAACAATTATAAAATTTCTTATTATACAATATCATTAATCAGGCAGTATGTCATTTTATCATTCAGGAAAATACCAAGGATATTGGCTTCCATTGCAGTGACTGAAGACAGATTTCATTGGGGCTTTTACATCAACAGTACCCGGAGAACACAAAGGACACAAACCACACAAAGGAGCAGAAAAGGTCACTCCTATATGAGAGCAGGGTGCCAACAGACCTAGCTCTCCAATGGTTCAGTTTTGCAGCAAAAAAGCACTACCACCGACCAGCGATAATGCTTTGATACTCTAAATGGGCAAGGATTATTCCTCCCATTTTTCCCTAAGATAATACCCTATCACTTTTATGATCTTCTCTGCGTTTTCGATATCACGGCAAAATCGTCATAATCTGCCTTTTCACGCAGACGGAACGCGGTGTCATTTTCCATCCCGCAACAGCATACCCGCAGAATCCAGATCATCCTTTGCACTCTCAAAACGGTATTTTGACAGATCCTTTACGCTGCCTTCCACAATACAACCCCCTCCCTCGTTACGTTCTGATAGAATGGCGTTACTTTCTGCCACCTGCAGAAGGTATCATAATCTATGTCTATTACTGAAAATACCTTATCGTACTCAAGGTTCATGTCAACAATAAAATCGGACAACTTATCTTCGGTCTCTTCATCCAGATTTCCCTGCATCAGTATTGCCACGTCCACATCGGACTCTTCCGTATTTGTTCCTCTGGCTGCGGAACCATATAAAATAATGCTGATCACTTTGTTTTCTATGACTCCAAGGATTCCCTTTACTAATTCCATCAAAATCTTTTCATCCATAAGCATCCTCCTTCCTACAAATTCATTATACTAATGGAAAGAATCTGCGTCAACGCTGTATCTGCTATTTATCAACTGGCTTTCACATAGGCTGATTGCCAGCTTACTTTTCTCAACGGTCCCTTTTATGGATAATCAAAATTCTTATGAGTTTCTAAAACAAAAACCAAGGCCAAAACAGCATCCTGTAAACAGTTCTGCTATTCTGGCCTTATCATATACACATGCCTGCACCTAATAGCCTGATCTTTAGGATAGACCCGCTTTGCGCGGTAAGCTACAGGTTCTGTGCTAAAGCAAATGTATTAATATTGATTACCTTTTCGGTTCCGGTTCCTATCGGCTGATTCTTTCCACACTTTCTGACTGCGTCAGCTATATTCCACACTCACTTTGCTCCACATCTTTAAAAGTTAACTCACACCATTATTCATAAAACAAGCCGATAATAAGAAACCGAATATGTAATCTCTGAAAATTTGCATTTATCTCCATCAGTACGGATAACAGCCTGTATCCCACATTAACAGGCATATATACCGGGATGTATTCTTCTGATGTCAGACTTCTGCAATATTTTCTGCGTCTGTTAGTCTTTATATATTGCTACTGTATCTTCTTCTCTCAGCCATTTCAGGACTTCATCAGGTGTGTCCAGTTCATGCATTCCCCAAGGCATGCTTTTTCCAACAGTTCCTTTTACAACTCCTTCTGCTTTTTCCTGCAGCATTGAAGAAAATTTCTTCTTTAACTCTTCTCTGTTTAACATCACTATTTAATCTCTCCTTCACTCACAATTTAATAGTATGTTCTGATTCTAGCACAGATTGGAATTTTTGAGTGAATCTGTCATAAAATAGCCTTTTTCTGTCATTTGCGCATGATCCTGCTTCATTCTGCTGCTCTTTTCCCCGAAAACGCCCTTATATTTTTATTCCCAACGCATCCTTATAGTTTAAAATTGCAATCTCTATGCCGTTTACATTCCTATCACCAAATGCTATAATCTTAGCACTGATAAAAGTGGAACTTTTGTTAATTACATAAGAAGGGGATTTTATGGATCTTTATAATGCACTGTACATTATTTTGAATATTTTTATACTTTTTGTGCCTTTCGTCTTAATCCTGCCCCAGCGCTTAAAATGGACGCAGTACATAACTATATGGGGCTACATCGCTGTCTGCCGTTTTCTTTTCGAGAGGTACGGGCAGATAACAACTTTTACAATCATTATCGGCTGTGTCCTCTTAGTAGCTGCTTTCTCACGAAATAAGATGCTCAGCGTGCTCTGTTCACTCATCGGCTATATCAGCAATGTATTTCTAAACTATGCATATACTTTTTTAATATACATAATTACAGGAAAGACTATGGAAGATATCGATACCATGCTTTTGGGCAGTTTTTTATTTTTAATTATTTTTCTGCTTCTTCAGATTGTCCTCCTGCTTTTGCTGCACAAGCTTCTGTTTAGTAAACTGCACTTAATGGATATCTCTATTTCACCGAAAAATCTCCGCTATATACTGGCCGACGCTGCACTCTGCGCCGCCATCTTCGTTATTAACTTTGCTTTCGGAGAGACTCTTGGATATCCTCTTTCCTTTATCGCCATTAACTGTCTTCTGTTTGGAATTTATTTTGTATTTACAGTATTTCTGCTGCTGTCCATTGCCAGGACAACACGGCAGGAAGCAAATATGAAGTTTCTTAAGGACCAGTATAATACCCTGCAGGAATACACAGCCCGTGTGGAGGAAACTTACCAGGAGGTCCGCACATTCCGCCATGATTATATTAATATACTTTCAACCCTGTATGGGTTTATCCATGACAAGGACTATCAGCAGCTGGAACAATATTTTGAAGAACAGGTGCTGGATACCAGCAGGCAGTTTGATGCCTCCCAGGCAGAGCTTGGCAAGCTTTCACACATAAGGATAACTGAACTGAAGGGGCTTCTCATGACCAAGTCGATCCGTGCCCTGAATCTTGGCCTAAACCTGCATCTGGAAATCAATTTTGATTTAGATACGTCAAAAATGGAAAGTATGGACCTGGTACGGCTTTTAGGTATTTATTTTGATAATGCTATTGAGGCTGCTGTCTCATCCGCTGATAAAAAAATAATATTTTCCCTTACACAGACAAATAATTTTACTTCAATTATGCTGGCTAATTCCTGTGAAACAGATAATCTTTCACTAGACTCACTGAGTACGGCCGGATATTCTACAAAAGGGGAGGAACGCGGTATAGGCCTCTACAATGCGGCAGATATTCTTTCTAAATATCCTGAGGTCTTTCCAAAAACCTCATTTAAGGATCATCTGTTTATACAAACACTGGAAAATATTTAAAAACTGCCACAAAAGACCGCTTTTGAAAAATAAGGAGAAATCATGCTCTCAATATATATCTGTGATGACATTATAGAAATCACCAGCCAGTTTGAAAAATACATAAAAAAATACCTGCTGTGCCGTGATGACGACATGGAACTGGTATGTGCAGCCACAACTCCTGGTGAAGTCCTTGATATCCTTTCCATGAAAGGGCAGTGTAATACCGGCCTGTATTTTCTGGATGTGGATCTGAAATCTTCCATGGACGGTTTCCAGCTGGCTGCCAGGATCCGGGAAAAAGACCCAAATGGCTTTATTGTATTTATAACAGACCATGGCGAGCGCAGCTGCGACACTTTCAAGTACCATCTGGAGGCACTGGATTATATCTGCAAGGCAGATATAAATAATATAGAAGAACGGATCCGGGATTGTATAGATCTGGCCTACAGGCGATATCAGACTATCTCTTCTGACCCTGAAAAATATTATACGGGCCATGCAGGCAGCAGAAAGTACTTTCTTCCTCTGAAGGATATTCTGTATTTTACTACATCTAACACACCTCATCAGCTGAAAGTGCATCTCACATCAGACATCTACTCTGTGCGCGGCGACATAAAAAATATGGAAGCCCAGTTAGATGAACGTTTTTTCCGTTGTGAGAAATCCTGCCTGGTAAACCTGGAACATGTCAGATATGTGGAAAGGAATACTCGTCTGATAACCCTTGATAATCAAACCCAGATCCCCATCTCACAGAGCGGGTTAAAACTCTTCCTGAGGAACTATCCTGACTTGATCAGCAAGCCGTAATTTAATGCAAAATAATAAATAATTCAGAGGGCGATGCATAACAAATGTATCGCCCGTTTTATTTAACATGGTATATCAGGAAATATTTCTTATTTATAATTGTTCAATACCTTCACAATTACGTGCAAAAATCCATTTAAACTTATCAAATGACAGAAATACATAGGTTAATGACAGATTCACATGCCATTATTACTCTGTGATAGTATAACTATATCCTGGCTAAATACCATTACACGAACCAATGTGGATATATAACTATTACAATTTCACAGGCCAGCGGTATATAACTACCTCTGGCCTGTGCACGAAAGGGAGCTAAAATGATTAAGAAGATACTGGCAGGTGTTATCTTGGTTTTTATGGCTGGAATCGGAATCTTCGGATTAGTGAAATTTCAATTTCAAACTGCGGAAATTCAAAGTATTCCTGATAATAATACGGATCTTATAAAAGAGGACGAAATGCCCCAGACGTCACCGTCCGCAGGCAATGCTGTACTAGATAACAGAATAATATCTAACCCCGAAAAATATCCGGATCAAAGAGAAATAACACCCAGTGACAGCAATGTATATCAAACAGGCGATACAATTGATACAAGTAAATTGATCTTTACTGTAAACAGTTATCATATAACTAAGACCAAGGGAGCTTTTGATATATCAGATATTAAAGAAACCCCCTTAGATGTGGTTCTCGATAATGAGGATAATATTTCAAACAATTACTCCTATGTAATTATTGATATGACCATTAAAAATAAACAATCTAAAGAAGTAGAATTCTACCTGAACAATTTATGGCTTCGATTCATTAATAAAGACTCAGAGTACTCAGGAAACAATATATATTATGCCGGGCAGCTTAGAGGGTATAAGGACGGACAACCGGCAGATAACGGAAAAGCTTATTTCCGGCGGATTTTAAAAATGAACGAAGAAAGGCCGCTTACTCTGACATATGTGATCAGCGATGAAGAGCTTGACGGTGCCGCCCTGTTACTGAAGATTTGGCCTTCAGGAGCTATAAATTATGAAGATGACAGCAGATTTGTCAGTTTGGTACAGGAGAATAAAGAATGAAAATACTATTACATATAGAGATCCAAAGAGCATTTAAAAATAAAGGAACAGCAATTGCATTAGGAACAGGGATTTTAATAGCATTGGCACATCTTATACATAATATGCCGCCAGCTTTAGAAGCTACTAAAACGATGATGAATTACTTTAACTCTGACAAGGGGCTGCTTTATCCCAGAAATGTATTTACATCATGGATAGGCGGCGAGGGTTACAGTGTAGAAAGTTTCCTTTTTTATTTAGCATTGCCGTTAATAGCGGCCATACCTTACAGTGGCAGTCTTTTAGAAGACTTATCTTCAGGATTTGCCAAAAATATATGTATTCGTGTAAGAAAACAGGACTACCTGACAGCCAAATATATAGCTGTATTCATAGTTTCAGGGACAGTTGCCGTCATACCGCTCTTTCTCAACCTGCTTCTTTCAGCTATGATACTGCCTTCCATATTGCCCCAGGTAGCAGATGGAACATTTATAACGGCGAGTAAAGTACTCTATCATTTATACGGAACTCATCCTTATCTGTATATAGCCATTTACCTTATCATAGATTTTATTGCCGCCGGTTTTCTTGGTACCGTGGGGCTGGTTATGAGTTTTTACACATCAAACAAGTTTATTGCTGTTTCCGTCCCGTTTATAGGCTGTCTTTTTTTATACTCCGTCTCAAATTTATATGGATTGGGTGGATATTCATTGACATATTGCCTGCAGCCAAGTTACGGAATGGATAATTGGATCATATCAATGATTTACCTGTTCATATTCCTGCTGTTCGGGTTTCTTTATATTAGAAGAGGCAGAAAGCTGGAGGTATTTTAGTAAAATGCATGTACTGAGGTCAGGCTATGAAAATATAAAGAGAAACTGGTGCCTTTTTACTATAGCTGCATTATTGCAATATATATATCTTATGTGGAGGACAGAAAAGGAATTGAATCTGGCGAAAGCTTTTGGGATAAACAGCTGCATTGCAGATATATTTGTTCTGGAAAACGGCGTATCTTTTTTAGGTATTTTTTCTATTCCGCTGATTCTTGTTCTTATATACCGTTGTGAAAAGTACTCTTTAAACTATAACCAGGCAATGCGTTATAAAAGCCATTTTGAAATATGGAAAATCCAGACCGGAAGACTGGTTATATATCTGTTATGGTTTTCAGTCAGCTTATTATTGTTTGCTGTTTTGGCCGGCAGATTATATCACTTGCCACTGATTAACTGGAGCGAAACAAACAGCAGGTGTTTTATTGAGACGGGTAATATCTCTCAAGTAAGTTTTGCAGTTGTCCTATTACTTAGTATCTTTTTCATGATGCTGAAATTTATTATTCTGGGCCTGGCAGTTCTGCTTATTAAATGGCTGAAATTAAGAGAAATATTTGGATATATTATAACTGCCGTCCTTGCAGCATCAGAGTATATACTCGAAAATAAACTGGGATTCTACAGTTTATTTTCTATGGATTATAATAAAGCTGTTTATATAGAACTACTATTTATGACCCTTCTGGTTGGCATTTCTATTTCTGGAATATTGTATGGGGCAGGTATTTTATATGCGAAACGAAAAGAATTTATCAATGAAGAATCGTGTCATTAGTTATTTAAGACAGGCAATATACGACTGCAAAAGAGGATTTTGGTTTTGTTGGAAAAGATTTCTTATACTTTTTATAATAATCATCTTTTTTGATTTTTATATTACGAAACGAGTCATTGATTATGAACACATAAATAGAATAAAGTTAAGTATAGGTTTTTGGGATTACTTATTCCAAATCTTTCAGGGAATGCCAGCAAACATAGTACAAAATAAAATGTCATTTTTTGAACTCCCGGCTATGTGGCTCTTATTTCATCTTTTCCTGACGTTTTGTATGAGCGGATATATACAGCAGGAAGAGCAGAATTTTGGACAGCAGGTGTTGCTTAGAACTAAAAGCAGAGGAATCTGGTGGTCGGGAAAATGCTGCTGGTGCATATTGGGTACAGCTGTTTATTATTGTATTACTTATTTTGTTACAGCCTTATTTGCATTATTCAGACAGGGATTCCAGCCAGGCCTGTCTGCTCAATTGCATGAACTTCTTTCCCATATTGATGTGAGTGGGATTGGAAACAAAAATATATTTGTAATTCTGGTTCTTATGCCTGTGATTTTATCCACGGGATTAATGCTCTTCCAGCTGTTGATATCCTCAATCTTTAATCCCCTTGTTTCAATGGTTGTGCAAACTGTGATTTTATCCGTATCCGGTTACTTTTGTACTCCATTTTTACCTGGAAACTATCTCATGCTCATGAGACTATCACCGGTTTCCGGTGAAAACATTAAGTGGGAATATGGGATTTCTTACGGAATTCTTTTAATTGCTGCCTGCCTCTTAACAGGAAAGATATACTATAGCAGAAAAGATTTATGTGGATTGAATTACAAACAAAATTTACCAAGGAGAGGTAAGTAATCATGTTGATAGAAATTAACAACTTATCAAAAGAAATAGGAAATGAATTAATCTTAAAAGACATAAATATGCGTATGGAATCAGGACATGTTTATGGAATAAAAGGGAAAAACGGTTCGGGCAAGACTATGCTCATGCGTGCCATATGTGGTCTTATTTTTCCTACTCATGGCAGTATTATGATTGATGGAAAAGAATTAGGAAAAGACTTATCTTTTCCTGAGAGTGTAGGTGCTTTATTAGAAAATCCAGGATTTATTAACGAATATTCAGGGGTAAAAAATCTGAAAACTTTAGCTGCCATACAAAATAAAGTTGGATATGAAGAAATCTGCGAAGTATTAGTAAAGGTAGGACTCGACCCATCAGACAATAAAAAATTTAAAAAGTATTCTCTTGGAATGAAACAAAAATTAGGAATTGCAGGAGCTATTTTCGAAAATCCTGAGCTCGTTATTTTAGACGAACCAACAAATGCTTTAGATGAAAAAAGCATTGTCTCTTTTAAAGAAATAATAAAAGAATTAAAAGCGAGGCATGCTTTAGTGATCATCTCCTGTCATGATACAGAGGATTTACAGGAGCTGTCAGACACAATATTTACTATGGAAAATGGGAGCATCACAGCTATGGAAAAATGTAATCCGGGGTATGATTATGAAAAATAAGAAATGGTTATTTATCGTGATTGCAGCAGTTGCAATACTATTAGTTTTTACCGGGTATAAAAATGCTAATAAAGAAATTCATCAGCCAAAAGAAGAATATTTTGATTTAAAGAATTGGGCAGAAACTGAGAAAGACTTATTATTCATGGTAGAAGGATACAATTTTATAGAAGATGAAGAGATCCGCAATATGGAAGGACTTCCAGATTCTACAATGTTTCGTGTTCCCATGAAGGTTTTGTGTCTCAAGATTCAGCTAAAGAATAATTGCCAGGAAAATATTCAAGTAAACCTTACAAAATATATTTTAGAGAGTGACGGCTGGTATAATTCTATAGACCAGGATTTTAACCATGTACTAAATCCTGAAAATTACCAATTACTATTTACCCTGGAGCCAAGTGAAATGAAAGAAATGTACCTGCCTTATCTTCTATTGGAATCACATTTTAGAAAATCAGAGTGGGAACAAATAGAAAACAGAGAATTTTGGCTTACATTTAAGCTGTACCCTGAAAAGAAGATGGGAATTTTTCAATCAGATACCCCGCTGAAAGCAGCCGGGGTATTTGACTCTCTTCACTACTGTTGAGCTGCCTTCTGTAAATTATACCCAAAAAAATTTATTTAGTTTGTCTAAAAAGTCAATAGATTATTGTCAGAAATTTCCTTATACTTGAAATAAATCAAAAACGTTAACGCACACGGAGATCAAATGAAGACTACAATTAAAGATATATCTAAATATTGTAACGTTTCTGTCGGTACGGTAGACAGGGCGCTTAATAACCGGCCGGGCATCAGCAGCCAGACAAAAGAGAAAATACTCCAGGCTGCCGAACAGTTAAGCTATCACCCGAATCATACAGGCAGAAGCCTGGCAAAAGGAAAGACGATGACGATCGGAGTTGTATGCTTCGACTTTTATAATTATTTTTTTCCTGAGCTGATCAATACTATCGAGGCAAGAGCAAAGGAAAAGGGCTACTTTATCTATCTCATACTGACCCACCGTAACTTTGATATGGAGAGGGACGGCATCCGCTATTTATGTGAAAGGCAGGTGGACGGAATCATTCTGTTTCCTATCGGTATGGATAAGGGCTATGTCAGAGAATTAGAGAGGATGGGCATCCCCATTGTTACGATTTATAATAAACTGGACTCCCACTTCCCGTTTGTAGGGGTGAATGACAGACAGGCAATGGAAGACGCTGTAGAATATATCGTCTCAAAAGGCTACAAACATATATCATATGTGACACCGGAACTTGAATCACAGGAGAAGGAAGGGCTTAATACATACACTTTGCAGCAGCGCCTTCAGGGATATTTAAACGGCATGAAAAAGGCGGGGCTGGAAGATATACAGGTATTGGAAAAAGGAAGCATTGAGGAAAAAACAGACCTTTTAACTAAAAACATTTCCCTTAAAGGAAAAACTGCTGTCCTGTGCCTGTGTGACTCTTATGCGATCCAGGTGCTGGACTGCCTTCAGAGCCGAAAAATAAGTGTTCCTGATCAGATAGGGCTGATGGGATATGACAATATTGATGCGCTCAAATATATCAAACCACGGCTCACCACAATAAAATATTCTGTTATGCAGATGGGACAGGCTGTTACAGATCTTTTATTCCAGAGCATCCAGGACCCTGAGTTCACAGCTGAATATATACTGGATTACTCCATAGTAGAGGGAGATAGTCTGTAAAAATGAGCGTTTGTAAAAAAGATTGTTTATAAAATAATTAAAACAAATATTTTAATATATTTGTTTTAATTTTGGAAAGTAACGTGTGCGCACACGATATTTATAAAACAGCAAAAGGAGGAAAAAAATGAAGTTACGGGATGTGAAATATGTTCCCTTCTCAGATACCTGGCTAAAGGAAAAAACAGATGATATTACCAGATATCTGAGGCTGTCAGCCGAATTTGGGTGCAGCAATGAAGGAGGCAGGATTTACGAGGATTTTAAAAACAACATTAACAAATGTATCTCACAGTTTCAGGAGCTGGTGCTGGCTCAGAAGGATGATGACGAACCAGATGACCTGGAAAGTATAAAAAAGCTGCGGCCGGAGGGCCCCCGCAGGCTCCTCTCCCATCTTCCGGATGATTATCTGAACCGGTTAAGAGGCGCTTTTTACGGACGTATGGCAGGCTGTACCCTGGGGGCGGCGCTGGAGTTTAATCCCATCGAGACTATGAAGGCATGGGCAGAATATTTTAATGAAGATTTCCCTCCCACAGATTATTGGACGCATATTAAGGATCCTGCTGCTCCCCATTATATAACAGGCAGAAAGCTCGACCTGACAAGAGGACATATGGATGCCGTACCGCCGGATGATGATACTATCTATACTCTGCTGGGTCTGCTGACTCTTGAAAAATACGGCATGGATTTCACACAGGAAGATATGGCTGAAATATGGAAGCGCTATCTGCCGCTGGATGGTGAGAACGAGAGCAGAGGCTGCTACTGGGGGGAGCGGATCATGATGACAAATCTGCTGAATGGCCAAGAACTTCCCGAGGCCGGCCTTGAAGCAAACCCCAATCTCCAGAATATCGCCGGTTGGACCAGGGCTGATTCTTATGGATATGTCTGTCCCGGCTGGCCTGAAAAAGCTGCAGAGCTGGCATATAAGGACTGCTCTGTAAACCACAGGCGGAACGGCGTATATGGAGCCATGTTTATGGCCGCTGCCATATCAGCTGCTTTTGCAGTTGATGACCCGATGGAGGCTGTCAGGATCGGTCTGACCGAGATACCTGAAAACTGCCTGTTTGCTGAGGGCATACATTGGGCGCTTGAGCACCCCTGCAGTGATTACCGCGAGGCAGCTGACAAAATGTGGGCTGTCTACGGCGGAATGTTTAATGGAAGCGCCATTACAAATGCCATTCACGTCGTTATGGGACTGGATATCGGAAAAAAAGACTTTACCAGGACTATCGGACAGACTATTGCAATGAGCGGTGACAATGACTGTACAGGCGCCACAGCCGGAAGTATAGCCGGGGCCGTCATTGGAAAAGAAGCTATTCCTTCAAAATGGACTGATCCATTCCGGGGCAGAATGCATATTTATCTGAAAGGACTGCCGGAATATCTGGATATTGAAGAGGTCTGCGGCAGATATACCGCCCTTGCCAGGAAATTTATGCAGTTCTAAGCACTTGCAGCGTATGTCTTAGCGCATGTCTTTTTGAAGGAAGTCTTTTTGAAGGATCTTTATAACATAACTTTATAATATTGTGTATTGGGAAAGGAGTTAATAAGAATGTTTAAAAAATCAATGTCCTTAATATTAACAGGAGCAATGTTAACACTTGTATTTGCCGGCATAAATAATGGCGGCGCAAGTGAAAAAGCTGGAAAAATAATCCCTGATATTACTAAAACAGAAAGTTCTGAGCAAGTCACCCTTACGATCTGGGATACCTTTGTAGACGGCTCTCTTGGACAGGCCCAGGAAGATATTATCGCGGCATACCAGGAAGCCCATCCTAATGTAACTGTAGAACGTGTGGCTAAAGACGGGGCTACTTTGTCCGAGACATTAAAGGCTGCTTTTATGTCAGGTGATGCTCCTGACCTGGTATATTATGAAGCCGGAATCGGTACTGTTGGAAATTATGTAAAGGCTGGCTACTATGAGGATCTTGCATCTGTCTATGATGAATATGGCTGGAAAGACAATATTATGTCAGCCTGCTGGGAGATTCCCAGTGCAGATGGATATGTATGGGGAGTCGGCAATGAGATGGAGACGATGAGCCTGTATATCAATCAGGCCATCTTTGATGAGCTTGGGCTGGACGTTCCTGAGTCAATTGAAGAGCTCACAGAGGATATGGCCGTGATCAAGGATTCCGGATACCAGGTGCTGGCCAACACACTTGATTCTCAGTGGTACAATAATATGAACTTTATTGGTACTGTGCTTTATGCATATATGACCCAGGACGAAATACAGGACTGCATGAATAATGACGGCTCCTGGGATAAGGAATCTGTAAGGAAGGCTGTAAATTGTATCCAGGATTGGCTGGATAAAGGATACTTCCCAGCCCATCCGGAGGTTGACGGAGACCAGGAGCAGATGTTTTTCAGCGGAGATTATGCATGCTGGATAACTGGAAACTGGGAGGTTGGAAACATTACGGAAAAAGTGGATTTTACAACCTCCATCTATCCATTCCCTGGCTCCGCATCCTGTGCTGACGGCGGCTCCCAGGTAAACTTCTCAGGCGGGGCTTATCTGGTCTACTCCGGCTCTGAGGTAAAAGATACCGCTTACCAGTTTATTGACTTTTCCATCAATAACCCGGATACAGCTAAAATATGGGCGGAAGTGGGAGGAACAATGCCTCCGTACATGAAGGAATACGATGTGGAACTCTCCCCTCTCAGTGAACGGGTTGTAGAACTGCTGGGAGACGAGACACTCCAGAACACAGCCGGAATTAACATGTGGCTTGGAACGGCATCATTTGATTTCTTCTCAAAGGCAGGACAGAATCTGGCGGTCCAGTCTTTGGATGAGGCCTCCTTTATTGCTGAGGCAGAATCCGCCAGACTGCAGGATATAGAAACAGGACTTACAAAAGGCGCATTTAAAGTGAAGTAAGATATCCGCTCCGGCGGATTGCAGAGGCGCGCAGCTTTATGATGCCATGCTCTGCATGACGCGCGCCTCGCAGCAGGAACGTCAGGGCGTTCCTGAATATAATTGGGAGGGTAATATCTATGCAAAAGCCTTTGTTTAAATCATCTTTACACAGGAACCAGGTCATAATGGGATATGTGCTGATTATTCCCGCCTTACTGTTTTTCTTCGTTTTCTTCGGATACAGCCTTGTTCAGGCCTTTCACTACAGTACGCTGGACTGGGATGGTGTCACTGAGCAGACATATGTAGGCATGCAGAACTATATTGATCTGATACATGACTCAGTCTTCTGGAAAGCTTTTACTAATAATGTATTTTACACAGTGGGAATCCTGATATTCGGTGTCCTGCCCGGATTGCTGCTGGCGTATGTCCTGTCCAGGCCGGGCATTAAAGGCCGCACTTTATTCAGATCCGTTTACTTTTTTCCAAGGATCATATCTGCTGTTGTGTACGGGGCGGTATGGAAGTGGATATATGATCCGAGAAACGGCCTTGTTACTATGCTGATAAACATGTTTGGAGGCAACGGCTCCGATATTGCAATTACAGGAAATGTAAAAACTGCCATGCTGGGTATCACAATAACAGGAGGCTGGACATATTTTGGCTTCTGTATGGTAATCTTCATCGCTTCCTTTATGGGCACAGATATGGAACTGGAAGAAGCAGCCACACTTGACGGAGCAAATAAGTGGCAGCTGTTTTACAGCGTGACCCTGCCCCAGATCAAACCTGTCATTAATACAGTCCTTATCTATACTGTGATCGACTGCTTTAAAGTCTATGACCTTGTACTCGTAATGACCAGCGGCGGGCCCAATGACGCCACCCAGATCATGACCTACTATATTTACAAACAGGCCTTTACCTTCAACAAATTCGGCTATGGTTCTGCCGCAGCCATCCTGCTGGGACTATTTATGATCATATTTACTGTAGTATATAATAAATCCATAGGTAAGGAGGACGAGGCATGATGAGATCGCACAGCAAACGCAGAAATAAGCTTATTCTGAAAATTGTGACATATACCGTTTTGATAATAGCACTTGTCTATACACTGATCCCCTTCCTCACAATTATCCTTACTTCCTTCAGGACAGCAAAGGATGCGGTAAGAGGACCATTTACATGGCCCCGCCAATGGGACATTATCAACAATTACATGGAAGCATGGAAAATAGGAAAATTCAGCCACTACCTCTTAAACAGCCTGTATATGATGGTCTTTACAGTTATCGGAACTCTGGCAGTAGCCACTTTAGCAGGCTACTCCTTCGCAAAGTTCCGTTACCCTGGCAGAAATCTGATCTATTACATATTGCTCATAGGAATGATGATACCCTTTCAGACTATAATGCTTCCTTTATATTTTACGCTGAAGTCTATGGGGCTGCTGAATACGCTGACTGGCATCTCCCTTCTGTCTATTGGTACTGGGGAAGGCTTTGCGATCATGATGATGCGTTCATTTTTCGTATCTATTCCCGATTCTATGCTGGAGGCAGCAAGGCTGGACGGATGCTCAGAGATAAAAGTCCTGACAAAGGTAGTCCTGCCTAATACATATCCTGCCTGGTCTTCTTTGGTTGTCATCACTGCTATGGGATCCTGGAATAATCTTCTGGCACCTATGATCTATATCTTCAAGCAGGATAAATATCCGATCCCTTATGCTTTATATGCTTTCCAGTCCGCACACACCACTGACTACCAGCTGCTGGCGGCCGGTATGATGATCTCGATCATCCCCATCGTTATTGTCTATGTGATCTTCCAGAGAAGTTTTCAGAATGGAATTATGGCCGGGGCTGTAAAAGGGTGAGCATGCTATAAAATTATATGAAAATAATAACCACCGGCTATGACGTCCTGCTTGAGGGTATCATAGCCGGTGGTTACTCTATATTTCTATAAATCCAGACTGTTTTGTTCCCAAAAAAACTGCCTGATTCCCATTGTTGTAATTCCTGCCTCATCTCTTTTCAGTTTAATATGATTTCCAACAATCACTATTTTTTTGAAGGAATCGCCTATAGAAAGTAATGGTCTTTCCTCTTGCATTTTCTTATCTGTATCAGGAAGAGAAAACGCTGATTGAATATAATATTTGTTATTTCCTTTATACGCAATAAAATCAACTTCCAGCTGTTTGCGAAGCCTTTTTCCTCTCTCTCAAGTCTTTTTTGAAAAGCTTGAACAAAAGATATGACTTTCCACATCTTCTTACTCCTGTAATTACTTTGACAAAACCATTTTTCTCTCTCAGTTTTATCTGATTCAAATAAAAATTTCTTGCTATCTACATTTTGAAATATTTATATTATCCCCTAATAATAACCACTGCAGTAATGCCTTTTATTACGTTTTTCTTTTTCATTGCCTCCCCTTTACACCAAATTTTAACTTTTCAACTCAACAGACAATTTCATTCTTCTACGTAAATATTTATATCTTTTGTATTATTGATACTTATGACAGGTTTCCCTGAACCTGACTCAAACCTGTTCTGTTTAAGTATGTTCTGCGGAGCATTTATGGTACCATTTTGAATTATATTTAAATCCAATCTGACATTATCCGGTAATTTATCCAAATAAATTGAGACCCCTCGAAATGCATTTGATTCTGAATCCTCCAATGTGATATTATGATCCAACCGGTCAGCCTCTAAGTCAAGAATTACTACTGATTTATTTGCATGTATTAACACATCCGAGTTTATTGTTTCAAAATAGATATGGCCAAAATCCCCTGTTGTTTCAACTTTTTCAAATTCTTTCTGAGGAATGTAAATGACAAAAGAACCAAGAACATTATTATCCGCTTCTGGATTGTCCATCAAAATGTTAATATCCAGTGTATCACCGCTCACCTCACAATGAACTTCATATGTATGATCCGTATTCAAATCCGCATTATTAAATTCAAAATATTTATTTTCACTTTGCCTTATGATAATGGATTTAGCATTCCCGCTCAGATTAACACGGCAAATATCTTCAGCCTCAATATCATCATATATCTGTTTCTTATTTTCCTTACTCGTAAAATTCAGCGTTTTTTCCGCATTCTTAAAGGCAGTACTTACAAATATAATAAAAATACTTATACATAGAAAACACATTCCTTTTATTTTCCTCATTATATCCTCTCCTTTTGTTTATCTGCTTCATGCTTCTATTCAACAGCATGAGCAAAAATATGAGTCCAATATATGAAATCCCAAATGCCTCATATAATTACCATCATTATAAATTCTAATCTGCAACATCACTTAAAAGCTTTTCATATAGCTTAAACAAATCCAATCCATAATGACCAAACCCCAAATCAATCGATTGAATATATTGATAGCCGCAGCGTTCATATAATGCGATTGCAGGCACATTGTTTTCGTAGACATCCAAGCGAATTGCTTTCATACCGTTTTGTTTCCCCCATTTTTCTGCAAAACGCAGTAGCTGTAACCCTATCCCCCTATTCATAAAGGCAGGATGGACAACGAGAGTATGTACTACCAATATTAAGCTGTAATCACCACCATACAGCCACTTAGCATTGTCATAGCCATTTTCGGGCTTATGGTTCAGGATGAAAGCCCCCACAATGCTGTCACCGCTTCGTGCTACGAACAAGCTATTTTCGACTATTCCAGTTAACGCATCCTTCCTGGTTGGATAAATACCTCTTTTCCAACCGGGATAGTTCATACCTGTTTCAAGTACGTCAAGCAGGTCATTGTACAGCTGCTCTATGACATCCAAATCCGCGTCAGTACCATGCTCTATTCTAATCTCCATTTTTTCTCCTCTGCGTGATTTCTTTAATTGTACAAACCTGACCTTAATTTATTACATCAGCACATATTTTCTTAATACGGTCAAACATATGAGTAATTGCAAACATCAAAGTTTCGTAATGCATATAATCGACAACATTTTTATCCACCAAAATTTGCATAGTGGGAGGAAAGTCTTCATCTGCTTCCCAAAATCTCAGAATTATTGAAAGGAATGAAAACAGATTGAGCTTATAAGCTACATCTCCTTTTTCCAATCTTTTTCCATGAAGAGCCTCGCATGCGAAAGATAACTCTTCTGTTTTTCCATTAAAATAATCACCAATGTTTTGAAAAAATTTCTTCCGACCAACTGACTGCCCCTGTTTCTCGATTTATGCGGTATTTTCTATCTACAAACAGAACATAAAGATATTTTTTATCGTACTCTAATGAAAATTTGGAAATTATTTCTTCCTGATTATACTGTAAAAATACATCTGCCATGCTGTCTTTCATTTTGTCATAATTAGATATTTTATACTCTGGTATCATTTCCTTCCCCTCAAAAATATCGATTTATAAGCAATAGTGTAAAACATATTTATTTTGGCTTACTCCTGACAACAAAGTTTTCAAATTATATGCTCCAAGCAAATTTAGACTCTCTTAAATTCAAATTTCCAGACTGCTGGGCAGCCATTAGCTTATCTATAACACAACAGTTGATTTACCAAGATCATTTATATACACCTCAATTGAATCCCCTGGCGCAAAATTTGGTTTATCCCATAAAAAATAACTTTTATGATGATGTACTTCACCTTGGTAAGTATAGGTATAAAGAATCCTATATGGATGTTTATCCCCATACTGCATATATTTTTGCAAATATACTTTTTCCACTATTCCATTAATTCTAGTTCCGCTGGAAAGCAATTCGGAATAAAGCTTGTTTTTGTTAGCGGCAAGTATTTTAAAGATGGTTTGTACAACAATAAAAACTATGCCCAACAAAGAAAAAATGATTCCAAGCATAGTAGGCTCCTGGACCATTGAGCTTGCATTAGGTTTTAATATACCTAAAAAACATAGGATTCCCATAAAAACAAAAGCGATACCCAGCCATAAAAAAATGATTTTCATCAATTCCTCCATGTATCTTGGTTTATTCATATTCCCATCCCTCCCTCCTGAATTTATCATTACTTTTTCAATATGAAATGGCCAAAATGTGAGCTGTCAGCTTGAGCATATTTTATTTTTAATACGCAAACTTGCTTCAATGTGCATAATCCAGTGTCTTGAAAAAGGCATCTGAATTAACCCTTTTATATCTTTTCCGCACCAATAATCAATAAGCCATACTGCTCTTTCATCTGTACTTACAACATTTAAGAATTTTAAATCGTCTTTTCTGCCCTCTGAAATTTTACTTTTCATATCTGTATAAGATAAATTTTTGATTAATTTTTCAGTACTCTCTTTAACCTCAAAAATATAGGAGTAAAGCTCACTCAAATTTAATTTTTCTGAAAATTCTGCTATCTGATATTTTACGAGTTCATTTCCTGTTGTGGCAATTGGCGCATTTATCCGCTCACCATAATTCCCTGAAAAGAAAACCTGCTCATCACCATTTATCAATGTGTGTGCAACAATATCCTCTATGCGAAAAATATGCCATATAGAATACGCAATACTCTTACTATGATAACCATCGGCATTTATAAACGGCATTGCATTAAAATCTTCTCTGCTTAATTCGTCCTTTAGTGATGTAAGTGTATTCATCAGTCTATTACGCAGATCAAACAATGCAGCAATGCCATCTGTGTAAGTATCTATCTTTTTGATTTGTGCCTGTACAGTTTTATTTATTTCAGACCATTCTTTCTTCATAGGTGTCACTTATGCCCATCTTTACAATTTTTCCGTTCAATGGCTTCGTCTTATTTACAGATTACAGTTTCATCAATTATATCATAAATATAAAATAAAAACAGTATTGAATGCACTAACCGGTAACACCCGCAGGATATGTTTATCTCAAATACTCTTTATAAAAGGGACTGTAATCTGTGAGGAGGAACAGCCTTATCAAAATTATCTTACTTCACATGAATATAATCTCTAAGCTAATCTAACCGCAAGGTACAATTTCACTGCGTCCCGAAAACACCGGGGATCAAATCCCGAAATATCATAAATACGTTTAAGTTTATACTGTAAGGTATTTTTATGAATAAATAACTTCTCAGCTGTATCCTTTAATGACATATTTTCGTCAAAATATGTTTTCAAAAGAGCGATCTCTTCTTTGCCAAATTTTCCGATCATTTTCTGAAGATATTCTTCCCTGGCAGCCCCATTCACACACCCAAGGATAATCTCTAATTCCAGTTCATCGAAACATGCAAACGAACTTTCCTCTGTTAAGCTTGCTATAGCTGTACAGGCTGATTGAAATGAAATATTCTGTTTCCAAAGTGAATTACAGCTTCCAACACCAACTGAAAGAATCTGTCCGTACTTTTCTGACAGATTTTTAAAAACATACTCCCATTTATGATATTGGTTTTCAGGCATAAGCAGAATATATTGGTTTGGATATTGAAAAGTGTAGATTGGATTTTTAATTACCTCAAATGCACGATATATCTGATTTTCTATCATAGAAAGATTACTTGGGTTATAATGAGAATTTAATTCCACCAGCACTACTCTATAGATATCCTCAACGCTTTGTCCTAAATCACTCAATAAGTCCTTTGCCAATTCAAAATCAATATCATTTCCTTCTGTTAAGGTACGAATCAAATAATTCATTTGATTCTTCTTTCCATAGTTAAAAGAATCAATTTCCTGTTCCCTTAAGATCAATGATGTTATCTTTTGCGCTAACATGGCATATTGCCTGACTTCACCCGGTTCGCCGCTTATTCCAATAGCAGCTATCAGCTCTCTGTTATATATAAATGGAATGTTTACCCCTTTGTGAGTTCCATAAAAACTGTCATCCGATGTTACCTCTATGGTTTCCTGTTTTTCAATTACCCTTTTCCCTATTTCATGAAAATCACCGATTCTGGAAAAGTCAGTACTGGCAAAAATGATGCCCTTGGGATTGATAAAATTAATGTCATATCCACAAACATCTTTTACCGTATCAACAATTTTCTGTGCTGTGCGCTTCGATAAGTATACTGACATAAAATGCTCTCCTTTATTCTTTATACTATATTTTCATTTGTTTTTTCAATTAATATTGTTATTTATAATATATCACAATTTCATAAAGTCCAGTATTATTATTCTAACAAAGGCGAGAAATAAGTTACTGGACATGAAGCGGACAGTCACACTGGAAATAATCTTTGAGGAGGAATTTAATATGGATGTAGTGATCGCAATTGATTCGTTAAAAGGAAGCCTGACATCCCTTGAAGCAGGTAATGCTATTTCAGATGGCATTAAAAAAGTTTTTGAAGATGCAAACGTAATTGTCAGACCTCTGGCGGACGGTGGAGAGGGAACTGTTGAAGCACTTACTCTCGGAATGAATGGAACTTTAAAACACGTCTCTGTAACAGGACCTCTTGGAAAACCTGTAGATGCTGTATATGGCATCATGGACAAAGTTTCATCCGGCCAAAAAAGGACAGCTGTCATAGAAATGTCTGCCGCTGCCGGAATTACTTTAGTTGAAGAAAGTGAAAGGAATCCTCTCGTAACAACTACATATGGAGTTGGAGAATTGATTGTTGATGCTATAAGAAACGGATGTCATCATTTTATCATCGGGATCGGCGGCAGCGCCACTAATGATGGGGGGATTGGAATGCTGCAGGCTTTAGGTTTTGGTTTTTTAGATAAAGATGGCAGGCAGATTCCCTATGGTGCCGGGGGGATTGAGAGTCTTGACAAAATTACAGACGAATACGTTATTCCAGAATTAAAAGAATGTACATTTCGAATCGCTTGTGATGTAACAAATACACTTTGCGGAGAGCAGGGATGCAGCGCTATATTTGGTCCACAAAAGGGAGCTACCCCATCGATGATCATGCAGATGGACAAATGGCTTCGCTATTATGCAGCATTAGCCCGGGAAAAATATCCAACTGCAAATATGAATCATGCCGGAACAGGTGCTGCCGGCGGTCTTGGATTCGCATTTCTTACCTTCACAAATGCAGTGCTGGAATCAGGGATCAAAATTGTATTAGAAGAAACAAATCTGGAGGAATACATAAAAGAAGCTGATATTGTTATTACCGGCGAAGGACGTCTCGACTCACAAACAGTAATGGGCAAAGCACCTATCGGTGTTGCAAATATTGCAAAGAAATATAATAAAAAAGTAATTGCGTTCTCTGGATGTGTAACAGAAGATGCTGTTGTATGCAACGAAGCTGGAATAGATGCATTTTTTCCAATTTTAAGAAGAGTTGTTTCACTGCCAGATGCAATGGACCATGATATTGCAAAAAGTAATATGACCAAAACAGTTGAGCAGGTCTTTCGGCTGATTAAAACTTTACAATAGGGGGCTTAAACAATGGAATATACATTTTCAACAGCAGGCGCTTTGATCGGACTTGTTATTGCAATCATTTTGATTATTAAAAAAATTCATCCTGCATATAGCTTAATTCTGGGGGCTCTGGTTGGCGGCATCATTGGCGGCGGAGGTTTAGTTACAACTGTAAATACAATGGTATCTGGCGCTCAAAGCATGATGTCATCTGTATTACGGATTATGACTTCCGGAATTTTAGCCGGTGCCCTGATAAAAACAGGCTCTGCTGAAAAAATAGCAGACACAATCGTTGTAAAACTGGGGCAGAAACGCGCAATAGCTGCAATATCTATTGCAACAATGATTATCTGTGCTGTAGGTGTATTTGTAGATATCTCTGTTATTACCGTAGCGCCAATCGCTATAGCTATAGGTAAGAAAGCCAATCTTTCCAAAGCCGGCATCTTACTCGCAATGATAGGCGGCGGTAAAGCCGGAAATATTATTTCTCCAAATCCTAATACAATTGCTGCCTCTGAAGCATTTGGGATTGATCTTACAGCCTTAATGATGAAAAATATAGTTCCTGCTCTTTTTGCACTGATTGTAACAATTTTGCTTTCTGGATTTCTGGCAAAAAAGGCTTCCGATAATTATGAAAGTTCAGGTGAAGCAGCTCCTAAAAATCTGCCAAATTTAATGGCTGCCATTGCCGGACCTCTTGCAGTGATCATTCTTTTAGCCTTAAGACCCGTCTCCGGCATCAGCATTGACCCGCTAATTGCACTTCCTCTGGGCGGCATTATCAGTATTATTGTCACAGGCAATGCAAAAAACACTATCGCATATACTGAATTTGGACTTAGTAAAGTAATCGGTGTATCCATTCTCCTGATTGGAACAGGTACATTAGCTGGCATTATTAAAACATCAGCTCTTCAGTATGACATGATTACATTGCTGGAGATAATGAATATGCCGGCATTTATTCTTGCACCGCTCTCCGGGATCCTAATGGCCGGAGCAACCGCTTCCACTACAGCCGGGGCAACTATTGCATCTCAGACATTCTCAGGAACATTATTAGAAGCTGGGGTTCCCGGTATTTCAGCCGCTGCAATGATTCATGCAGGCGCTACTGTTATTGACTCCCTGCCTCATGGTTCATTTTTCCATGCCACTGGCGGCTCTGTGTTCATGAATATCAAAGAACGCATGAAACTGATTCCTTATGAGGCAGCTGTGGGACTTACAAGTACTATTGCATCTGTTATTATATATTTAATTTAATGGTTTGTTCGCGGTAATAAAAGGCATGACTCCCAGTTCAAGTCATGCCTCTGTTACTTATGCAATATCTTTGGACAAATTCAATTATTTCATCTGCAGCCTATCCAATTATTTAATTCGTTTTCAATTTTATTTGACTGTCCTGTATTTTCAAAAGGTTCGGACACGGATATGGTTTCCTCGTTGATCTACTTCATTATTTTCTTTAAAAAAATACCAATTATAAATCCAACAACCAGTCCAGTCAGACTTTTTAGAGTATCATCTGTTAACCACCATCCAACTGCATATCCTATACAAGCACAAGTTGACCCCCGGGCAATAATAGATGCAACTGTCAGGGAGTTCTCTTGTTCATTCTCATTTTTATGCTTATTATCCAAATTACATCACCTCAAATTTTCTTTTAATTTTCAATAATCCATATTAGCCAGTTTGTAAATTCAACAGCTAAATGTTTTTGATGAGCTTTGACTATTGTTTTAGGACACAATACAGGAAATTCAACTACTAACCTGCATTCCATTCCGTCAGACGTGTTTCTGAATTGATGTCTTACACCGCCAATAACCGTTCCGTCTTTTAATTTTGCCACACCCGCTGACTGGTATTTAAATTGAGGGTTTTTAGGCTCTATTATTCCATTTTCATCACCAAATGTAATAAAAAATTGTACTGGTATTGGTGCATTCCCGGTTGTTTCAATAACCTCTAAAACTCCATTTTTATCAGGTGTTAAGACATAGTGTTCAGGATAGACTGATAAATTCACTTTCCGATTTTCATTTGTGGCTTCTACCATTAAGGAATCCAGCATTTGACTAAATTTATCAGCGGTTATTCCCTTTGCCAGTATTGTTGTCCTGGATGCACGCCGTTTTTTTCCAGAAAGTATACATGCAATTTTCATCACATATCTGCTTAAAAATAGTTTCTTTCTCAGAATCCTCCTGATTTCATCATCAGAAAATTGAACTTTTATCTTTGTTAATCTCCTGTTCATCTCTGATAACGTTACATTTTGTGGAATTTTTATATGTAAAGTTCTGTATGCTTTTTTTAATCTGGATTTTTTCCAAACATTCATATCTTGCTGGCTGAACCGCTTTCCATTGATTAAGACTTTTATGTTTTTTTCTTTCATTTTATTCCTCCTCAAATTCTTATTTTCTTTCTGCCAACCTGAAATGTACTAATACGGCTACAAACACCTTATCATAAACGATAATGCTATTCTCTGTTCTTCTCACCCCAAATACATAGTTGGTCTAACACATCCATCAGAGATCTTCCTCTGTCACTCAGACTGTACTCAACCTTTGGCGGTATCTGAGGATATTCTTTTCTGATAATGAGCCTGTCTGATTCAAGCTCTTTCAAATGATTGCTAAGTGTTTTATCCGTCACATTTTTCAAATATCGTTTTAATTCATTGAACCTCACAATTTCAAACTCCATCAGACAGTAAAGGATAACCATCTTGTACTTTCCAGATATAAGCGACAGCGTATAACTGAATCCTGTATCTTCAAAATTTGCATTCTCTATATATTTCTTTATCATTTTATACTTTCCTTTTTGATAGTACCTAACTTTAAAGATGGTACTTGTACTTTTTCTGCTGCATGATACAATCATATATAAGAACACAATATTTGTCAATCCTATATAAGAAATGAGGTAATCGTAATGAGAAAAAAGCTTAAGATAACAGAAGGTATTTTTCCAATGCCTGTTTTAATGGTGGCAACTTACAATGAAGACGGCAGTGTTAATGTCATGAATGCTGCATGGGGCACGATGCAGGAAAGAGGCAATGTGGTTCTAAATTTGACAGAGACACATAAAACAGTAAAAAACATCAAAGCAAGAGGTGCATTTACAGTAAGCATTGCCGACGCTGCCCATGTGGTAGAGGCAGATTATTTTGGAGTTGAGTCAGGGAACAGAGTTTTAAAAAAATTTGAAAACAGCGGTCTTACAGCAAGCAGATCCGAGATACTGGACGCTCCGGTTATCAATGAATTCCCACTCTGCTTAGAATGTGAATTTATTGAGTATCAGAACGGAAAATACGGATGCGGCGTCATCGGTAAAGTGGTAAATGTGACAGCAGATGAAAGCGTCATAGCTGACGGTAAGATTGACATGTCCTTAGTAAACGCTATTGCCTTTGACCCATATACGCATGGTTACTATAAGGTGACTGAAAGAGTTGGCGAAGCCTTCAAAGACGGCTTACAGCTTAAAAAGTAATATTCACAAAGCTACCGATACGGCTTATATGCATAAACCATGACGGCACATATACAAATATTCCTGTTTGGCCGAAAAATGCCCCTAACTGGTAAGATTTTGGCTTGATTTCGCACCTCCTTTCCTGCTATCCTTGTATCAAAGGAGGTGCCTTTTTGAAAACAATTAAACCCAAATGGAATATGGGGCTGCTCCCTCTGTATGCTGTAATCATACTGCTGGCTGCCTCTTTCCTCTATTCCTATATGTATACTGACGCGGAAAGATTATTTTTGACTCCGGTATTTACAGACAATAATGGATGGGAAATCTACAGACTGGAGGACGGGGTCAAAAAGAATATCACTGTAGAGGAACTGTCCGAAAATTCTGGCGAAACTATCTATCTTTCCCGAACACTGGATCAGGAACTGGAGGATGGCGGGTATACCATTCTGGAGCTGGATGGCATGGCCTGGCAGGAGAGCGTTTTTCTGGACGGCGCGCTGCTATACACAGCCAATCCGGCGCTGGATAACCGGATCGGTCATGTGGAATTCTCTGAGGAGTATCAAGGCATTCAGGGTATGGGGGAATATGTGCGCCTGTCACTGCCGCCAGGCTATGGCGGAAAGACTCTGACCATCGCGGCCGCCGCCAATACAGCTATAAAGGAACACAGCACACCGATGATCCGCCTGTCCAGTGAAGCAGTCCAGACACAGCTGCTGGTCAGTGACGCCAACCGTATTTCCATACCTGCCGCTGTATGCATGACGGCTGCTGTCCTGCTGCTGGGATTATTTTTCTATAATCTCTACTATGACAGAAAGTCCTTTTCCATCCTGCTGCTGACGCTGGCAGCACTCATACAGGCACTGCGTATCCTGCTCGATTTTGAATTCCGGTTCAGCTCTCATTTTGCCCTGGATTTCATCACCTCAGAACTGCTGGTTCCCCTGGCCTATGGTCTGCCTCTGCTGTATCTGCTCACACAGATGAAGCGTTGGAAGAAATGGTATGCGCCTTTTTTGCTTATTCCACTTGTTTTGTCTGTGGGGCTGCATATCATGGGAAGGATTCCGGTATTCACGGCTGTTTCCTCATATTCTTATGATGCCGTTCTTTATATTCCTCTTCTGGCGCTGGGGGTTTTCGTTGTGCTGGAATGGAAGGACAGAAATACCGTTTACCGCCTGTTTACTCCTGCTTTCCTTGCTGTCACAGCTGTCATTCTCCTGGACGCTCTTGGCTGCGCAATGGCCGGAAAAGCTTCCATCCTGACCAGTATCCTGCGAATGCCGGGTTATTTCTTATACGAAGCATTTCTGTACAGCGGCGGAATCCTTTTGTTCCTCGCCGGCGGGATCAGTTTCCTGCTGACTGTGAAAAAAGCCGCCGATACGCAAAGCGCCCTTTCTGTGATGACAGCAAGAAATGAGCTGGTGAAAGAGAATATCAGAAGTATCCAGGAAAGCAGTACAGAAATATCTGCCATGCGCCATGACATGCTGCGTCACCTGCACGCCATGCTGGATCTAAGTCAGCAGGGAGAAAACAAACGTCTGGAAAGCTACCTGAAAGAACTGGCGGAGGAGACAGAAGACATTCTGCCTCTGCAGGTATGCCAGCACCCCCTCGTCAATGCTCTGGTGACACGCTCACTGGCCAGTGCAAAAAGAGAGCGGATTCAGATGGAGTATCATGTGGAGGTGCCTGCCGATCTCCCGGTGACAGACAGCGACCTTTGCATCCTCGTAATGAACATGCTGGACAATGCCATCGAAGCGGTATCCTCTCTCTCAGAGGAGAAGAAGCGCACCATCGAATTGACAATGCACGTGCGTGGGCGCTATCTTTTTATTGAGACCATCAATTACTGTGAGAGAGCCGTTTTGGTGGACGCAGAAACAGGGCTGTTTATCAGTATGAAAGGTCCGGGACACGGCTATGGCATGAAAGCTATGTCGGAAATTGCGAAAAAATACAAAAGTATACTGCAGGTCAGGCAGGAGGGGGATACGGTTATGGTTCGCACTGCACTGCTCATTCCTGGAGAAAAAGAGTAAATTAAAAACGCTGTCAATTCCAATTTCTCGGAAAACAGCGTTTTTTATACCTTTGTTATAACTTTAGATAGGCAAAATATCTCTCCAGGACCTGGTCATGATAGCGGCGGCTGATGGGAAATTTTTTTCCGTTGTCCATTAGCACGTCCGTGCGCTGAATCTCATTGACGTGACTGAGATTCACCAGATAACTGTTGTGGGACTGGCAGAAACTGACTGGCGGAAGCTGGGGCTTCAAAGCGGACAAGGCGCCGTTCCAGTCCTGATAACTGTCTGCAAGCCAGATCCTTGCATGGTGCTGGGTGGATTCCAGCGCGTAAATATCCTGATACAGGATGGCAAGCTGCCTTCCGCCTACTTTTAGAGCCAGCCGTGCGCCGGCATAATTCCTGCGGTAATCTGATAAGAGGATCTCTTTATATTTTTCTAAATCCACAGGCTTGAGAAGGTACCATAAGGGACGGGTATCAAAACAGTCGAATACATAATCCCGATGGGATGTTATAAAGATGATACTGCATTTAACCTGCTGTTCCCGGAGCGTCCGTGCCAGCTCCATTCCATTTTCCCTGGAAATCTCTATATCCAGCAGCAGGAGGCTGTAGGAATCTTTGTCCTCCAGAACCCTGCTCTGTACTTGTGCAGCCTGACTAAACAGGTCCATACCAAAATCGCTGCCGCGCACAAGACCGCTGACTGTCAGGATTTCTTCTGTTGCCCGGCCCAAGTGATGCAAAAAAGCTTCATCATCGTCACAGATGGCAATTCGGTACATTTCTTCCACCAACTTTCCTTTACTATGCTTGTATGTGAAAGTATACCATTTTTCAAAGGCTTAGGCAAACTGTTTTGTGTCCGTTTACCGCTCTATAAGTCCGTACCCGGCCATAACTTCATACATTTTTTCAGCCGTGTCTTGTTCCATATCACAGAGGGGGAGCCTGCAAGGGCCTGCATCATATCCCATGACACGCATGGCCTGTTTTACCGGGATCGGATTCACATCCAGGAAGAGCGCTTTCATTAAAGGAAGGTATTTCAGCTGAAGATCTTCACTTTTTTTAGCATCTCCCTTCATATACGATATACAGATATCATGGACGGCCTCTGGAAGAATATTTCCCAGCACAGAGATGACTCCTTTTCCCCCAAGAGCCAAAATATCTGCTGCCTGGTCGTCATTTCCTGAATAAACAGTCAGATCGTCACCGCAAAGAGCGCCTATATCGGTGATCTGCTGATAATTTCCGCTGGCTTCCTTTACCGCTGCTATATTGTCAATCTCACTCAGCTTCTTATAAGTGTCTGGAAGAATATTGACCCCTGTTCTGGACGGCACATTATAAAGAATGACAGGGAGCTTTGAGGCCTTTGCACATTCTGAGAAATGCAGGAACAGGCCCTTCTGTGATGCCTTGTTGTAATATGGTGTTACATGTAGAAGACCGTCTGCGCCAGCCTTCTCACATTCTCCGGAAAGCCAGACTGCATGTGCCGTATTGTTGCTCCCTGCTCCCGCAATGACCGGGAGCCTGCCCCTGACCGTCTTAACAGCATGCCGCACCAGTTCTATATGCTCCTCATCCGTCAATGTGGAAGCCTCCCCTGTAGTACCAGCCACAATAACCGCGTCTGCTTTTTCCCTGACCTGCTTCTTGAGCAGCTTGTCAAACATCTCATAATTTATTGAACCGTCCTCCCTCATAGGGGTGATGATTGCCGTACCTGCTCCTTCAAATATAATCCTTTTCATAATAAATAAGACCTCCTGATAATCTATTTTCTGCCCTGAACCTGTTTTCCAGGAATGCCTGGGCATTCTTGCTGCGAAACGTGTATCCTGCTTGGGGCAAATAACTGAATTAATATCTATATTATAATTATGCAGATATGAAGATTGTGTAAAAAAGATGCCCGGGGCATAAAGATGGTCTTAGAGTGTGTTTGAAGTAACCAGCGTACACGCTTTTACTGATTTACTTCTCGTTCACTAGATGTTAAGATAAAAATATCGTATTATAAATAAAAAAAGAGCCTGTTTGAAAATTCATTCCCTCAGTCTGCACGCCTCACTTTGCGGTATATCTCACGGAAAGTATTATTCAGACAAGCTTTAAAACGGAGGATATTATGAAAACTCTTCTTTTTCTGGGCGACAGCATCACAGACGCCGGACGTCTGTTCTCTGGCCGGGCTGACGGACTTGGAGACGGCTATGTATCGGTTCTGGCTGACAGGCTGAAGGACTCAGCCCAAAACTTCCGAATCATAAATAAAGGCCATGACGGCTTTACCCTGCCGCGGATCATACACAATCTTTCTCAGGACTGTTTTTCATGCCGGCCTGATATGGTCAGCATTCTGGCCGGGATCAACGATGCCTCCATCTGTATGAACACAGGACTTAGCCTGAAGGATTACGGCTTTACAGCTTATTATGAACAGCTTCTGCTGTCCATCCAGGCAAATACCTCAGCCAAGATCGTCTGTATGGGACCTTTTCTGTTCCCTTACCCGCAGGAATATTTAAACTGGCTCCCTCTTGTGAATGAAATTAATCTCTGCATAAAAGAGCTGACAGACAAATACCATCTTCCCTTCATTTACCTGCAGGATCTGTTAAATGGTGCGGCCCGGGAACAGGGATACAGCAAAATCACCGTGGACGGCGTCCACCTGACTCCATTGGGCCATCAGCTGGCAGCCGGGGCCTGGCTGAAGGGAGTCCGGCTGAAGAGAACCAGGCAAAAAGCCGTTTGGCCGGAAGATTCCTTATTTTAAATACGCAGCAAGGGCCACGCGGAAACAGTCAGATCTGCCGCCGCATGGCCCCTCCATTATTCCATAGTCTTCTTCACCATTCTGTACATGAGTATCTCATCACGGTAAGTACCGTCTTTCAGCTTGAAAGCCTTTGGTATCCTGCCGCACTGGATAAATCCTTTTTTATTGTAGAGGGATATCCCTCTCTCATTCCCCTCGCATACCCCCAGTTCAACCATCTCATAGCCCATGCCCGGCGCCTCCTCAAGGAGTATATCTAAAAGCATGCCGCCGATTCCCAGCCCCCAGGCTTCTTTTATGATCGCTATGCCAAAACTGGCTCTGTGTTTCATTTTGAACCGTTCACCTGCACTCTGAATACCTGCATTGCCCACCAGCTTTCCATCCAGAAATGCTCCAAGCATCAGACTCCTCTTATCCTCCTGGTTCTCTTTGAGCATTTCCTTTTTCCGCTGTATCTCCTCCTCACTGATCTCCACTTCTTCAGGATACCTGACCATATTTTCAGTCTCCGCAGATGTCTGTCTCATATATTCCAGCATTTCCAGAGCATTTTCCGGCTCCTGGTTCTTCAGTACAAGTGTCCTTCCATCCTTCAGTGTGACTGCTTTCGGCTCAAAATGCATCTTCTTACCTCCTGTGTACCGCCTTACTCTTCATCTGCCTTCTTCTGCAGCATTTCTTTGGGCGTAATTTTTTCAGCTTTTATTATATTCCCCTCATCATCTCTGGATACATATATATAAATCCGGGCTTCTTTTGCTTTTTCAAGTCCATTCTGATACATACTGCCGTCATCATCCATCAACATGAAAATCATATTTCCTTCCCAGGTCCAGCATCCATTCTTATTTACGCCAATGCCTGCCTCCTCGTATTCCCGGCGTTTTTTCTTCTCTGCCTTTTTTTCCTCTTCTGTCAATACACCGCTCCCGTCAGCCACTGCTGTGGTGACCGCCTCTTCTGTAATCATTCCCTCCATGGCTTCACCCTCACCTATACAGTAAGATGAATCTGAACTTTCTATAAAATATGCCTCTTCACTGCCTTTTTCATTTATCTCCTGAATTTCCGTCTGCTTATCATATTCTTCTTTGGTTGCTTTCCTGACTCCTGTCAGCTTACTGTTTTCATCCCGGACTGTATACAGGTCGATTTCTCCCTTGCTGGAAAAAAATGTGATATACGTATTCTCATACTGTTCATCCAGAAGCCACCTTACCACTTTTCCCTTATAAAGGATATTGTCTGTATCTGCATCATACGTTACCCCGTATTTTTCCAGATATGCCAGGCTTTCTCTCTTTCTCTCCCTGTCGGCTGCCTCCCATTTTTCTCTTTCCTCATCAGTCATTGAATCAAGGTCCACAGAATAAGCTGCCCCTCCATCTGTATAATATCTGATACCCCCATCACCCTCATCAACTCCCAGAGTCTTCGCCTGAGCGGTAAGACTCGTACAGGCAAAAAGCCCCATTGCTGCCATACATACTAAATACTTAGATTTCATAATATACCCCTTTCTTTTCTCATCCGCTCTCAATCCGGCGGATATCTTCCTTTTGATTGATTACAGATGTATCATAACAGGGATATTTGTATTCCTTTTGGCAGTTTTATGTGTTTTTCATGGAGAAGTAAAAACTTACCCCCTGATCTGTATTGCAGGCGCCAAACTGAGCCTGATGGTATTCCAGCGCCATTTTGACTATGTACAATCCCAGCCCGCTGCCTCCCATGCTGCGGTTTCTGGAGTCGTCCACCCGGTAAAAAGCATCAAAGAGCCTGGGGAGCGCTTCTTCAGGAATATGTATTCCTGTATTTTCTACCCCGCAGAATATCTCCCCTTCATTTTCCCGGGCACGGACCGTTATCCTTTCCCCTTCCGGTGAATAACGCACTGCATTCATAATAAGGTTCCGGAACACCTTATTCATCATAGATTCATCCGCCATACAGTATATATGCTCCGGAATCTCCACGTTCCAGTCCAGGCCCTTCTGCTCCATCAGCTCAACCATCTGGGCAAACTGCCGTCTGATGATCTCTGACAGGTCCAGTTTTTCTTTCTTTGTGATTCCTTCCTGGGCATCCATCCTGGATATGGTCAGTATTTCCTGCACCATCCCTTCCATACTGTCAGTGACCTCATAGGAACGCTCCAGATAATAATCTCTGTCCTGATATCCGTCCACCCTCTTAAGCATGCCGCCAATATGCCCTTTCAATATGGTAACAGGTGTCTTCAGTTCATGAGAGACAGCAGCAAAAAAAGCTGTCCTTTTCTGCTCCTGCTCTCTTTCCTTTTCCATATCACTTTTTAGCTGCCGGTTAGCCTCCTGCAGATTCTTAAGGGTCACGGAAAGCTTTTCTGATAAGGCATTCAGGTTCCTGGCCAGAATACCGACCTCATCCCGCCGTTTCTCGCTGCATTTCCTGTCAAACCGCAATTCTGCCATATCCTGTGATATGCTGCTGATCCTCCTGATGGGCGCAGCCAGATAAAATGCTGCCCCTAAAGCACAAATGAAAGAAGCTGCCGCTATAACTGCTATGATATATGGAAGAATACTTTTTAGAACTTCCACTGCCTGGCTAACCTGCTGCAAAGTCCCCCTGACCAGCATTGTATAAGCAGCATCCCCTACCTTTATACTGTAGCTCTTTGTGCCTGCGCCCTCCACTGTATATATATCGGATGCTTCTGCTGTAACCTGCATCTGTTCAGCGGATGCCGCACTGACATCATGTACTTCCTCTGCGGCATTCTGCACCTGTTCAGCGGATGCCGCACTGCTGTCATGCGCTTCCTCTGCGGCCTGCTCATCAGTAATTCCCACGCCAGCCATATCCATATCACTGACGAGATCCTTACTGACCGATTCTTCATATACTGCCGTCTCCCTGGCAGGATAGACCTCATTGCCTTCCTCATCTAAAATGATTACAGAAGCCTGGTGGTCCGCCTCGAAATAATCCAGCACACTGACAGCATTTTCGACAGAATCATGTCTTTCTAATTCTTTTTTCAGATCCTCAGCCGCCTGTCCCAGTTTCTCTTCCAGCTGGTTCGTGTACACTGCAGGCATCATCCTTGCAATGCACAGATAAGTGATTCCGCTTATAAGACAGAGCAGCAGGCATGTGAGCAGGAATATCTTTACTGAAAGACTACTTCTGACATTTTTTTTCAACTCTGTATCCCACCCCTCTGACTGTCTGTATATAATCACTGTCCATCTTTTTCCTCAGGTTCTTAATATGTGTATCTACAATGCGCTCATCCCCGAAATAATCCATCCCCCAGACTTCGTCCAGAAGCTGCTGCCTGGTAAATACTCTTCCTTTGTTTGCCAAAAATGTCCTCAGCAGCTCAAATTCTTTCTGCGTAACCTCTATCTCCCTCCCCTCCTCATACACATGGTATCCCTCCAGATCCATTTCCAAAATTCCATGCCTGAGGCGCCCGGCCGCCTGGCCTTTCCCTGCCCTTCTGAGGACTGCAGCGATCCTGCACATCAGCACAGGCATATCAAAAGGCTTGGAGATATAATCATCCGCAAGAAGCTTCAGCCCCCTTACCTGGTCCTCCATGCTGTCCCTGGCCGTCACCATGATAATAGGCACGTCAGACTCTCTGCGGAGCAGTTCACAGACTGCAAAACCATCTATTTTGGGCATCATAATATCTAAGAGCACCAGGTCCGGATTTCCTATATGGAATGCAGCTATCCCCTCCACACCATCACCAGCCAGCGAAACACTATATCCTTCTGCCGTCAGGTAATTTTTAAGAACCTCCTGAATATCTTTATCATCCTCGATCACTAATATTTGCAGCATCGTTTCCCTCCATTGTCTGTGGAGTAAATGCACAGACCTGCTGAATAGTTACAAAGAATTATACCATACCTTTATGTAATTTTCATGGAGCGGTTTATGAATCTCTGATTCTCTCAATAACGCTGGCCTTTTTAACCAGCACCTGATATGCCGCCATAGGAATCCCGGTACAGACAGCAGTGATCAGCAGGATACTGATTATGACCGGATTCAGAGGAACCGTGAATGGAGCATGCATGGTATTCATAAACTGGAAAATCATATAAGTGGTCCCCAGCCCGGCAGAGACGGTAAACAGGATTGTCAGGCCCGCATACAGCAAGCCTTCGCAGAACAGCATCCTGCTGGTCTGTCTGCCTGTCATGCCGATACTTTCAAGCACAGACAATTCCTTCAGCCTGTTCCTCAAATTACTGATCGTCGCATTAATATAATTCATCAGCCCGATAAATCCTACCAGAACAGCAATACCAACACCGAATATCATGATATTGCCCTGAGTATTCCTTAGATTCTCTCTTATCTGAATCCTTGATTCTATGCTGGAATCAACAGCACATGAATCGTTTTGCACAACTTCTCTTATCTGCTGCTCTGTATTTTCATCGTACCTTTCCCTGTAGTGCAGGGCTATCCTCTGCCTGTAAGCATCTGTCATGATCTTATTGAGCCATCCGCTGCTTACAATGATATTTGGTCCATAGCCTGTAAATCTCAATATATCCATACTATCTGTCACAGCTGCTATTTCTATCTCCTGCATGAAGCCTTCCCCATTTTTCTGGGGATAAAACTGCAGCTTCTGCCCAACCAGAAAGTCATCAGACAAATCAAGCATACTTCTGTATATCAGACAGCATTCCCCATTGTAAAACTTCTGCGGACCCATAGGGTTTTCCAGCCCTGCATTTATTTTTTCAAACTCTTCATTATCAATACCCGCCATCACAGAATAAAACTTTTCCGGATTATCCCTGTACTCTTCTGGATCATATGGTACAGCCATGGACGTGGCATAAAATTCTCTCATCCAATCATCCGGCAGTCCCTCTTTCCACGGTACTATAATGTCTGCTGCATACGTTACATGCACAGATTCCACTCCCTCAATCTGTTCCAGTCTGTCCACAAATTCCTGTTCAAATATCTGCTTATATTCGGAGCGGTTAAATTTTGTAAAGGTATCATTTTCTATTACCAGATCCGAATCCAGATAAAATGGAAATAATGTACGCGCTTCCTGGCTCTGGATAAGTGTCATAATACATAAAAACAAAGATGCGGAGAGTCCCATGGAAAGGACAACAACCGCTGTCCTCTTCTTTTCCCTTTGCAGATTCCTGCATGCAATATTAAAGACAGGACAGCCTTTTCTGATTCTCTTATGTTTCTTACCTGCATGTCCGCCTGCAAATCTGGATGCTTCAATAGGTGAAACACTTCCGGCTATCTTCGCTGGCTTCCGGCTGCCCATATAGATTGTGATCCCTACAAGTATTGCCGCCAGCACATAGATCCATGGACGGAAACGTACTTCAATCACACCTTCGTTTTTTATGCCAAGCCCTCTGAGAAGTTCAGGGAGCAGAGCCATTGAAATGCTCCCTCCCAGCAGCAGCCCGGCTGTGATTCCCACACTGCCCATATAGTACATCTGACGGAACAAAAAAGAGCGGATCTGCCTCTCAGTCATACCAACCGTCTGAAGAAGCCCATAGTACCTCACGTGGCTGGTGACAGACAGATAAAGTATATTATAGATCAGAAGATACGCACTGCAGAGGGTAATCAGGACAATTCCTCCCATCCCTGTGAGTACCTGCAGCTGTCCCCCCGCTCCGTCAGTAATAAAAAAAGCCTGCTGCTTTCCCAGCTGAAGAGCTTCTTCAAATTTCTCCTGTTTCTTCTCTGACCATATCCAGTCCCGGAATCCCAGATACATACTGCCTGACAAGACATCTGAAAGGCTGGATCCGCTTTTCTTAAAAAAGGCTTCCGAGACATATGCCTCTTTGTCCTGATAATAATCCTGAAAAATGCCGCTTATGGTAAATGTATTCCTGTGGAGCCCGGTCTCATCTTCAAAAACAAGTTCCAGGGAAGAGCCTATCTTCATCCCCTCTTCTCCGCATTCTTTAAGGGCCGCCTCTGATATCATCAGTTCATCTTCTTTTTGGGGATAAGATCCTGTAACATACTGAAGTGCAGGCTTCTTCTGCTTTTCCCAGAATACATCATTACACCAGATAAATTGTGTATGAAGGGTGTCATCCCTCCCATTGCTTTGGACCTTTCCGCACTTTGCCTTCAGCCCCACATACTCTATCTCCCTGTCTTCTCTGCATGATCGGATCTGCTTCTCACTGACTCCTCCCATTACTACCGCATCATGCTTTGCACCATACTGGCGTATATTCTGGACCCGGCTGGCCTGGTAATAAGAAGCTCCCAGTGTCAGCACCGCAGAGACCATAAATGCTGAGAGTACTACCGCAATAATGATAAACGCATTTTTTCTCCTGTTTCCTGAAAGTGAATTCCGGGCCATCCTTGAAATAATTCTCTTATTATTATTTGTCAGCACAGACTCATCTCCCTTCAGCGATCCGCCCATCCTCGATACGGACGATCCTGTCTGAGAGCTGTGCAATATCTTCATCGTGTGTGATCACTACAAGTGTCTGCCTGAACCTTTTGGCTGTAGATATGAGAAGCCCCAGTACATCGTGGCTGGAAGCGCAGTCCAGGTTTCCCGTCGGTTCATCTGCCAGCACGATCGCCGGTTTTGCAGACAGTGCCCTTGCAATGGCCACACGCTGCTGCTGCCCGCCAGATAGTGTATTTGGCATCGCCTCCTTCTTGTCTGACAGCTGAAGCATATCTATCAATCCCTCAATATAATCCTCATCCACATATCCCCCATCCAGTTCAATGGGAAGCACAATATTCTCATACACATTCAGGTCCGGAATCAAATTATAACTTTGAAATACAAATCCAATCTTCCTTCTCCTGAAAATAGTTAACTGTTCCTTTTTCATTCTTCCCAGGTTCCTGCCATCTACGACAACTTCCCCGTCCGTGGGGGTATCCAGTCCGCCCAGCATGTGTAAGAGGGTAGATTTACCGCTGCCTGACTTACCTATGATTGCCGTGAATTCCCCCTCCTTAACCAGAAAATCCACACCGTCCAAAGCCTTCACTATATGCTTTTCCATTTTATAATATTTCTTCAGTCCTGTTGTTTTTACAATCTCTTTCATTTTATCCCCCAATCTGCTGACGGCTATAGCTGTTTCGTATCTCTTCCTCCGCCTCCATCTCTGTGACGGGCTCTTCCCCTGGTTCCCTTGCCTGCCTGCACGATACCGCCAATACAAAAATGCATATCAAAGTCAAAAGTGCCGGAAAACATCTCTTCTTCATATTTCCTCCCATCCGGGGGACAAACTGCCCTGCCTGATAATATCTCCGGACCGCAGATCAGCCGTCTCACCTTGTTTCCTTATTCCTGTTTACACTTTTACTTTATTATACAAAAATCACAGACCTGTCTCAGTTTCCAATCTTCACAAAATTGTGACTAATTCTTCTGCAATCCGCTGCAGCCTTTATCTGGGCAGGTAGATCTGAAATACCGATCCCTTCCCCTTCTGAGATTTAACTTCTATATATCCCTGCTGCATTGTAATGATCTCTCTGGACAGATAAAGACCTATTCCCACTCCCTCCTGGTCATGGACATCCTCCTCCCTGTAAAAACGCCTGAATACCCTCCCCAGATTCTCCTCAGCAATTCCCTTACCTGTATCTTTTATACTGATCTTTACAAATATTTCCTGCTGAACCACAGATATACTTATTTTTCCTCCTGTTTCGGTGTATTTGACTGCATTATCCAGAATATTATAGACGGCCTCCTCTGTCCACTTCCTGTCATGGTTCACAGTCAGCTTCTCCGGACAATCCACAAATACCTGTATTCCTTTCAGTTCCGCCTTGGCCCGAATAGCCGCCAGCGCATTCCCGATTGTCTCGAAAACAGGTGCCGGAGTCTTTACTATCTTCAGAACTCCCGTCTCCAGCCGGGACATCTTCACCATTGACCTGATGAGAAAGTCAAGCTTTTCTACCTGACCGTCAATCAGCTCCAAAAAATCCTGTGCCTTCTCCCGGCTGTTTTCTCTGTTCTCCAGGATCTCCAGATACATTTTCATATTTGCCACAGGCGTCTTCGTCTGATGAGAAATATCGGAAATAAGAGCCTGGATCTGTTCCTTTTCCCTGCGGGCGCTCAGAGCATATTCCTGTTTCATCTCATAAAGGCGCTTCAGCTTCGTCTGAAGCCTGGAGAGCACATCTTCCCCTGTCTCCTCAAATTCCAGGCCATCTTTTCCACTGATCATTTCTTCCAGGCACTTATCCATCTTGTCCACAAAATGATAGATATCTTTCTTTAATCTCCAATACCTGAAATATAAAAAACCGGAGGAAAAAAGAAGTACCAGAATTACTGCGCCCATTGCCGCCCCTGCTCCGCTCATTCTCTCTCACCTGCCCACTGGTATCCCATGCCATATACATTTGCAATATATACATGGCCGTTTCCCTCCAGCTTACTTCTCATCCTGTTCACATTTACGGCTAACGCATGCTTATCAATAAACAATCCCTCCACTCCCCACACATTTTCTATAAGGACTTCGTGGGTAAGCAATTGTCTGCGGCTGCTTAAGAATACCTTCAGAAGCCTGTACTCTGTAGGCGTCAGGTTCACCTTTTCCCCGTCCTTTAAGACTTCCATCTCATCCAGTCTTACAAAGAGATGCCCGTCATCGTAGTCCGGCTGGCCTGCCCCGCCAATCCTCCTGAAAACGGCAGCGATTTTTTTTCTGAGCAGCACCATGCTGAACGGTTTTATGATATAGTCATCCGCGCCCAGGTCATATCCCTGCACCGCATCTTGTTCCAGATCCCTGGCCGTGACAAACAGGACAGGAACCTCTTTTTTTCTATCCTTCACCCACCTGCAGAATTCGAACCCGTCTCCGTCCGGCAGGTTCACATCCAGAAGTATAAGGTCTGCGGAATGTATTTCAAAAAGCTTCTTTCCCTCTGCAATGTTGAATGCAGGACGTACCAGATACCCTTCCGCCCCAAGGTCATATTGCAGCCCCTGGTTTAATGCAGGGTCATCTTCCAATATCATGATCTGTTTCATGCTGCGTTCTCCCAAAATTTGATTTTTCGTTATAGATGTTCGTATGTAACTGTGTAGGCTGAACCATTGCGTTATTTCTTGTTACTTTTATTATAAAGTCCTGGTAATTAAAAAGCAAATCCTCAAATATCACATGTTTGAGATATTTGAGGATCTGCTTTTTACCTGCGCGGTACAGATTTGATGCCGCAGCTTTACTGCGTGGCCTTTGACTTATACAGGCTTCTGACAGCATCAACCGGACAGATTTCCCGGCATGCCCCGCACTGCAGGCAGTTTGATGCATTAATTATACAGGGAGTCCCTTCCGTAATACATTTCTGAGGGCAGACTGCAGTACACGCCCCGCATCCGGTACAGGCATCTGTTATCAAGTATCCTGCCCTCTCTTCCTCCATTCCATAAGAAAATGATTCCCTCCTTATAGGATAATGAAGCAGATCAAACCACTCCCCGCTTCCCTGATATATAAGAAATGCATCCAGTATATATCTTGTATCTCCCGGGTAGACTTCATTCATGCCTGGATTCTGTTCAAATACTTCATCTACCCACTTCTTTTCCGCCATTTTGACCTTTCCCCAGAATTTCAGGGACTGGCAGTCGGGGCACATGGCGCTAAGAGCTATCTCCCCTGTCTTAACGAGCTGGCTGTAGAACGGCTTTCCCTTAGAAGTTACAATATACATTCCCTCGTCCGATGCTATCATGATATTTATGATCCTGCTGCGGGGATGGCCGCCTTCATCTACAGTCGCCGCTGAAGCTATCTTTACCTGCCGGAACATATCCACGTATTTTCTTGCTTTCTCATCCATCTGCTTTTCCTCCGTTTCTACTGCAGTGTTTCTTTGACTATATTTATTCTATACCTGGAATCTGCGGGAGTAAAGCAGGCACAATTAAGTGGGATAGTTACCTTCCGGATACCTTGGCGTGTGAATAGTAACCTTGGCAGTTACCCTTTCCGCAATAATATGGAATTTAGTTGTAAATATACTGCTTAGATTGTATAATAATTTAAATTCTTAAGTTTACGATATTCTTCAGATTGTATAATCATACAGTGTTATTCATTCTGTAAATTATTATTGAACCAGAATTTCCATATAAACATTAATTGGTAAACAGGGAGAAAATTATGTGTATAGTTTGTGACAGGATTTCCATGATAAAAAATGGAACAAACCCTTATTTTGTTAAAGAATTAGAAACTGGATATGTAGTAATCGGCGATAATCAGCATTTCAAAGGATATACATTATTTTTATATAAGGAACATGTAAATGAATTATACCAGCTTAATCATTCAACGAAATTAAAATTTTTAGAAGAAATGTCTCTCGTTGCTGAAGCTGTCCAGAAAGCGTTTAAGGCAGAAAAAATGAATTACGAATTACTCGGTAATGGTGACTCTCATATGCACTGGCACTTATTTCCACGCCGAAAAAACGATTTAGGAATTTATGGAAAAGATGGACAGGGACCTGTATGGTGGTATCCCAGAGAAAAAATGTATTCTTCTGCAGCTGAACCAACTGAAAACGAGTTAGAAGTAATGAAATCTTCTCTCTTGACTGAACTTAATTCTCTTCTTGCAAAATAAATATTTAGTATTATTTACACTTACTGTTTCCTGCACTGTCCGGCTCACCCCAGTAAAAGGAACATCTATTTTTATTATAAAGTGTTTTGTATTTGTACATCAAATTTCTGTTATTCATACCCCACTTTTATCGTTGGGCATGATTTTTTTCACATTCCATATTTCATTTGAAATTGCTTTCAGCGATAGGATTTCCGCACTCTTCTTTATTTATGGTAACGACTTTCTTTACGGATAATGCAATTTCCATCATCTCTGTTATAATGGTTAAAGAATGTTAACGAAGGAAGGGAGCATTATTATGTCAAACCATGTAATAAGTATATCAAAAGATAAATGCATTGGATGCAGTATGTGTGTGAAGGACTGCCCGGCAAATAATATAAGGATCAAAAATAAAACTGCCTGCATCATTTCAAATGACTGTGTCATGTGCGGACACTGCACGGCAGTCTGTCCGAAGGGCGCAGTCACGATCAGCGGTTACGAGGAGCAGCCGGCTGAGAAAAGCAGAGAGGTACGCCTGAATCCTGACGATGTACTGGACACCATACGTTTCCGGCGTACTGTCAGACAATTCATAGATAAAGAAATTCCCGACAGTGTTCTGCAGCAGATCCTGGAGGCCGGGAGACTGACTCACACAAAAAAGAATATGCAGGACGTTTCTTTTTTCGTATTAAAAAAGGAAAAATCAAATCTGGAACATCTGGCAGTCAATCTTTTCCGGAAGCTGAAACCTTTTGTGAATCTGTTCAGCCCTATGTCCCGCAGGGTAGAAATTACAGACAGCTTTTTCTTTTTTAATGCGCCGGAGGTCATTGTTATCGTATCCTCCAGCAGTATAAACGGGGCACTCGCAGCACAGAATATGGAATTTGCCGCGGAGGCAAATGGTCTGGGGGTACTGTACAGCGGGTTTTTCACAATGGCTGCCAACAGTTCACGCAAGATCAAAAAAATACTTGATCTACCCAAAGGGAAAAAAGTAATTACCACCCTAGTTCTTGGATATCCTAAGGTTAAGTACCATCGTTCTGCCCAGCGTGAAAAATTAAATGTTAAATATTTGTAACTGTAAAAGTACAAAGGTGGATAAAATGGAAAAAGAATGCAAAGAACGGGTTGAAAAAATAACTCGGGGATTTCAGGAATGCCGGAAAGCATTTACTGCAATCGGAGATGAGACAAGGCAGCTGATTCTTCTGGTGCTTCTGCAGAGTGATCTCTCTGGTATACGCGTAGGCGAGATTGCAGAAAAGACTCACCTGACAAGACCTTCTGTCTCTCATCACCTGCAGATTTTAAGAAGTGCGGGTATCGTAAGCATGCGCAAAGACGGCACTAAAAATTATTATTATATCTGTGAGGATGAAACACAGTGGAAATCCATCGCAGACCTGGTAAATCTCATATATGAAAGTGTGACAACCATCCATTAATTAAAAGGAGCTGATAAATTATGATTATATTTTTCTCTGGAACAGGCAACAGTGAATATGCTGCCAAAAAAATAGGAAAGGAGATCAATGACAGCGTTCTGGATCTCTTTGAAAAAATACGGAACTCAGATTATTCTGCTGTTGCATCTGAAAAACCCTGGATACTTGTAGTTCCCACTTATGCGTGGCGGATTCCCCATATCATACATGACTGGCTGATGAAGACAGAATTGTCAGGAAACCGCAGTATCTATTTTGTAATGACATGCGGAGGATCCATCGGCAATGCAGGCAGTTATCTGAAGAAGCTCTGCAGAGCAAAAGGTCTGAACTATATGGGATGCGCTGCCATCACCATGCCGGAAAACTACATTGCGCTTTTTACCACTCCTGGAAAAGAAGAGGCCTTAAAGATCATCGAACAGGCTGATAACAAAATATCTGATGTGATACGCTATATAAATAAAAACACATCCATTCCAGATGCCGGGATAACCTTTAAAGATAAAATAAGCAGCGGCCCGGTAAACAATATTTTTTATCCTCTGTTTGTCCACTCTAAAAAATTCTATTCCACAGATGCCTGTATATCCTGCGGAAAATGCGAGAGGGTCTGTCCGCTTGATAATATACGGCTTCAAAACGGAAAACCAGTATGGGGCAAAAACTGTACCCACTGTATGGCCTGTATATCCAGATGTCCGAAAGAGGCAATTGAGTACGGCAGCCACAGCAAGGGTATGCCAAGATATACCTGTTCTAAAGTCTTATAAACCGATGTCAGGGGCAGCCGCTGTTAAAAGCGGCTGCCCCTGACATTCTAACTTTAAATGTATGTGCATCTACTACACAGACTTCTGAATAGTTACCTTTAAACTTTGTACTTAAATATGGAAAAATGAAAATACGCCAATGGTAGCCAGAACCGCACATATTAATGGAATAACAAGTGAAGCAACTATCATGCCATTAGGCAGTACATTTTCCTTTACATCCTTATCCGCACAGCTGGCAATTGTCAGCGCTCCACCTGTTGAGAACGGTGACATGGCTGTTGACAGCCCGCCTATATAGATACATGCAAACAGCATGACGGGATTTAACCCCAGGGATGCTGCCAGTCCGGGTACCAGCGGATACATCAGCGGCATAACTGTTGATGTGCAGCTGGAGAAGAAGCTTAAGAAAGCTGCAAACAGGATCAGGAATGCCGGAACCAGGAATTTCGGAATAGTACCGGAGAGCAATGATGCCATCGCGTCTACTAAGCCTGCTTCCTTTGCCACACAGATCAGAGTGTATACACCAACGATCATAACAATTGTGTTGATTGGAATAGATTTGATAACTTTTTTCTCATCACCAATTTTCATCAGTACACATACAAGCGCACCTATAAACATGATGACCTGCGGCTGGCAGAAATTAGCCACTGCTGCTACAACATCATTTTTTACCCAGGCATTTAAAAGAGCCGGTACGACCATAAATGCAAATGCTATCAATACGATAACCATTGTCTTTTTCTGCAGCGGATTGAAAGCCTCCGGCTTCTCCACTGCCACTCTTTTAGCCTTATAACCTTTATAGAAGATATAAAAAATAACTACTGAAAGGATAAAAGCTATACATGAATTCAGCCAGACAAAGTTCCCTGCTGCATTCACCTCTGAAGCGCTGTAATTACATGCTTCAATCAGAGATTTAGAAATCATACCGCCGTAACCGTTGTAAATATTTCCAGATCCAATAGTATTTCCATATCCGATGCAGACTGCGATCAGGACTGGATTTACATTGGCGCTGAGTCCGATAAGGAACAGGAAGGGACCTACGATAACTGGTGTAGATGCGCCAGCCCCAAGACCTCCAACAACTAAAGATACTAAAAAGATGGCAAGCGGAATCAGTTTGGCATTTCCATTTAAAGCGTACAGGATCTTATGTCCCAGCACATCCATAGTTCCGTTGTCGTTTGCATACGTAAAAAACAGTGAAATTGAGATCAGATAGAATACGATAGTCGTCGGCCAGAAATTAATGATATCGCCGGCTTTCATACCCATAACGCCTATACCGATTACAAATGCACATACCATGGCGATGATACCGGTATTCTGTTTAAACTTCCATCCAATCACAATAGAAACAACAATTGCTATCAGGCATAACCACATTGCAAGCATTTCTTATCCCCCTTTTATCATGTCAATATTTTTGTTTTAAGCAGGACCGTGGGCAGCTTCCGCCGCATACCTAAGTCCTTCTTCACGAAGCAATAAAACCCTTCTCATCGTTTCCTCCGGTGTAGCCCCCTGCACGATATGGTTGCCCATAATAAAGCTGCCATAAGGGCCATACGTATCGATCACCCGGTGGACCTCGCCGATCATCATCTCATCTGTGGCGTCAATGCCTGCAGGAGCACCAAAGGAATCAAATCCGCCGATCAGTGTGATCTGTTTACCATATTTCTTTAAAATACCCACTATATCATTTGCCGGATCGACTGAACTCCAGGCAACTGCGCCCTCCCTGATAAACTCTTCTACAAGTGTCTCTGCCTTGCCGCAGCAGTGCTGTATCGGCCTGGCGCCAATTGCATAAATTGCATCATTAATCATTTTGTGGGAAGGCTGGATGAATTCACAGTACTGCTCCCGTGACAGGAACAGTCCTGACGCATAACCAGTATCATCAAATGTGACCACAAAATCAGGATGATAGTATTTCCCTATGTATTCAATATACTCAATACGGTATTCTGTGAATGCTTTCAGGAAATCCTTGCAGTGGTCCGGCTCATCCATCAGTGCATAAGTCAGCTCCTCAAGCCCCATCAGGTCCAGGAACCGCTCAAACGGCCCATTGCCCATACAGTATTCCATGAACTGGGTATCTCTGTCCAGGCCCTTTAACTCCTTCTCCGATTTTTCCGCCCAGTCTACTGCCTTCAGATCCGGAAATCTGACTTGATTTTTCCAGTCAGTTATATCTGTCAGTACATAGTTTCCGGGTACAGGTGTCTGTCCTCCGATCCCAGACGCCCACAGACATCCAAAGCCGTCAAGTCCGCCGCCAGCCGGTCCCTTTTCCCATACATCCCCCAGTCCTACATTGTAGCGGACAGGTTTTGAATAGACAGGCACCTGTTCAGGCATCCCATGGCGCATGGCAATGTCGTAATTCTCTTTTAATGTCATTAATACATCTGCATCTCCCTTCCCATTTTGTTTTATTTCGTACAGTATACCATGTGCCTGTCATATTGTATCTTTTTGTAAGGTGTTTTCCAAAAATCATGGCAAAAACGTACAGTTTTTTTTAATTTCTTATGCACAAAAAGACATTTTTTCATAATTTCCTGTCGAATAATGCTGTATATGTGGAAGATAATAAGCTATACTAGATAATAAATATATACATAATAACAAGAGTCCAGATACAATCACTTATAAATCACAAAACCAGGAGGTCTCTATGGCTATTTTTGATCTGTTAAAACTTAAGCTGCAGGAAGATATTATTTTCTCAAGGTTTTCCGGCAAAAATTTCCGGATTGAGTCTGTCGATATACTCACTGAAAAAACTGTACTCTGCGACAGGATGATCTGCATTTCTAATGAAAAAACCGCCAGTTCTATTATCCAGACAAGGAAAAGCCAGTGCTCCGGCATCTCTGCTATTTTTCTTGTGTCAGCACAGCCTTCTAAAAACCGTGTGCTCCAGGAACTGAGTGAAAAATATAATTTAAATATTATCATGGCCAGCCGTTCTGAGAATGAGCTGAATCTGGCTGTGACACAGGCCATGAACTACTATCTGTCTGCCTCCCGCTTTTTTAAAAAGCTGTGGTCCTGCCAGGATATGGTACAGGTTATCAACCAGGTCTCAAAATTCCTGGGGGAAGAGGCCCTGGTGATGAACAGTTTCGGGAATCTGGTATACCAGACTGCCAATTTCAACACAAGCATCAAAGCCCATATCACCAGGCAGTTTCATGACATCTGTTCCGGCACGGATAAAGACAGTTTCGACCGCTGCAGGATCGGAAATATGCCTGAGACTCCTTTTATCTATGTAAAACTATGGCAGAGCAATTTCCTGTATGGTATTTTGTTCATTACCACTTCCAACCATACCATACATGATTACCGCTGGCTTTTGAAGCATCTCTTTGACTGTCTTACCAGGCTGATTTATTCTGATACCCGGACAAATCCCAATGTGCCGCCCAGATTTTCTATCATCTGGAAAGAGATCATGGACAAACGTTTCAGCTCATCTGAGGAACTCAGGAACCGTTTTCTTCACTCCGGATACAGGATCGATACATTCTCCCGCCTGATGGTGGTCCAGATGAACCAGCCCACAGAACAGCTGGAATATCTGTACCTGCAGCTTTATCCACTATTGAAGAACTTTTTCCCTGACAGCCAGATCACCCTTTATCTGGGCACCATTGTAATCCTTAACTGGGAAGCAGAGCGCAATTACAATCTGTCTCTCTCACCGGAGATAGCGGTTCAGTTAGAAGAGCTGCTGAAAAAATATAACAGTTATATCTGTGTGGGCTGGGGAACCCGTGATATGAGCTGGCTTCCGGCCCTGTACAACTTCAGCCACAAGGTACTCTATCTGCACTACCAGATCGAAGATAAATATCAGGAATCCCGGATCATCCACTATGGCAACTACTGTCCAATGCTCATCACCGACCTGTGTGTGCAGCACGCCCGGACTGAGGGCAGTACAAAGAGTGTGATGCTGCTGTGCCATCCTGCTGTCATCAACCTTTACCGCTATGACCTGAAGCACAAGACAAATCTGGAAAACACCCTGTTTCATTATCTGATCAACCATCACAGCCTTGAGCAGACAGCTGCCAGCCTTTTTATGCACAGGAACACAGTAGTAAATAAACTGAGGAAAATAAAAGAGCTGGTCTCCATGGACCTGACCGCCCCCGAAAACCAGCCCCATCTTATTTTCTCACACTATGTCCTGCACTACTGCATCAGCATGGTGGATCCCGGGTTTGTAACTACATACCCGTTAAACAGATAGTCACAGATTTAACCAGAATATCTGTACTTTGCGACCAGATGTTATATTTTCTGAAAACCTTCCATAGATATGCGTGCGTGACTTATGTTAAGCTTTCGCTATAGAATCATAATTATCATGAAATCAAAGGAGGTTTCCAAATGAATGAACGAGTCAAAAAGATGAAGGACAGCCTTCGTATCAGCAAATATCCGCTTTGTATCGAACTGTTCCGGCTGGCTAACGAATCTCTGGATTCAACTGCCGGGGAGCCCATGATTACCCGCCGCGCCAAACTGCATGAGCATATTCTTGACAATATCACGATCTTTATAGAGGAGGATGACCTGATCTGCGGTTCAGGCGCCAGCAAGCCCTTTGGTATGGAGATGCAGTATGAGTATGGGGTATGGACAAAGGATGAAGTAGAAGCTCTGAAAAGTGAGATCTATACGATTGATCCCAAAGATGAAGAAGAACTCTACCAGCTGAACGAACGTTTTGCAGGAAATGCATTAAACAGCAACCTTGTTGACGCACTCTCCCAGTCTCTGGGAATGAATGACAGGATGTGGCCTTTTATGAAATCCGGCGTCATTCTCCCCCCGTGGAAAGACAGGAAAGGCGGCTCCGGAGGAGGATTTGCCATGTCCGGCTACGGCCTCGGCCCCGGCTTCTTCCTTGTCTGCATTGATTATGAGCGTATATTAAAGGAAGGCGCTAAATCAGTCATTGCTGAAGCTGAGCAGTGCCTGAAAAATCTGCGCTATACTTCCGGGGACAGCATTGATAAACAAAATTATTGGGAGGCTGTTATCCGTGTCTTCAAGGCATGGGTACGCTTTGCCGGCAGATATGCCGATCTCGCCAGACAGATGGCTGCTGAAGAGAAAGACGAAGGCCGAAAAAAAGAACTGCTTGAAATGGCCAGAATATGCAGCAAGGTGCCGTATGAGCCGGCTGAGACCTTCCCTGAAGCTATCCAGTCCTTCTGGTTCACCTTCCTTCTGGCATGTCCGTCGCCCACAACTACAGCCGGAAGATTTGACCAGTATATGTATCCTTACTACCGCCATGATATTGATGCCGGCCTGTTGACTGATGATGATGTCCTGGAATATCTGGAGATCATGCGCTGTAAAACCATGAAGATCAACCGTGTATCCGGAAAAGCAAACCGGGCTAAAAACTCCGGTATGGCTAAATGGTATAACTGGACCATCGGCGGTGTTGATAAGGACGGCAATGATGTGACGAATGAATTATCCTATCTGCTGCTGGAATCAGCCAGGGATACACAGCTGCCCCACTTTACAATTACAGTCCGGGTTCATGAAAAAACACCGGAAAAGCTCATGGTCAAGGCTCTGGATGTAGTAAAGACAGGTCTTGGCATGCCTGCCTTTTTAAGTGACAAGAGCTACATCAATTTCTTCCTTGAGGGAGGCATGTCCATAGAGGATGCCAGGGATTACTGCGCAACCGGCTGTGTGGACGGCAATATACCAGCAAAGACAAGAAGCCAGGTTGTAACCTTTTTCATCATAGCCCAGGCCTTTGATGTGTTCATGCACAATGGCTTCTGCCGTTTTACAGGTGAAAATGTGGGGATCCCCACAGGCGATGTGACTCAGATGAAAACCTTTGAGGAATTTAAGGATGCCTTTTTCGTTCAGTTTGATTATCTGATGCATATGGCAGCCGAGCGCAATAATGTAGAACTCATCGCAGAGCGCCGTCTCTTTCCTGACCCGTTCCGTTCCGCTCTGATGAAAAACGGAGTCTCCTGCGGCAAGGATATGCTGGACCGCCACTTTGATTTTGAAAACGGCAGTCTTCTGGGTGCAGTCGGCGGCGTTAATACAGGTGACTCACTGGCCGCTGTCAAGACTCTGATATTCGACCAGAAAAAATACACGATGCAGGAGCTTCTCACTGCTCTTGATAATAACTGGGAAGGCTTTGATGAGATGCATTCAGACTTTATCAATGCTCCAAAATACGGCAACAATGATGATCTGCCCGACCAGCTCGTTTCAGAAGTATATAAGTTTTTTGCTGACACCTGCCACCGCATGGATACTGCTTATGACGGCAAGGTAACGCCGAATGCCATATCCATATCTGCCCATCAGCCCGGCGGAGCGTGTACAGGAGCTACCCCGGACGGCCGCAGGAGCGGAGAGATCCTGGCGGATGCCTCTCTGTCCCCGGATCACGGAAAAGACCACAATGGCCCTCTGGCAGTACTCTTAAGCGCCATGAAAGTAGATCAGGACCCGTACCAGGGTACACTGCTGAATATGAAGTTCCATCCTTCTGCGCTGAAGACTGCAGATGATGAAAAGAAGCTGGCCTCCATGATCAAGACATATTTGACAAACGGCGGCAAACACATCCAGTTTAATGTAGTAAACCGCCAGGAGATGACAGACGCCAAGATCCATCCTGAGGAACATCCTGAACTTGTAGTGCGTGTTGCCGGATACAGCGCTTATTTCACCCGCCTGAGCGGAGCAATACAGGATGAGGTCATTAACCGTACATCCTTTGAGCAGGTGTAATATTATGGAGCTGGCAAAAGAATATCTGCACCTTGCTGCACCTGTATTTAATATACAGACATATTGTATACATGACGGCCCCGGCATCCGTACCACAGTATTTGTCAAGGGATGTCCCTTGAGATGCCTGTGGTGTGCAAATCCGGAGTCCAATACTTCTTCTCCCCAGCTGCTGACATACCGTGAAAAATGTACAGGCTGCGGCATATGTGCCGCGGCCTGTCCGCAAAAAGCGATACATATGGAGCTGGAAGATGAAAAGCGCTTTGCCGTCACTGACCGCAGCCTATGCACCTCCTGCGGCGCCTGCACCGGAAAATGCCCTTCCCAGGCCCGGGAGATTGCCGGTAAAATGACGACTGTGCAGGAATGCTTAGATAAAATAATGGAGGATAAGCTCTTTTTGGTCAGTTCCGGGGGCGGAATGACAATAAGCGGAGGCGAGGCATTAAGCCACCCCGACTTTTGTGAAGCGCTGCTTTATGCCTGCCATGAAAATGGCATCAGCACAGCAGTCGAATCCTGCAGCTATGGAAGCCGCGATGCCATCGACCGGATATACCGCTTCGTGGATCTGGCTCTGCTGGATATAAAGCACATGGATTCTGCGCAGCATAAGCGTCTGACCGGCGTGCCTAATGAGCTGATCCTGGAGAATATCCAATATATCTGCCATTCCCTTGGGGTGCCTGTATGCATACGGATTCCGGTAATACCGGGCTATAATTCAGATGCCTCCAATCTGGAAGCCACGGCAGAATTTGTGAAAAATAAGTTAAAAGCAGACGTCCCGATCCATCTGCTCCCCTATCACCGCCTGGGTCTGTCCAAATCGGAAAGCCTGGGGCAGCAGGGCGCAGATGACATAGAGGTCCCTGATGACTCTTTTATGGAAAAATGCAGGGCCGTGGTAGAAAGCTGCGGAGTTTCTGCAAAGATCGGAGGATAAACTGAGACAGCGCAGGTCTGCGCTGCGGTTCCTAAAAAGCTCCCGGGAGAGAAAATCCGGGAGCTTTACTATATATAGAGCGTAACAGTTTTATATTTTACTGGTACTATTCAAAAACCCTTCCACCATTCAGCTGCGGCAATATACTGAATGAATGATATTCCGGTTCTTCCTCGAATTCCATATCAAGTACCGCCACACCCGCAACTTTGTCAGGGCTTGTTTTTGGCAGACCATACAACCTGATCCTCTGATTCTTCTCATCATACACAAAAGGTATCTCCTCGCCTGTAGACAGAACCTTTACTGACCTGGGGCTGTTAAAATATCCGCCGACTCCCATCTCTCCATTAGAAGGCCAGATATAGTTCCACAGATAGATATGTCTCCCATCTTCTGACTGGCTTGAAAAGGTAACACCATTTCCACGTGCCGGAAACCCATCTACTATCTTTTTATGAATACCATAGACAGCCGCCTCATTCTGTGAGAGCCATTTTCCAGTCTGCCTGAGCGGCTCCCAGGCATCTTCCGGCACGCTTCCATCCGGTGCCGGCCCAATGTTTAAAAGTAGATTTCCGCCTTCCCTTGTGCAGATGTTCACCATTCTGATAATACGCTGGGCATTATAGGCATATGGCTCTGCCTGTTTTGCATCCAGGTACCCCCAACTGATATCGTTGAAAGTCATGCAGGCTTCCCAGTCTCTGGTCTGTGATTCCACAGCTCCCTCCGGTGTGCCAAAGTCTTCCTCCAGCTTACTGCGGTCATTAATGATTATATCTGGCTGCAATGCCCGCAGACGTTGGTTACGGGCCAGAGAATCCCAACCCTCCCAGCTTTCCATTGGACTGGAGACATCATACCACAGCAGATCGATTTTGCCATATTTCGTTAAAAGCTCTGTATTCAGTGCTTCTATATACTCTGTAAAACGCTTTCTGGCTTCTGTGTCAAAGGCACATTTCCAGCTGTCAGGATGATGCCAGTCCATCAGTGAAGAATAAAATCCTATTTTTAGCCCATATTCATGGCAGGCATCTACAAACTCTTTTACAATATCTCTATGGCAGCCGTAATTGACGCTGTTAAAGGGATTTGTCTTAGAATCCCACAGTGAAAACCCTTCATGATGCCTCGTGGTCAACACCATATACTTCATACCTGCTTCTTTTGCCAGCTTTGCCCATTCCCTGCAGCATCCTTCTATAGGCTGAAAAGAGTCCGCCAGTTTTTCATATTCATCCTGCGGGATATTTTCACATGCCTGGACCCATTCATTACGCCCCAGTACAGAATACAGTCCAAAATGCACAAACATTCCAAAGCGCGCCTCTCTCCACCACTTCATCCTCGCATCACGGGTATTGGCAATCTGTACTGCATACTCATTTTTTGATAAAAGCTTCATATCCATCCTTCAACTTTTCCTCCTTATCGATCTTTTTATACTTACTTCAGGGATTTCAGTGCTTCCAGTGCCTTTTGGTTTGCTTCTTGATTCCAGCGGTAAAATTCTGTAAATTCCATTTCTTCCAGCTCCTTGTTTCCTGTTTCCCAGTTTTTTTCAAACTCCTCGTCTGTCTCAGATAAAATAAGTTTAGCAACAAAATCCAGGCTGTAATTTTCAATTTTACCTTTAATTAACTTTATATCATCTGGCATATCCGGCATCAATGCCTGCCAGGTGGTGTTAAAGAACTGGATATTACATTTTCCCTCTTCTGCTGCCTTCTGAAAAGCTTCACCCGGATAACTGACCTGATAATAATCGCAAAAGCCTTTGTCAACTTCCGTCACACGCTCCTTCATAGCTTTTTCAGAAGTCATAAGGTCAATATAATTCCCGTCTTCATGTTTAGTGTTTGGCGAGAGCCCTACCAGACTATGGTAAATCCCCACTCCTGTTTCTAACGGATAATTTGGATTATTCAGCCTCTCCTGAATTGTTTCTGAAGTTAATTCTCTCTTTCCATCTTCCATTGCCCAGTCTATCCCCTCGATACCGTCATAAAATAAATTAGCGCCTTCCAGAGTATATAGATAATTGATAAGCTCCATAGCTTTTTCCGGATACTTACAATTCTTAGATATCATTAAGACACGGTCACATGAGCCTGCAAGAATGGAACCGTAACCTTCCCATACCACAGGCGCAGAACCTGGAATCAGAAAATATCCGTCTCCTCCGGCCTGAGGAGCAAGCACCTGATTGTTTTTCCTCTTTGTTTCGTAGTCAGTATACTTCATGGTAAAAGATTCCGGGTCATATATTCCTCTCTGATATGCCTGATTATACATTTTGAATGATTCCTTGCACAATACTGCCTCTTCTCCAAACATGGGCTGCAAATTTCCTTCTGCATCAAAGATATAGAAGTCACCATTCATATATCCTCTCGAAAAACAATATGGTACGATAAATGGCCATATTCCCCAGTCATTCCAACCACAAAAAGCATATACAGATTTGCCGTCTTCCGTCTTCGGATGAGCTGTCTGGATTTCTTCCAGCACATCCAAATATTCTTCAGTTGTTTTGAATTCAGGGTATCCTGCTTCCGCATAGAAATTCCACGGGACCATAGGACCATAGACATAATTATACTGCGGAGCCACATCGTCCTTTACCAGGTAATTTCCTCCTATCAGCCCATAGAGTGTCCCTTTAAATTTTTCTGGTGTAATATAATTTTTAGAAAATTCTAAACTGTCCGAAGCATTTTTTATAATATCCTGACCGTACTGTGATACCAGATCATCCAGGGCTATAACATGTCCGCCTTCAATATATGTATCAATTTCTGTTGAGTACACTTGTATGATATCCGGTAAATCACCGGCTGCCAGAGAAGTTGCATTAATGCTGTCATCTGAATGACTGTAATCTACAAGCACTCCAAACTTGTCTTCCACAGCCTTCATAACCCGGTTATCTTGTATTCCCGGGATTGGATCAGGTGCTGTAATCCTTACTGTTAATGTGATAAGCTCTTCATCGGAAGAAGGCTCTGCTGCCTCTGAAGTCACGCTTCCAGTTTCCGCCTTTTCCTGAATTTCTGTTTTTCCGCACCCTGTCAAAGCTCCAGCTGCCACAGCAACCGTCATAACCAGTGCGCATCCCTTTGTAAAATAGTTTCCTAAATACCTTTTCATATTCCTTCTCCTTTTCTTTTTATTATTCGCAGCTGTCCGGGATAGCTATCCGGCCAGTTACTTTCTTTTTTCTGTATCTTCCAGTACAGGATAACAGTACTAGCCCTTAACTGCCCCCATCATTATACCTTTTGTAAAATAACGCTGCATGAATGGATACACTATAATAATCGGCAAGATAGTAATTACAGTTATGGCTACCTTCAGTGACATAGGTGTTGTCATCTGCGAAGCTCTTCCTGCTGCCAGGTCAAGATTGGACATATTCTGGAGAACCGAGGAAGAATTCAGATAATCATACAGTACAAGCTGCAGAGTCTTAAGTCCCGCTTTCGTGTTGTACAGCTTATTATCAAACCAGGAGTTCCATTGTCCGACCGCTGTAAACAGTGCTATAGTCGCTATGATAGGTTTAGACAAAGGAAGCACTATTTTCCAGTAAACAGATAAGGTCCCCGCTCCGTCCAGCATAGCTGACTCCCTCAGTGAAGCAGGAAGAGATTCTATATATGTCTTGATCAGTATTATATAATAGGCTACTGCCAGCCCGGGAATAATATACACCCAAAATGAATTTGTCAGATGCAGCCCTTTAATAACAAGATAGACTGGTATCATACCTGCGTTGCAGTACATTGAAAAAATACAAAGCCTGTATATAAAGGAACGGAACCACATCTCCGGTATAGACACCAGATATGCAAAAAAGGAGCAGGCCAGCACGGTTCCCACTGTGCCAATAAGTGTCCTCAAAACAGATATAAATATAGCATGGGGAATGTCATTAAGTTTAAACAACGTGATGTAAGACTGCAGGCTGAAGCCTTTAGGCAGGAGAGAAATCCCCTGTTCTGCCAGCTTAGCATCACTGATAGAATATATAAATACATAATAAAATGGGAAAATACAAAGTATTGTAATAATGCCTATAATCAGATAATTAAATATATCAAATACCCAGTCCTGCCTTTTTTTCTTTTTCTTCATTTAGCGACTCTCCTCTCTTAGAAAATTGATTCCTTTCGTATTTTCTTGGACATCCAATTGGCTCCTACCAGTAATAACACACTGATTAAACTTTTAGACATGCCTACGACAGTAGAATACGAATACAGATTCTGTCCTATTCCAAGATTATAAACATACACATCCAGCACATTGAGTTTCGAAGACACCATTGGGTTGGAAAATGCAAAGTATTGATCAAAACCATTACTCAGAATATTACTGATACTCAGCAGCAGCAATACGAAATATGTAGGCAGCAATCCAGGTAATGTAATATGTCTTATTTCAGCCAGCCGGCCCGCACCGTCCACTCTGGCCGCGTCGTACAGTTCCTGGCTTATTCCTGCTACTGCCGCAATATAAATGATTGCCGACCACCCCAGGTTCTTCCACATGCTCAACGCCGTCTGGAACCACCATGCAATTTTTTCGTTTCCTAAAACATTCACTCCTGTATTCAGTATCCCTATTTTTGTCAGCAGATTATTTACTATCCCTTCATTAGAGAAAATGGCGAATGCAATTCCATAAACAATAATCCAACTTACAAAGTTTGGAAGAGTAGTTGCCGTCTGCACGAACTTCCTGACTTTATTGCTCCGGATCTCATTAAGCATAATGGCAAATATCATAGGCACCCAGGAAAAAAGCAGGTTCAATCCGCTGAGTACTAACGTATTGCGAAGAACGATACTAGTCTGCCTCCAGTCTTTAAAGATCTCCATAAAATATTTCAATCCCACAAACTCACAATCCAGCAGATTTAGTCCAGGTTTATAATTAAAGAAACCGATAATCCATCCTGCCAGTGGCAGATAGGAAAATACTATGAAAAAAAGTACAAAGGGCAGAGAAAGTAAAAAAGGTGTTCTCCCGCGTTTTGTCAGCCCTCCAGTTTTTTTACCGCTGATTTTCTGATACATTTTCATATCCTCCTTCCATCTGCTATAGATTATATCAGCGTTTCCCCCTATATTGAATGAATACACCCACTTATGTTTGGACATTTCAAACTGACAAGCATGGATTTTTTTCATATTATATGTACATTTTTCACATATCCTTTGAATCATTAATCTCATCGGGAATAAGTTACTAATAAAGTGAAAAGGACACAGCAGCTTTATTTTCCTGCTGTGTCCCTGAGACATTTCCTGCTAATTCTGATACACACCGTTGTTCCCATCTCATTACTGATAATCTGCATATCCTGTTGTTCCCCATAATAAAGATACAATCTCCGCGCTACATTGGCAATTCCCACATGTTCACCTGTACTTTCCTCCCGGTGATTGCTGACCATAATACGAAGCTCCATCAGCCTCTCAAGGCTCATACCTCTTCCATTATCCTGCAGCAGCAGCTCTATCTGCTCTCCCCTTTGGGTTACTGCAATTCGAATCACATTTTTGCTGTCGGAATAATCGAAAGCATGCTGCAGGGAATTTTCCACCACCGGCTGGAGTACAATGCGCGGGATCTGGATCTCCCATAACTCATCTTCCACATCCAACTCTAATTTAACAACTTCTCCGAATCTCATATTATAGATCTTAATATAGTTTTTTAAAAAATCTATTTCTTCCCGAATAGTATGGAATGCTTTCTGTACCCGAAACAGCGCTTCAATATATTTCCCGAAAATAACAATGCTGTTTTCCACGTTTTCTGCCCTTGCCATAACTGCCATACATTTAATGGTATTGAGCGTGTTCAGCATAAAGTGAGGATTTATCTGGGCTCTCAGCGCAAGTATTTCCTGCTGCGTCTTCTCCTGCTGCACGCGTTCCTTTTGTATTATCAGGTTCTTAACGCTCTGCGCCATGGAGTTATAACTGCTGACTAGCAGCCCTACTTCATTCTTCCAGTTTCCTGCCACCTTATATTCCAGATTGCCTTCCTGTACCTGAGCCATAGCTTCCATCAGCTTTTCTACCGGCCTCATTATTTTTCTTACAGCCAACAGCAGAATCACAAATAAGCTTACCAGAGTGACTGCCAGTATTATACTGAAAATCCGCCTGAACAGGACAGTATCCTTCTGATAACCAGAATAAGGATATACAGATACCGCCAGCCAGTCTGCGCTGCTCAGCCGGTAATACAGTACATTTATCCTCTCCCCTTCACTTTCTGCAGAGAGATTTCCGTATACGCTTTCCCCTATCTCTGTAATATAAGGACATTCCTGTCCAATTTCCTGACTTTTAAGAGATGAGATGATTTCTCCGCTTTGTATGTCTGCAAGATAAAAATCCGCCTCTTTACTGTCAAAAATATACCGGTAACTGTCCGATATATAATCTTCCTGAATACTCAGGCATATCATCCCAATCTGACTGCCTCCCTTGACATCAAACAATTTATGCGCCCATGTAATCACATTTGTATCCTGATTATACTTATCCCTACTGGATATGGAAATATCCCCAAGTGGATTGGCTCCAAACAGATACCAGTCATTTTCCTTTCCCATGACGTTCTGGTAAGTACCATTCCTGTATAACGGATAATCTCCCATTCCCGAAAAATCATAAAAAGTCCCAGCTTCACTGCAGGATATTATATTTTGATCAGAAGTATAGATGTCAATAGAAACCAGCTGTGAATAACCTTCCAGAATTCCATCCATCTGCGCCAGAATATGTTTCAGCCGTGTAATGCGTTCTCCTTCTTTCAAGCCGCTTAACCTGTTCAGCTGTGAAAAAAGATCCACATTATCCACATTTGTAAAGATAAGATTATTCAATAGGATATTAAATATTTTATCTATTTCATCATTAATTTTATCAAGTCCTGAATCCTGCTGCCGGAATTTCTGCAATGTCTCCTGTTCCTGTTTTTCCTGAAGTATAGTGATTGTCTGACGGTAATATACAAAATATCCTATGGATATCACCAGCATACATAAAATAGCAACCGGAATAAATAATTCCAGAAAAATACGATTAGGCCTGCGGTATTTAATCAAGTGAGTCATCCCCTTCCAGTGTACAGAACATATCCTTATATTGCTGGGGTGATAAACCTGTCACCTTTTTAAAACATCTGCTGAAGTAACTGTAATCCGTAAAACCTACCTTCTCGGCCACCTCATAACTATAAACACTCACATCCATCAGAAGCTGCCTGGCATGTCTCATCCGCACGTCCAGCAGATATTTGGCAAATCCTGTATTCAGTTCATTTCGAAAAAGACTGCTAAGATGGCCGGCAGAGAGTTTCATCCGTTCCGCCAGTCCTGTCAGTGTTATTTCACTTGCATAGTGGTTCTCAATATAATGTATGGCCTCACGGATAATACCGCTTAATGGCGCATCATCTCCTGCCGCCCCTTCCATAAGATGCCAGCTTTTTACATCATCAAAGAAGAAAATAGAACTCTTGGGATAGTAAAATTCTTCACAAAAGGCACGCTCCGCCTGTTTGTACATGTCCGCAAGCCTGTCTTCCCCTTTCATGCTGCTGACTCCAAAAACAGCCCGGATATTCAAATACATTTTAAACAGTTTTTTCATCTTTTGAAGTTTGAGAATCAATTCCTGCCTGCCGTTTTCACCTTCCTCAAACACTGTTACTGCAATGTATTCTACCATACTTTTTCTCTCTATAACAAAAGGAGCTTTCCTAAAACAGTCTTGCATCAGATTACAGACAGGATCCCCGCTCTCCGGCATTGCCGGTGCTTCCGTGGTGCCATAATTCAATTTGATCAGAATCATGATACACGTCTGCGCCATTCCTCTTCCTATTACATTATCTTTCAGCAATTCAAACGCTGAGCCGTTCTCCTGTTTCATCCCCTCCAACAGTCTGTGCTGAGAACCCTGCATATTGTGCCCCATACCTGGGAGTTCCGCAATACCATATATCCTGTCCAGCTCCTGCTGAACTCTCCCAATGACCTCTTCCAGTTGTGACCATTTCATAGTCAGCTTGGGAATATAGGCGCTGACATGCAGATCAATAGCTTCCTTAGCAGTGTCAAATTCTTCCACGCAAGTCAGTATGACCACCCTGCACCGTTCATCCTGTTCCCTGATTTTAGCTATAAGCTCCATCCCTGACATATCTGGCATCCTGATATCTGTAACAACCAGCTGTGGTTTCAGTTCCTGGCAGGCCTCCCATGCTTCCTGCCCATTAGCTGCTTCCTTTACCACTGTCATATTGAACTTCTTCCAGTCCACTGCATTACACAAAGTCATGCGGGTCAGAAGCTCATCTTCTACAATCATCACTGAATACATTATTTTTCCCCCTGTTTTCAAACTTTCTCCTTTTTAATCCCTCCACAAGCCAATTTATTACACTTTATCTGTTAATTCCCAGAGTATCCAAAACAGACAGTTCCTCTACTGCCATGAGCCCGGCTTTTGCCGCACCGCAGGCTGCCTCCTCCTTCTGTTCTGCCAGATACAGTTCCCGGGCAAATCTCCTGCTTACGATCTCCTGAAGGAAAACATTTTTACGGATCCCGTTTCCTGAAGCTATAATTTTAGTTTTAGGAATATGGATAGTATTTTCTATGGATACATACATCTCATATAATTCTTCAGCCATCCCTTCCAGCACCCCCTGTATCAGAGCCGCCGGAGTAAAATTATCCGTGCCTATATTTTCAATTGCCCCTCTTAAAGCAGGTTTCTCTCTTGTCCCCGCAAACCGGGTGTCTACACGCAGCCTGTCCCCATTTACATTTCCTGACCGGAGCAGCCCTTCCATGATCTCATAGTGGTCTGTATCCTTAATGCCCAGTGCCTCTGCATATTGACGGAAGAACCTTTCCAGAAGCGCATAAGCCCTTCCTCCACACAGGGAGGAGCCTGCTAAAATATAACTGCCCTTCAGAAACGGCCTTGTTTCGATTCCATCCACTGAAAAATACTCCTCTGTGTAAACAGACACCTGTCCCCCCGTTCCCATATTGACAAGAATCGTATCTTTTGCACTATCCACTGACCCAAGAAAGCTTGCCTGGTTATCCCCGATGGCCACGCACACAGGAATTCCCTTATAGGTGCCCAAGATCTCAAGCTCCTCTGTGATCTCCGGGAGTATTTCCATACCTGTATTCATTTTTTTAAAGACTTCACTTATAAAACTTCCTTTTTTTACATCATACATTCCAAGGCCTGCCGCATTGCCTGCATGGACCAGCGGTCTTTTTCTTCCTGTCAGGATCATTCCCAGATAGTCCATGACCGTACAAAAGCTCTCCGCCCCGTCAGGCACCTGTCCTGTCATGGCATTGTAAAAATGAGTAACTGTTCCATATCCGGAGTACGCCTGAATTCCGCATTGCTGTCTGAGTATCTCACAAACACTTTTGTTTTCGAAATGTTTTTCATTTCCCCTCTTGTCCTGCCATGTGTAAAGAGGACTTACATGAGTTCCCTCTCTGTTTATGTAGACAATTCCATGCATCTGCCCCGTCAGCCCAATAACTCCAATATCCTTATACATATCCAGAACTTTATCCAGCAGCCCCTTTACCTTTGAGATAATGATCTCCGGGTCCTGCAGCTTTTCCCACTGCTGATCTGATCTTATAAAACTGCTGTTTTCTATTGTGTATGCCTCTTCTGCCTTCCTGCTCTCACTGTCCATTACTATTCCGCTGACAGTCGTTGTCCCAATGTCTATTCCCAGCGCCCTCATACTATTCTTCCTTTCCTGAATAAGCATTTATTCATATATTAAAGATATACGATTATTGGTAATTAATCAATATCCAGTATACAAAGGACAAGGGTACCGGACTTGCCATGTTACTGTTCACTCCACCAGTAACACGCTTCGCGATGACAGGAACGGCCAAAATCGCCGTTTTGCGCTGCAGCCCTCGGGATTTTCGTGTAAAATACGCACGAAAACGCTTCGCGGGACGGTGACGTGTGAATAGTAGCCTTGTCATTACGTAAAAATGCCCATATTTCATGTTCACTGAAATATGGGCATCCTTGTCTTATTCTCCCAATGCCATCCTTCCATACCGGTACAGAGACTCACGGTACTCCGGAATAGCTCTTCTCAATACTGCAAAGAATGGTTTCTGATGGAAACCGGGGCCGTAATCGTCCACAAATTTCTTTGCCAGTTCATCTGCTTTTTTTACATCGCGTTCTGTTCTGCAGTCATATGGGGTTATGCCGATCACCAGCTTATCTCCATATTTCTCATAAATGTAGTCAAAATCATTGACTGCCTGTCCGCCCCACTGGTCCATACCACATTCTATCATGATCGGAACGAGAGCTTCATTTTTACCGCAGCAGTGGAAATCAAAAATGATTCCCCTCTTATGGCAGCTGTCAACTACGCGTTTCATATAAGGAGCGATCATTTCCCTGATCGTATCAGGATTGATCAGCGGTCCTCTCTGAGAACCCCAGTCATCGTGGAACTGGAACATATCAATGTGGAAATACCTGTGCAGGTGGTCTATCAGATCATCGTAAAAATCACACAGACGGTCAAATAATTCTTTGACTGCATCCTGCTGATCCTCATCCATCAGGGCGATCAGGGCATTCTGCATTGTCATAAACGAAATTAAACGCTCAAACATCCCTGTAAACTGCACATACTCAGTCATACGGTCTGTGTCAAAATAGATTCCTCTGTTCCTGTCAGCACATCCCTGCCAGTCCCATTCATCCAGGTTCGGGAATACAACCTTATCCTTCCAGTCATTTGCATCGTCAAACAGATATACTCCGGATTTTACCATAGAACCCCCGACATTCTCCTCATATATCCATTCCAGGCCAAACATATCTCTGCCGCCCTCCTGGCCCTTTTCCAGCATCTGTACCTCATTTACCATACCTCTCGCCTTACAGTCAGGAATAATAACGGGATTAAAGTTAATACAGTCACAGTGGGCCGGGATCCACTCGCATTTTTCATCTCTGCGGAACAGCCTGTAATAATTTTCTTTTGCAGTTATAGGCGTATTGTACTTAGGGATTGCTTTTGCTACCATCAATTCAGGAGACCATTCTCCTGTTACTCTCATTTCATCTTCTGAAAATCTCATAATTACCTCTCCTGTTCTATCTAATTTATATTGTAACTGTTCAGTACCTTCACAGTTACATGCAAAAATCCATTTAAAATCGCCTCCGGCGATGGGATTTTTGCACCCTTGAATCATTTTCTTACGGTCTGTGCAGTAAATGCACAGACCTGCTGAATAGTTACTTTATATTAACATTAAATCCCGCATCCTGCCACAGCTTCCGCTGCTTTTCGCACAGGCCTCCTCAGTATAAAGTTTATACCGAAGCCTGCCACGCAGATAATTAACATTACTGCGGCTGATACCAGATAGGAACCAGTCTTCAGATACAGGTTGCTTCCAATATACTGCCCCAGAAACGAGGATACAAGCAGATTAAAATTAACAATACTAAAGTTTACCGGATAGTGTTCCTGCCCATAGAAATCCCTGATAAAATTGGAATTGGTTGGGGTAATGCCGCCATAGCCCAGACTCATGAATGCAAATGCCGCGATCAGCAGCACACTGCTTCCTGACATGACTGCGGCCACAAGCATCAGCGTGCCCAGAATACTGCTTCCGGCTATGACACCCATAGTAGTTTTCCGTCCCTTCCTGTCATAGATGGTTCCAAAGACCAGACGTCCTATTCCATTGCTGGCAGAGACCATACTGACTGTAAGAGATGCCGCCATGCTGCCAAATCCGAATGTGCCGGCAATCGTTGCCGCCTGTCCCACAAGAGCCAGACCCACGGCAGAGAGTATTGTACTCCACAGCAGATAAAACCAGAACGTAGGGTGGGACAGCATTTCCCCCGGCTTAAATCCTGCATTTCTGATCTCCCTTATCGCCCCGTCTCCTGAAGCTTCCGCCATGGCTGCCGGATCCCCCTCCGGCATACATACCTGGACCGATGTAAGGGCAAAGACGATAAAAAACAATACTCCCAGGATAACAAATGTCCAGCTCCAGCCTGCCACATCCATCAATACAGTGATCAAAGGTCCGAATAACAGGCTGCCGGCCCCAAAGCACATCAAGAACAGTCCTGTCATAAGCCCATTTTTGCCCTTAAACCAGGCATTTCCGGTGGATAATACACAATTATAGACAGCTCCCACACTGAATCCTACGACTACCCCGTATGTGAGATACAGCTGCCACAGAGCATCCATCCTGCTTGCAAAGCAAAATGCAGCCAGTATAGCTGTTCCCGCCGCCAGCACTACTGTGCGGTGCCTGATTTTCTTTGTGATCTTCGCTGCCAGCAGGCTGCCGAAGCAGAAGAACGACATACAGATGGTAAAGCACATAGTCAATTCCTGGTCATTCCAGGCAAATGCATCTGCCAGAGGTTTTTTAAATACACTCCAGGCATAGACCAGTCCCAGAAACAGCAGCAGGATACAATTGCTGGCTGCTATGAACCCGGGCCTGGATGATTTACTTTTTGCCGTCATTTTTTATGCCTCCAGCGCCTCCAGGATCGCAGGGATCACCTGGAACAGATTTCCTACAATTCCATAGTCAGCCACCTCAAAGATAGGAGCAGCTTCATTTGTATTAATAGCCACGATCTGTCCTGAATCCTGCATTCCTGCCAGATGCTGAATGGCTCCGCTGATACCGCAGGCAATATACAGTTTAGGCTTGACTGTCGTTCCTGTCTGCCCTACCTGACGGGCTTTCTCGATCCAGCCCTCATCCACTGCAGCTCTGGATCCCGCCAGGGTCCCTCCAAGCTTATCAGCCAGCTTCTGAAGCAGTTTGAATCCTTCCGGGCCGCCTGTTCCCTTTCCGCCTGCCACAATAATATCTGCATCCGTAAGAGATACTGTTTCACCTACAGCTTTCACAACCTCCAGCACCTTTGTCCTGATATCACCCTCTGCAAAAACAGGAGCCAGATCTATGATCTCACCCTTGCGTCCGGGAATACTTTCAGCTTTTTTCATAACGCCCGGGCGGACTGTGGACATCTGCGGACGGTGCTTCGGACAGCGGATGGTTGCCATGAGATTGCCGCCGAAAGCAGGCCTTGTCATCATCAGAGAGCGGTCCTCCCCTATCTCCAGCTTTGTGCAGTCGGCTGTCAGTCCTGTGTTTGCCTTTACAGCTAGGACAGGGCCAAGGTCACGGCCTATGTGGGTGGCGCCGTATAGCACGATCTCAGGTTTATATGTATTTACTGCTTCCTCGATCACTTTTGAATAAGCGTCAGTAGTATAGTTTTCAAGTTCCGGGGCATCAGCCAGATACACCTTGTCTGCACCGCCGGCAAACAGTTCTTCTGCCAGCCCTCCTATCTGGCTGCCGCAAAGCACTGCTGCCAGTTCTGTGTTCAGCGCATCTGCCAGCTTACGGCCTTCGCCCAACAGCTCTATGACTACAGGCATGATCTTGCCCTCTCTTTGCTCAGCGAACACCCATACTCCGTGGTACAGGCCAAGATCCACCTCTGCACTGCCTTCCTCACTCTTACTCAGGGCGCCAAATTTACAGTTTTCCACGCACTGTCCGCAATTGGTGCAGGAACTGCCTATAACAGGATACTTATCCTCCATCACAATTGACTCAAACGGACAGCTTTTCATACATTTCCTGCATCCGATACATTTCTCTTTATCTACAATGATTCCCATGTTATGTACTCCTTCCTCATTATGATCCGCCTCTGCATATTTGTTTTACAGCACATGCTTCTCTCTCAATGCCTCCACCAGGGCCTTTGACATCTCAGCCGCAGTTCCCTCCAGCATTACGCCTTTTCCCTTTGGCGGCGGAGTGAAGGAACGGAATACCTGGGTAGGAGAAGCTTTCAGACCGCAATTTTCAGGATCCAGCTCTACATCCTCATGGTTCCATACTGTGATTTCTTTCTTATAGGCATCTACGATTCCTTTTACAGTCATATATCTGGGCTCATTCAGCTCTTTTACCATTGTCAGCAGACAGGGCGGCTGTACCTCTATGATCTCGTATCCATCTTCCAGCTGGCGCTGTACTTTTATTACACTGCCATTCATTTCCATATCCTGCACATATGTCACCACAGGCATTCCAAGTCTCTCGGCTGTCTGCGGCCCTACCTGAGCCGTATCTCCATCGATAGCCTGGCGTCCTGCAAATACCAGATCCACATCTTTTACCCTTCGGATTCCTGCGGCAAGTGTGGTGGAAGTGGCACATGTGTCAGCGCCCCCAAATGCACGGTCACTGAGCAGATAAGCTTCATCTGCCCCCATTGCCAGACATTCCCTGAGCATCTCAGTGGCCTGGGGCGGCCCCATCGTCAGTACTGCCACTATAGTATCCGGCTCCTTATCTTTTACAGACAGTGCTGCCTCCAGGGCATTTGCATCATCCGGATTTAATATACTTGGGACTCCTTCGCGGATCAATGTACCTTTTACCGGGTCTATTTTTACTTCATTTGTATCCGGAACCTGTTTTACACAGACAAGAATTTTCATTATTTTATCTCCTCTCTCTATTTTAACAGCTGTCCGCTGATTACCATCTGCTGTACCTGGGAGGTTCCCTCATAGATCGTAAACACGCGGCAGTCCCGGTACATTCTCTCAATCTTGTATTCCTTTATGTACCCATAGCCGCCATGGATCTGAAGGGCTTTGGCACAGATCTCATTACATGCCTCTGTGGCAAAATATTTTGCCATAGAAGCTTCCTTGCTGGCTCTGAGCTTCTGATCCATCATATATGCCGTCCTGTATACTAAGAGCTTTGCGGCATCCAGCTGTGTCGCCATATCTGCCAGCATAAAGCTGATAGCCTGGTTCTTGCAGATGGGCTTTCCAAACTGCTTTCTTTCTTTCGCATATCTGACCGCCTCATCAAGTGCACCCTGGGCCATGCCTATTGCCTGGGCTGCGACACCAAGACGCCCTGTATCAAGTGTTTTCATGGCATTGGTGAATCCTCTGTTCAACTCTCCCAGCATATTGTCTTTATGTACGCGCACATTCTCCAGGATAATGTCGCTTGTAGCGCATCCGATCAGCCCCATCTTATGCTCAGGCTTTCCGCAGCTGACTCCCTCCTGCTTCATATCCACGATAAATGCAGTGATCCCTCTGCTGCCCTTGCTCCTGTCAGTCTTAGCATAGACGACTGCATAATCTGAGAGGGGAGCCATGGTAATAAATGTTTTCCTGCCATTTAAGATATAGTAATCACCATCTTCCACTGCCATGGTGGCTACAGAACCTGCATCAGAACCTGCGCCTGGCTCAGTCAGTGCAAAACAGAGCACTTTCTCTCCCGTTACTATGGGCTTTAAATATTTTTCTTTCTGCTGTTCAGTACCGGACAGCAGCAGAGGCCCTCCTGCAAGCGAGTTAGGCGAGGATATATAGAGACTGGCAACTCCGCTGACCCTGGTGATCTCTGACATCACGGCCACATAACCGCGGCAGTCAGATCCGGCGCCGCCCAGCTCCTGGGGAATCTTTATTCCAAAGAATCCGCATTTTGCCATTTTATCTAATATTTCCTGCGGAAATACACCTGTTTCCTCCACCTTATCCAATACTTCGGTGGTTAATTCTTTTTCTGCAAAGCTTCTGGCAAGCTTACGGAGCATTTCATGTTCCTCTGTACAGAAAAGACTATTGAGTTCACTCATGCAACATTTCCTCCTGTAAATTAATTTTATACCAAGTTACTGTTTACTTTCTGAAGCACACTCTGCCGCAGCAGCCCTTTATGATACTGGTCATTCAGCAAGGCCTTTAACTGCTTTCCGTCAGTTTTTCCTGAGGCATTCACAGGCAGCTTTTGAAAGAGCAGATAATACCGCGGTATTTTATATGCCGCCAGCCGTTTAGAGAGATAATCCTCCAGCTCTTCCAGCTTCAATTCCGTTCCCGGCTCTGCAACAAGACAGGCCGCTGCCTCCTCCTGGGTCACGGGATTTGCCACCCCAACTACCTTTGCATCCTGGATAGGAGGGTATTCCAAAAGCACATTTTCTATCTCACCCGGAGAGAGCTTCTCTCCGCTCCGGATTATAATATCCTTGAGACGTCCTGAAACATACAGATAACCTTCTGTGTCAAGATATCCCAGATCTCCTGTATGAAACCAGCCTTCCTGATCATATGCAGCCTGTGTTTCTCTCTCCATCCTGAAATACCCCCGCATCACATTAAATCCTCTGATGCAGATCTCTCCTTCCTGGCCGGCCGGAAGCTCTGTGCTCCCCTCACAGCCGCGTATGGAGATATGTACTCCCGGGATAGCTTTTCCCACAGATACTGCCTTTTTCTCTGCCGGATCTGCGGCGGGAGAAAAAGTAATACTTGGCGATGTTTCTGTCATTCCATAGCTCCTGCTCAAGTTCCTGAAAGGCAGCTTCCTGCATATCTCCAGATAACAGGCCGGAGTGATGCCGGAGCCTGCCAGCACCCCGCTTTTCAGTGACGACAAATCATATTGTCCGAAATCCGGGTTCCGCAGCATGGCCAGGAACATAGTCGGCACACCGCTTAACACTGTACAGCGGCAGCGCTCCACTGTCTCCATCAATTGCAGGGAATGCCCATTCTGAAGCAGGCATACAGAAGCTCCTGCAGCCGCTGCTGACAGAAGGCCTGCTGACAGGCCAAACACATGGAAGAGAGGCAGGCCCAGGCAGAAGGTATCTTCACTTGTCCACTCCATCATGCGGACTGTTTCATAAGCCACCTGTATAACAGCCCCATGCTCCAGCAATACCCCTTTTGGACGGCCCGTAGTGCCGGAGGTAAACAGCATGCACAGTATATCCTCCGGCCGCGGTTTTAAAGCACTCTCAAAAGCGCTGCAGGAACCGTCAGCCGTCAGGGCCTCTCTCAGCTGTTTTTTATTCCACACAGCTGTTTTAGGATGTTTCTGACGGTAACTCCTGGGAAAAGGCTTTTTTTCGTTTAGAAAACAGATACCGGAAAGACTGCTGTATTCCAGCAGATCTAAGAGTTCCGGATCCGTCAGCTTCGGATTGACCATTACAGAAACAGCTCCTATGCGTCCTGCTGCCAGAAACGCCAGAACTAATTCCATTGAATTTTCCCCCAGAACCGCGATCCTGCTTCCCTTTTCCATACCCTGTTCAAGGAAAAAATCCGCCAGTCTGCGGCTGAGATCATTAAGCTGCCTGAAACTGCAGGCCTGATCCTGATAAAGCACAGCCGTCTTATCAGGATACCTTTGAAGATTTTTTTCTATCAGACATTCTAATGTCATATTTTCTGCTGTATAATATTCCATATTCTTTACATAAAGTCCTTCAGGCCGCCCCAGTTCTCCTGGAAGATATCAGGATTCATCAATTTGAGTTCCGGGGATACTGCAGGTGTAAAATCCATGTGCGGCAGGATATCCCTTTCAATCTCGATTCCCGGAGCTATCTCAGTCAATGTCATGACTCCGTCAATCAGCTTAAACACACACCGCTCCGTGACGTATAATATCTCCTGTCCGCTTTTTGCAGCATAGCTGCCTGAAAACGTAACCTGTTCAACTTCCTCAAGGAATTTTTTGCCTTTCCCCTCCTGAGTGATGACCAGTTTTCCGTCCTTTATCTCCTCTTTGCACTTTGCCATAAAGGTGCCCGCAAAAATAACCTTTTTAGAATTCTGGGAAATATTGATGAAACCTCCTGGTCCTGTAAGCCTGTATCCAAAGCCCGGTACATAAAATTTGCTTACATTGATATTTCCCTGTTTGTCGGACTGGGCCAGGCCCAGCACTGCAACATCAATACCGCCCCCATCATAAAAATCAAACATGGACCCGTGGTCTATAGACGCCTGGGGGTTATAGGATGAGCCAAAGTTAGGCAATGCAGCGGGAACCCCGCCAAAATTGCCGCTCTCCGTAGTCAGGATGATATCTTCTGTACATCCCTCCTCTGCAACTACGCTGGCCACATCAGCCGGGATACCTACTCCAAGATTTACCAGATTACCCTTGCGCAGTTCCATTGCACATCTTCTCTCAATGATCTTCCGCTCATTCAGCGGCAGCACAGGCAGGGCATCAATTGGCTTTTTTAAGTTCCCTGCAAAAGACGGCTCATAATAGACGCCTTCTGTCTGCCAGCAGGCATTTATATCTGTCGCCTCCACCACATAATCTACAAGCGCTCCCGGAATCTTTACTTCTTTAGGATGCATCGTCCCTCTTTTTGCCCTGTATTCGACCTGGACAATTACGATACCGCCGCTGTTCTTCGCCGCCTGGGCCACAGCAAGTCCCTCATTGATGGGGCCTTCCTTCTCAAAGGTAATATTGCCGTCCTCATCTGCTGTAGTTCCCCGCAGCAAAGCCACATCCAGCGGAAATGCTTTATAAAAAAGATACTCTTCACCATTAAAGTTTACCAATTCCACAAGCTCTTCAGACGTTACCTCATTCATCTTCCCGCCCTCCAGACGGGGATCAACAAATGTGCCAAGTCCAACCTTGCTTAAAAGGCCAGGCCTGTGAGCTGCAATCTCTCTCCAGAGATTTACAATTATTCCCTGGGGCAGACAATGGCAGGCCATCTTATTAGCACGCACAAGGTCATTCATTGCAAATGCCGACCCAATATGTGCGGCAGACCACTTTGTAACAAGGCCTTCACAGCCCAGTCTTGTCATGCCTCTTTCTTTCCAGTCTCCCATAGCGCTTCCCTGTTTCATAGTCAGATTGCAGGGGTGCCCTGTCTCCCTGAAACAGTCAGCTATAGCTACCGCCACTTCCTCAGGCCATCCGGATAATCCCATACCGGCTACGCCTACGGTGGCTCCGTCAGGAATCAGCTTAGCCGCCTGTCCGGCCGTTATAAATTCCGCCATCGTTATCCTCCTCGTATAATTTAGATTGGTTGAGTTTATTATAATATATAATTATTTTCTTATTTCTGCGGGAAAACAGGAGGTGAAAATCTCTGTACGAAATGTATAGGTTATACGGGGAGAATTGTACTGGAAATACATTGCGGCATCCTTATATATCTGCTGTGGAGCATTTTCAAATGCACCCTAAAACAGGGATGGTGCCATACCGCACCATCCCTGTTACTGCTCCTTATATCTTCCTTACCGCCTCCGGGGCTTCTCGTCGTTTTGTTTTTTCGTTCATAATCTAAAATATTGTGCTCTTTGTATTACTCAAAATTGCCACATACATTTGGCTTTCTATACATTTGCACATAAATTTTAAGAAAGCGCTGCCACTTCTTTCATCTCTTCAAAATACCTTTCAGCAATATACTCCGCCGATTCTGCCCAAAAAGCGTTTTCCGTGTTTTGTAAAGTTTTATAGGTCTGCGATTTATAGAAACGCAAGAGCGCCTCCTCAAAATCAATTCCCAGCTGCTCTTGCATTATATCTACAACAGCTCTAATTTGGATGCAGACATTCATGGTTATATCTTTTCCATTAAAGGTATAAATTACATCATTCATACTTTTCCCTCCCTATGAATCGCAAGTAAGCCAGTGCTTTCTCCGTATGAAAAGACACCTGATTGTTTACCTTGCTATATCTTAAACGCTTAACAGCCTCTTCTCCAGTCAATATCCCTGAAATATAAAGCTGTATAGTTTGCATCGTGTTATCATCCGCAACCGGTCCTATAACAATATCATAAGTATGCTGCGTACCACCTTGTGCTCTGTTCTTTTTAATGAATTCCAGCCACTCTTCGTTCAATGAATCAAAGCGTTTGATTTTAAGTACTTCGAGTTGTATAAAAACCCCTGCCAAAATCCCTCCGGTTACGAGACTTAACGAGATCAATTGATTTAAAATTAAAAGTAGTCCCGTGGTAAACAATTAGTTCCTTAGATTCTTCTCTAATAATTTTATCTACATACTCCATTACTTCTTCAAAACCCACTTGATGGAGATATTCATGCTGAACCATAATTTTTTCAAAAACTTGACATTTATGGAACAATTCTATGACAGCCTCCCCAGGCAAATGATGATGCTTTGCGTATGTTTCCATTGCTCGTATAGATAACATCTCAACATCTGTTTGAATACTCATAGTTTTCCTTTCTACTTGAAATTAGAATTCTTTTTCACCTATAGTATATCCATCTTTTGATGCAAAATCAACAAATACCCACTGCATAAGATTTGAAAAAATGACCCGGACCGGAGGGTTCTCGGATAGGACTTTCCTATCCGAAAACAAAAGTGCGCTTTGTGGATCCATGAGCCTATATTTTGAATAGAGCAGCTTTTGTTTCGCGCGCGTAGCTTCGCATCCTCCCGGAGGATTTTATTTCATAGAAAACTTCTTTTCCTATGAAACAAAACATTAAGGCATCCTCCATCTATCAAATGGAGAATGCCTTAATAAATCATTTTCTTACGGCCTGTACAGACCGCTGAATAATTATACTTAATTTTTGTTACTAATTTTTCTTAGCCGCTTTAGTCTCTGCCTCTGTCTCGTCTTCTGCAGCAGCTTTTGTTGACTTCTTTGATGAGTCTTTTGACTTATCTTTTTTGGAAGCCTCTGTAGCCTTCTCTGTTGCTTTTTCTGTGGCAGCTTCTGTAGCTTCCTCAGTAGCAGCTTCTGTGGCCTTTTCTTCTGTGGCTTTTTCAGTAACAGCTTCTGTCTCTGCCGGATCTAAATTTCCTTCCAATGCTCTGATAAACTTGCCTGTTTCTTTTACATAGATATTATAGATCTTCTGGTCGTCATCAATACCTATCTGTCCGGATATAGTAGTCTCTGTCTTGTCTTTGCCCTTTATCAGATCCAGAGTCACCTTATATGTATAAGTATTATCCTGGTAAACTTCCAGATCTATTTTGCTAACCTCGACAGAATCATAATTATCAGCTGCTAACTCTTCGTATTTTGACGGAATGCGGTCACGTGTCATGATATCAAAGCAATTGTCTGTCGCCATTGAGTCGAATGCTTTAAAATACTCTTCGCTTCCCTTTTCAGCTGTCTTTTCATCTGCCATTGCTTCATTGTACTTTGTAAAACGGTCATCCTTATTTAATGTAAAGAACTCCGTCAGGAACTCTTCCATCTTTTCAGAAGATTCCTTCGGTATTGCAACTACTTCAGCTTCACTCTCTGTTTCCTTCTCAGCCTTTGTAGCTTTTTCTGTCTCTGACTCAGTCTCTGCCTTTGTTTCCTTCTCTGTCTCAGGCTTCGTCTCTTTCTCTGTTTCTGGCTTTGTCTCTTTTTCTGCCTTTGTCTCTTTCTCTGTCTCAGGCTTTGTCTCTTTTTCTGCCTTTGTTTCTTTCTCTGCTTTTGTTTCCTTCTCTGTCTCAGGCTTCGTCTCTTTCTCTGCCTTTGTTTCCTTCTCTGTCTCCGGTTTTGTCTCTTTTTCTGCCTTTGTTTCCTTCTCTGTCTCCGGTTTTGTCTCTTTCTCAGCCTTTGTTTCCTTCTCTGTTTCTGGCTTTGTCTCTTTTTCTGCCTTTGTCTCTTTCTCGGCCTTGGTAGCTTTTTCTGTTTCTGACTCAGTTTCCTTCTCAGCTTTTGTAGCCTTCTCTGTTACTGGCTCAGTTTCTTTCCCGGCCTTTGTGGCTTTCTCTGTTTCGGTCTCTGCTTCTGTCTCTTTTTCTTTACCGGCCTTGGCTGCCTTCTTAGTTTCACTCTCTTCTTCTGTCTCAGCCTTTGTGGCCTTTTCTGTTTCGGTCTCTGATTCTTTACCGGCCTTTGTGGCTTTTTCTGTTTCAGTCTCTTTTTCTGTCTCAGCCTTTTTTGTTTCAGCTTCTGTTTCAGCGGCCTGCTCAGTTTCTGTTTCAATCACTTTTGTTTCTTTTGTCTGAGAACTCTGCTGTGTCTGTCCACAACCTGACGCTACAAGCAGCATCGCGCTCAGAAGAAAATAATACCGTCTCTTCATTGTGTTTCCTCCATAAATACATTAGAATTATTTGATTTGCAAGGTAATACCTTTTTATGCCATATTACCATATTTAACTTTATTAATCCTTAAATATTCCTTAATACGTATGACAAAAACACCAGAATTCACCCTGTATTTGTTACTAAATGACAGAAACATAAAAGAATATTCATATTTCGCTCAGCTAATTGACCAGAATCAAAATCCTGATCAGGCCGGATTCCGTCTTAATGCCAGTATAACTCCCAGCAATCATCCTTGCCAAACAACCAAGTTATTACTTTGAATTATACTGGGATTTAACTTCCCGGATCATATTTTTATACCACAGTGCACTATCCTTACACGTCCTCTTCTGAGTCTCAAAATCTGTATGGACAAGCCCGTATCTGGCATTAAATCCGCCTGACCATTCCCAGTTATCCAGCAGTGACCAGGCATAATATCCTCTGATATCGATTCCATCTTCAATCGCCTTCTTGATCCATTCCAAAAAGCCGTTTATATACTGTATACGCTGTGCGTCATGAATACTGCCGTCTTCCCGGATTTCTTCCGTGCAGTTATATGTCCCGTTTTCCGTCACATAAATGGGAATGTCAAGCTTGTATTCATCTTTTAAAATATGTGCGGCATCATATACTGCTTTGGAATAATATTCCGCACCATTATCCATGTAATTGCCGCCGATAAATTCTTTTTTCTGCTTTTTAAGGAGCTCAGGGTCCGCACAGTCCACCACACGGTTATAGCAGTTAAGGCCGAAGAAATCCAGTTTCTGGTTGATCTTCTCCATATCACCTGGCATCATCTGCGGCATACAATTATTTTCTTTCATATAAGCCAGCAGCCCTTCAGAATAGCATCCGCAAAAAATCGGGTTCAGATAAGACCTGTAAGATTTTTCATTTTCCAGTTCCGCCAGTTTTTTGTCCCCTTCATGGTCCGCTCTCAGCGGATGATGGTTCCAGATATCCACAACGATCCCAATTTCTGCGTTTGACAGGTTTTCTTCCCTGAACCTGCGCACCCCTTCCCCATGTGATAATAAAACATGATGGTTCGCCTGACGTCCGTACTGTTCATTTTTACGTCCCGGAGCAAAAAATCCTGCCGCATAGCCTACATAAGTCGCAATTGGTTCATTAATGGTGGCCCACAGAGGAATGCTGTCCCCAAATTCTCTGAATAATAAAGAGGCATACTCCCCATACCAGTTTATAATGTCCCTGTTCAGCCAGCCGCCCTCTCTTTCCAGCTCATAGGGAAGGTCCCAATGATATATGGTTGCATTTGGCATGATCTCCTGCCGGTGCAGCTCGTCTATCATCCGTTTATAGTAATCCAGCCCCTTCTGGTTCACCTTCCCTTTTCCATCCGGCAGTATCCTGGACCATGAAAAAGAAAAGCGGTAAGATTCTATATTTAATTCTTTCATCAGCCGGATATCTTCCTTCCACCTGTGATACATATCACATGTAGTATCCGGTGTCGTATTGTCAGCAATTGTCCCCGGTATCCTTGCAAATACATCCCATATGGACAGTCCCTTACCGTCCTCCAGCGCTGCCCCCTCTACCTGGGGCGCACTTGTAGCCACCCCGAAAACAAAATCCTTTTTGAATTTCATACTTCTTTCTTCTCCTTCCATATGCGCTCTTTACTGTAGATCACATTGCCACATTTTCCATCCAGTCTCTCAAACCTCTCATTGCATTTCTTTGCCACACAGGCCTTCATCCCCATAAATTCAAATGGCACATCATCCGTTTTCCTTTCCATAATATCACCGCATAAAGCAGCCATATTTTCCAGAATGTCACAGCCTGTCTCCATCACCTGATGTGAAATAAATACCCTGTCATACCTCCCTTTTGTTTTCTCCGCCACCGCCACAGTAGTATCCCGATATTCCTCAACAGGACTTGATTCCGGTGCGAACAGGAATGTAGAATTATTGCAGGCATCTCCCAGGATCAGGATTTTTTCCTCTCTGATCAGAAAGCACATACTTCCCTGTGTATGCCCCGGATATGAGACTGCCACAATGTGGATACCGCCAAGGTCAAGCACCATGCCGTCTTCCAGATCCAGAAATTCTTTTTCAGGCATGGGAGGAACAAAGTCTTCTTCCCTGATCTGTGAGAAAATTTCCGGCGAAAGGCCTGCCTCCATATATCCTTTGCGCTCCGGTAAAGGAGACATCGCCTTATACAATTCCACGTCCTTATTATTCATGTATACCCTGTCAAATTCCGGCGCTCCCAGGGCATGGTCGATGTGGCCATGTGTCAGCAGGACGTTCAGGGGCTTTTGTGTCAGGGCAGTGACAAGTTCCTTAAGCTGCCCTACCCCAAGGCAGGTATCAATCAGCGCCGCTTCTTCCTCACCTTCTATCAGGTACAGGATTTCTCCCGTCAGGCTGCGGATCGCAGTAATATGTTCATTTACCTTCTCTGTATTGTAATAATCCATTTCTTCCCTCCCGAATCATATTCTCACGGTCTGTGCAGACAGCAGCAAAACTTTACCTACTATCCCCGCAGGAGACAATGGCGCCGGAACTCCCATTCCTGCCACATCCGCACCCATGGCTGCCGCTTTCCTCTCCAGGGTAGTCGCCACCTCTATGGCTAGTGTAACTTCTCCGTCCAGATTCCCCAGCTCATAGTAATATGGCTGTGCAGTGCGCATACCCACAGATTTTCCGTTCACAAATACTTCTGCTGATTCATAGGCATCCTCTATCCTGAGGACTGCCGATTTTAAATTATCTGTATATATCTTCGTTTCATACCGGTAGAAGCCTGAAAATTCAGGGTGGAGCCTGGCCATCCCTTCCGTCAGTTCTGCCTTCTCCTCCCCAAAAAACTCCGGATAAGATTTAGCTTCACATCTGGAAACTGTAAAGTCCGTCAGCTCTGTTGCCTGAACCAGCTCTTCTACTGCCTCCGGGCTATCGCCCCCCGGCTTCTTCACATCTTCAGCCCTGCCTCCTGCTGCTTCACGCCCTTCGTTCCTTCCTCCCAGGACATCCATCCCCCCGGACACTGTCAATACAAGCATCTCCAGAGGCGCCAGCTTCACATAGACTTTTGTCCCCTCTTCTATCTCCCTTGTCTTTACAGGAAGCAGGCGGTTATCCCACCCATCATAAGCTGCCAGGCTGCCTTTTACGGGCAGCGTCACCCACTGGCTGAACTCATTTCCTGCATCTTCATTTAAAATAAGATAAATATCTCCGCCATTCTCGTAATGATAGACTGTCAGATAACGTGCCTTTGGCTCTGTCTTGGCAGTCCTGAGAGGAAACTGTGCAAACTGGCCTGCAAGCTCTTTTACCGGAACTACTGTACAGCCTGAAAGCTTCTCTGTCATATCTCTGCTCATATCCGGCGCCGCATCGCTTATCCCCTCCGGCAGGCGTCCAGTAAAGATCACGGGGAATCCCTGCCCCTGAGCCTTTATGGCAAATTCCGCAGCCGCCCTTGTTATAAACCGGGAGCCTGAGATCACCAGCGCTCTCAGCTCTGTACCATTCACTCTCAGTATTTTCTCCTTCTCATCAAAAGAAGCGTTGTATAGATCAGGTTCAGCGAACACATCAGAAGGAATCAGCAGAAAATTGATCTGGTTCTCTGTCAGGTATCTGCAGGCATGTATGTTGCTCTCATATTCCCCTGCCCACTGGCTCTCCCCATGGTAAAGAAGCGCCACCTTCGCACAGTCTGTGCCGCCGTCGATCAGATGGCAGATGCGGTTCGTATAAGCCATCAGCGCCCCAAAAGCACGATACTGGGGATTCTCACCATGTGCATAAAAATGAGGCGGACAGTCCGGGTCAGGAAACGCTTTCGGAGAAAACGCATGGGGGACAAAACGGTTTACGCCCCTAGCCAGAAAATGATCCATCAGATATTTCTCTGTGCGCACTCCCAGCCTCCATCCATATGCCCCAAAGTTTTCACACATACAGCGCCCTTTTTTCTTAGGATCTACAGCAGCCGCAGAGGCCCCCATCCTTCCCAGCATATAGTGATAAAATCCCGCATCATCCTGGCACATCTGCGGCTGTCTTCTCGGTGCATCCTGTGCTCCGGGCACTACCTGGCCGCCGATATTATCAATGCCCGCCATATGCTGGCCGGATAAGCCCCTGAAAAAATGCCCCATACTTGGTCCCAGATTTGCATTAGAATCACAATCCTCCAGCATATGACCTATATATTCTGTCCCATGCTCCTGACACCATTCTCCCAGCTGGTTTGAAAAACACTCAGACACCAGCCTGCTGACCGCATTCATATATGCAATGCGCATCCTGGCCGTCAGATGAGTATCTGCATCCTGGCTCCACAGACAGTTCAGATGAGATCTCCATCCGTCATCCCCATATTCCCGTGTAAAGGCCTTTTCCATTTCTTTTGACCAGGAAAGCGGCATATCCGGTTTCCCTATCAGGTCACCAGCCGTATATCCCGGGGTATTTCCAATTGGCGGCTCGTCACTGAAAAAACCTGCTATCACATTTCCAAAATATTTCCCGTATCTTCTATAATGGGGTTCATAGACAGCGTCTATCAGCAGACGGCAGGAGTCCCTGTCCAGAAAATTTATATAGTCATTCCGTCCTTTTGCATCTCTTGTCAGATAGATTATGTAAATCTTCCAATATCCTTCCGGCACATCCCATATCAGTCTACTGCCTTTTATATCCTCTGTCAAATCAACTGTCTCTCCCTCTGCGCCGCCCTCCAGGATGCGGGACGCAAGGACACGAAACAGCCGGTCATCATTAAATTTTCTGATTCCCTCCGGCTCGGGAGGCATCCATGGCGGTGCCGGCTGCGGCCTGGCATAGGCCGCCACGTCAATTTCCATTTCCTTCCTGGGCCCCCAGGATCCTAATGTATTATAATCCAGATACTGGTGGCAGTACATGGCATCTGCATTTACGACTGCACCGGCAGCATACCCGGTGGGAAAATGCTGGTCATCCAGGATCCATACGCGCATATTTCTCTTTACCGCTTCATCCAGAATGATGTCCATGTCTCTCCACCACCCGGGTCCTGCAAAATCAGGATGAGGACGGCTCTCCACACATACCTCATCTATATTAGATTCCTTGATCGCTTTCATATATTCTCTTAATACGGCTTCCTCTTCCCCATGCTGCCAGAAAAAAGGCAGAATATAATTTCCGCCCTTATTCTCTAATAATTGTGTAACCCTTTCTCTCAGGTCCATAATCTCTCCTCTCATTCTTTCACCCCGCCCAGTGTGATTCCTTTTACAAAGTACTTCTGGAAAAACGGGTAAGCGCACATTACCGGCAGGATACCGATCACAGCAACTGCCATACGCATTGTAGTGGACGGCAGCTGCTGGGTGGCCTTTGCCGCCAGCTCCGAGTTATTTGCCAGGAAATTGATATTTTCATTGATCTTATTTAACACGATCTGGATCGTAAAATACTGTGAACCTCCATTTTCTGTCAGGAAATACAGGCCATTCGTCCAATCATTCCAGTAACCGATGCCTGTCATCAGCCCTATTGTCGCCAGGATCGGCACTGACAGAGGAAGCACTATTTTAGTAAACACAGAAAATACGCCTGCACCGTCAATTTTTGCCGCCTCCAGAATACTGGGGCTGATACTGTTAGTGAAATAATTTTTAACCAGCACCACATTAAACGGACTCATCAGAAACGAAGGGACGATCAATGCCCAGATGGTGTTCTTTATGTGGAAGATATTTGAGTATACATAATAGCTCGCCACGATCCCTCCGTTAAAGAGCATAGTAAAAATGCTCAGAAACATCAGAATTTTATGTCCGGGCAGTTTATCGTTGCTTACAGCAAAGGCAAATGTACTTGTAATAACAAGGCTTAAAACTGTACCCACAACTGTCACTACAATTGTCATCATATATGCACGCCCAATGGTCCCCCATTCAGAAGCAATATACTTGTATGCTTCCAGGCTCCATTTCGCCGGTGCGAAGGAATAGCCATTTATAAGCGCTGTCTGGTTATCCGTGAAAGAAGCAATTACCAGCAGGACAAATGGGAGCAGCGCCAATAGAGATCCAATGATCATGACTGCATGTGCCGCAATCTGCCATACGGTGCTTTCATTTATTTTTCTTTTCTCATTCATGGTATCCCTCCTTAAAACAATGCATTCTCTTTGCTGACCCTGCGGATGAAAGCATTCGCTCCAAGGATCATCACAAACCCGACAATAGACTGATATACGCTGGCCGCACTTGACATACCGAAATCACTGCTCTTCATCAGCGCGTTATAGACATATACATCAATGGTCCTGGTCACGCTGTACAAAGAACCGCTGTTCATGGGTATCTGATAGAAAAGCCCGAAATCTGAATAGAAGATACGCCCGATCTGAAGGACGAACATAGTAATAATCGTGGGCTTTAAAAGTGGAATAGTAATACGCTTAATCTGCTGCCATTTAGAGGCCCCGTCCAGAGTAGCTGCCTCATAATAATCCTGGCTGATGCCCACAATGCTGCTGTAGTAGATAATCATGGCATAGCCGACGCCTTTCCACAGGTGCACAAAAGTCAGGATAAACGGCCAGTATTTTGGCGTGTTGTACCAGGATACGGGATCCATCCCCAGATTAGCCAAAATCCCATTATTGATCAGTCCTGTCTCAGCTGAGAGCAGAGCATAAGCCAGATAACTGGCGATTACCCAGCTCATCAGATATGGCAGAAGGATCAGGCTCTGGTACAGCCTGCTGGCAACCTTGCTTCGTATCTCATTGATGAGAATGGCTATCCCAATGGCAAACACTGTCGTCAGGATGATAAATGCTATATTATAAAGCAGTGTGTTTCTCGTAATCGTCAATGCGTCCTTAGAAGCAAAAAGGAATTTAAAATTATCAAATCCGCACCAGTCACTGCCAAAGATCCCCTTTCTAAAGTTCAGATTCTTAAAGGCTATGACAATACCGAACATGGGGAGATAATTATTGCAGAGCATGTAAATGACACCTGGAAGTGCCAGCAGATAATACGGGAGATATTCTTTCCAGCGGAATTTCTTTTTTGTCTTTCCTGCATTTTTCCCAGGAACTACTTTTTTATCAGACATTTTAACCCTCCTTTAGGCGGAAAAAGGCTCCGGGATGATCCCCGGAGCCTCCCTCTCATTCATTTTATCAGGGCAGCCATCCAGTAACCGGACAGCTGCGCTTCCATATTCTATTATTCCTGAGCCGCTTTCCATTCGTCATACTGTCTCTGATTTTCAGCGATAACCTCATCGATGCCCGCCGCTTTCAGGGAGCTTCTGAAGTTCTCCAGCTCTGTCGCAGGATCCACTACCCCGAGGCCAAGGACTGCCTGGTACTGGGTGATGACATCGCTGACTGCCGCATACTGTGTCTTCACAGGTTCGCTGTTGAAACAATATCCAAGTGCCTTCGAAATATGTTCTTCTTTGACAGATTCATTAAATTCTTTCATTTTATCATAATAAGTCTCATCCATAGGAGGCAGCTGATAATCCTGCATCTTATCGCCCCAAACATTTAAGATAGCCGTATATGGCGTGTTGCTGCTGTCAATCCCTTCCGGGTACTCGATCAGGCAGTCGCTTCCCTCCTGGAAATTCCAGTGTTCCCCTTCAATACCGCGGTAGATCAGGTTAATGAGATCTTTATCCTTATATGTAAGGTACAAAAACTCCATCGTCTTCTCCGGGTTGTCACAGGTGATCGGGATCATCCACTGTGTAACCTGATACAGCTGAGTCATAGATGTCGGCGCTGATGTATACAGAGGAACAATTTCTGTCCCTACATAATCCTGCATTAAACGGGTGTGGTTGAGGATCATGTCCGGCTCTGCACTTGAAAACATCCCGAAATAATTTCCTGTCTGCATCTGTACAAGGGAAGAATCTGTCACTGTATTACAGTCTTTGGACAAATAGCCTTCCTCAAACCAGGTCCTCACTGTATTACAGAAGCTCTCAAATTCTGCTGTCTCAAAATAATTTACGATTTCGTCCCCGCCGTTGCCATAGTCTGTCAGAACACCTGACGCATATGTGGCACCCAGCTGGTCTGTGTGGTCAAAGAAAGAATACAGCGGGTCTTCACTTCCGTTTATAGCTACACAGTGGAACGCCCCTCCTTCCCCTTCCTGAACTACTTTAAAAATATCTGTCAGCTCATCTGCCGTATAAATTTTATTCTCGTCATATTCAATGTTGTATTTATCCAGCAAATCTTTACGGCACTCAAAAGCTTTTACACGCGCCATTTTTTCTTCTGTGGGAATTCCGTAAAGAGCGCCATTAAAATAACCGCCATTCATAGCAATTCCTTCTGCTGTCAGTATGTCCTGGCCATACTCCTCTACCAGGTCATCCAGCTCGATCAGCATGCCTTTATTTACATAATTGGCTACACCGCCTTCAAAAATGCTGATTGCCAGATCCAGTTTTTCTCCTGAGGATACCATCAGGCTTGTGGTATTGTTCGTTTCAAAAGCGCTTACAGGATAGAATGTCACATGGACGCCAATCTCAGATTCTACACGTGCATTGATTCCATCCTCCACCTTCTGCAGATCCGGCGGTGTAGTTCCGAGAGTCGGATACTGGATAACTATCTCATAGATGTCATCCTCCGCTGCTGATACAGTCATACCACTGGTCATTCCCATGGCCATGACAGCCGACATTGCAAGTGCTGCTGCTCTTTTCAATTTCATTTTTGTTTCCTCCCTTGATTTGTTTTCGTTGACTCTTTGTCATCTGTTGGGATAATTGTATAATAATTCTTATGCTCCAACAATTATGGAACCCGACATTCTATTTCACTTTTACGACTTTGCTTATTATAATTTTACGATCCATATTTTCACTTTTACGACTTTATTTTCAAACAAGCCCTGGTCCGGTACAGGGAGATATGTATATAAATACCGGGAATGCTGGATTTTTACAGCATCCCCGGTATTTATATATGCCAGAGCATTTTTCAAGTTACTGTTCACTCCGTGACCAGTAACACGCTCCGGCCGTGTACTCTGCTCCTCTCTGGTCATATTTCTTCCTGCATATGATCCTTTCTGTACTGTGAAGGCGTACATCCATAATATCTCTTAAAAGAGGACGCAAAATACGGATAATTATTATATCCGGCCCTCTCTGCCGCTCTGTTTACATCGTTCTTCGGGTTTTCCAACAAAAGGCCTGCCAGCTTCATCCTCTCCTGAATCAGATACTGGCTGATCGACATCCCGCTTTCCTTCTTAAAGACGCGGTTCAGGTAATCCTTATTCAGAAACAGGGCATCAGCAATATCAGCCACCTGAAGTTCACTGTCACTCAGATGTCTGCTGATATACTCCTCCACTTGTTTTGCTATTTCTTTTGGGCTTCTCGTATTCCTTCCCGCTGCCTCCGGCTCTTCTTCGGGGCTTTCTGCCGCATAATACCTGGACAGCGCCTTATCCTTCCTGCGTGCCTCTGCTGTCTCACATACTTTGCGCAGACGCTGTTCAATCACTTCATAGGGAGCAGGCTTTAAAATATAATCACTGCTGCCCAGTGAAATCGCCTCCTGCGCATATTCAAAACTGGCGTGGCAGGTCAGAAAGATACAGGCGATCTCCTGATTGCTTTCCCTGATCATCCGAAGCAGATCTATTCCGCTGTCTCCGGGCATTTCAATGTCACAGAGCATAATATCTACCTGCTGGGCTCTTATTATCTGCAGGGCACGTTCCGCGCTGCAGGCTGTCCAGATACTGCCGTCGATGCCGCAGGCTTTCCAGTTGACACCGTCCATCATTCCCTTTATAGCCACCATCTCATCATCTACGATTAACAGATTCACATTTCCTCCTCCTTTGGCAGTACAATAGTAAAACAGGTGCCTTCACCCAGTTCTGATTCAACTGTGAGTTTTCCTCTCTCACCATAGAAATAACGTATTCTTCTGTATGAATTTGCAATTCCCACATGCACACGCCCCTGGTTTTCCTCCGGAAAAACTCCATTGTTAATATTATCAGCCATTTCAGGATCCATTCCCGGGCCGTCATCTGCTATGATAAAGACCGCCTCATCCTCCGACGTGTACGCCTCTAAACGTATATGTACTTTCTGGTCATAATTTATCACATGCTTAAATATATTTTCTATGAAATTATGTATCAGAAGCGGCGGCACAGGCACTTCCAGCGCTTCAGGCTCCACTTCATATACAACTTCATACCAGTTGGGATACCGCATTGCAGACACTTCCAGATATTTCTGGATCAGGACAAATTCTCTCCCGAAGGGCTGCAGGTCTTTTCCGCTCTGAAAAATATGCCTGAAATAATCAGAAAGATAAAGAGCCAGTTTCTGGATGTTCTGATAGTTCTCAATCTGTGCAAAGCTGTAAAGCAGATTGAACATATTCAGCAAAAAGTGAGGGCGGATCTGCAGCTGCAGATTTTTTAATTCCATCTTCCGTTTTTCCAGCTGCATTCTCTGACTTTCAAGTTCCTTTTCATAATTCTCTATCTTGAGCTCCTGGATCCTGTCCGCCATGGAGTTAAATGTACTGTCGATAACCTCAAATTCTTCGGAAGACTTCTGATGGGGAATACGGTAAGACTGCTCGCCGCTCTCCAGATGTTCCATAGCATTTCTTATCCTTTTAAGGGGAGAGAGTACAATTCTATGCATGGCCAGGACAAGTACAGGTATCAGAAGCAGATACAGGCCAACCAGCACAAGACACAGGATCTGGAGCAGTGAAAGCCTGGAATAGCTGTCCTTGCGAGGCACAAACATACTCATCTGAAGATCAGACTTTTGGGAGACTGTATTTACATAAAGTGTTTGTTCCGGAACTTCTATACTCTCCTGCCTTTTGGAAAACCGGACATCCGTCTCCGAGAAGCTGGAATTTCTCTCTATCTCCGCAGCCAGATTTTCTAAAGAAAACAGAGCTCCATAATAAAAGTCATCCACTGCGCAGATTTTAATCACCCATTTGATCCCACCTATATTTGCAATAGACCAGTTACCATATCCAACCCCTGCATTTTCTTTCATCCATTCTATGATCTTCTCTTTCTGCCGGAGCATTTCCATCTCATTTTTTCCTTCCAGTGCAGTCAGACTGGCATATGTCTCTTCATATTTTTTGCCATACCAGAAAAAACCATCTGCCAGAGCTTTATTCCCTGCATTGCTGTTCAGATAACGGGCCAGCTTTGTCTCCGCCCGGTAATATGCCCCGTCACGCTCCCCCTGTGCAGCAAAGATATGGAAATCTTCCCGGTCTTCTACCATAGAATAAAAGAATTCATTCATAGCCTCGATCCTGTTGTCCAACTGCTGCATAGCCAGATTAGACATACTCTCCATAGACTGTTCTGTCTGTATACGAGCACTCCACAGAGACTGCCCCACAGTCACAATAGCGATCAGATTAAAGGGGAGGATCAGCAGGATCAGGATCCAGACAAGCTTTCCCGTTATAGAATTCCATATTTTTATTTTCTCAATTTTCATACGCATCACCTCGCGACTCTGAGTTAAGTATAAGCTGTGTTATTCTTATATGTCAAGATATCTGGAAATCGTTACTGGTCACTCCGTGGCCAGTAACCTAAAATCTCACACTTGACATGCAGTTCTCATTCTGTTAGTCTCTATACTAAATCTGATCCATCCCGAAAAATACAGATACATAGAAAGTTTAAAAATTGAAGAATAAGAAAATTACAAATAAGTACAACAAGGAGGGGATTTATATGGCAAATACTGTTACCGAATACTATAACAATTATGATGAGGAACACCGGTTATTTAAAGATAACCTCCACCGCATCGAATGGCTGACAACGATGCACTTCTTTGACAAATTATTGAAACCTGAGTCAAAAATTTTCGACGGATGCGCGGGAACCGGCAGTTATTCCTTTGCCCTGGCTGAAAAAGGCCATCATGTCACTGCCAGTGACATCGTTCCATCTAATGTGGCGCTTATCCGCTCCAAACAGCAGAACACACCCATCCTCCGCGATATATTTACAGGAGATATCTGCCATGTTCCCCAATATACTGATGAGTACTTTGATACTGTCCTTTGCATGGGAGCTTTCTATCATTTAGATCATAAGACAAGAATTTCAGCCATGCAGGAATGCCTCCGGTTACTAAAAAAGGACGGCCTTTTGGCAGTCAGTTATATCAGCCTCATGGCGAGCCTGGCATTAAATTTACATGAACATCTGGAAAATATAGATACGATCAGAGACTGCTACCATAAACAAACCTTCGGCGATTCCTTTACTTTTATGACACCTCAGGATGCCGAAAGCCTGGCTGGCCTTTTTTCTCTAAAAATAGTTAAGCATCTGACTACTGACGGACCTGCTTATTTATATGCAGATAAGATAAATTCAGCTGACAGTGATAATTTTAATAAATACATACAGCTGCATATAGAGACATGTGAAGATAAAAGTATACTGGGATTGGGACTGCATGGACTGATCATATTTCAGAAATGCGAACGATGAATCGTGTTGCAGGGTGGCGTTGCTGACATTCTTTTATTTGATTTGTCGCTAGCTTAACATAGAAAAACCACCCTATACTTTGACCGGTAGCAGGGTGGAATTTCTACTTTACTATTGGGCCAACCCACCTTGTGGGCGGTTGTCCCTCTTTATGTCTATATCATAACAGATTTCAGTTATCTATTCAAGAATTTTTTACAGTATGTAGTTGAAAAAGAGCGCTACAGTATATGCTGCAGCGCTCTTCTTACACTCTATTTTTTATCGAAACTACACAAGCTCGATAAGAACTTCCATAGCTCCGTCACCTCTACGCTGGCCGATCTTTACGATCCTGGTGTAACCACCATTGCGGTCTGCGTATTTAGGAGCGATATCTGTGAATAATTTCTCAGCGATATCAACTTCTTTAGTATTTTTCTTCTTTCCAGCTGCTTCCTGCGGAACTTCCTTTACAGTGTAAAGAATTTTCTTCATCTCTCTTCTTGCATGAAGTCTGGAAGGAGCATCCTTCTTGATTTCTTTCTGAACTTCATCGTAAACGGTTACTTTCTTGCCATCTACAACTTCTTTCACTCTCTTGCCGTCTTTGTCTTTTCTTGCTACCTTTGCAGTAACTGTAACGGTCTCAAAATTGTCTTTTTCCCTTACTGCCATAGCAATAAGTTTTTCAACAACTTTACGGATTTCTTTTGCTTTTGCTTCTGTTGTAACCATTTTACCATTATGAAGTAAAGAAGTTACCTGAGCTCTGATCAATGCCTTTCTCTGGCTTGATGTTCTGCTAAGTTTTCTATAACCTGCCATTTTAATTTCCTCCATTTGTGGAACATCCGGAAACGCACTTCGGGCTTACTCACCGGATGCTGTCTTGTCCATAATGTTTATTATTCGTCGCTTGGATTAAGCTGTAAGCCAAGCTCCTTTAATTTGCCTAAAACCTCTTCTAATGATTTACGTCCTAAATTACGAACTTTCATCATGTCTTCTGAAGTTCTGTTGCACAATTCTTCAACGGTATTGATACCGGCTCTCTTTAAGCAGTTATAGGAACGAACAGATAACTCTAACTCGTCAATGTTCATTTCCAATACTTTTTCTTTTTCATTGTCTTCTTTTTCAATCATTACTTCTGCGGATTTCGCATTTTCTGATAAGTCAATAAACAAGCTTAAGTGTGCGCTCAGGACTTTTGCAGCCAGGCTGACTGCTTCATCCGGCGCCAGAGTACCGTTTGTAAATACATCTAATGTCAGCTTATCGTAATCGGTAATCTGACCTACACGGGTGTTCTGAACAGTCAGATTGACACGCTCTACAGGTGTGTAGATAGCGTCCACAGCGATAACACCGATAGGCATATCATCTGTCTTGCCTTTATCTGCGCTCACATAGCCTCTGCCCTTCGTGATGGTGAGTTCCATGTAAAGCTTACTGTCAGCACCGCCGTTTAAGGTTGCGATAACCTGGTCGGGGTTCAGTATCTCGATATCCTGATCTGCCTGGATATCTGCACCAGTAACTACGCCTTCGCCTTCAAATTCAATATAGGCAACTTTTGCTTCATTCGTCTCACTGTTATTCTTAATAGCCAGTGATTTGATGTTCATAATAATTTCGGTAACGTCTTCTTTTACACCAGGAATGGAACTGAATTCATGAAGTACACCTTCAATCTTCACCTGGCTCACTGCTGCTCCAGGTAATGAAGACAGCATGATTCTCCGAAGGGAATTGCCCAGTGTTGTTCCATAACCTCTTTCAAGAGGCTCAACAACAAATCTTCCGTATTTCTTGTCGTCTGATATCTCAGTTATCTCAATTTTTGGTTTATTAAAATCGAACACTACAATGCCCCTCCTTTTGGGTTATCTTTGTTTTGAGGGTTTCGAAATCACTTTAATTATTTAGAATATAATTCGACGATAAGCATTTCATCAACCGGCACATCGATAACTTCTCTTGCAGGAAGTTCCTTTACTGTGCCCTTTAAAGCTTCCTGGTCAGCCTCTAACCACTCCGGAACAAGTCTTCCGCCTGTAGCTTCCAGGATATCTTTATATCTCTGGGAACCTTTGCATTTTTCTTTGATTTCCACAGTGTCACCAGCTTTTACTAAGTAAGAAGGAATGTTAACCTGCTTTCCGTTTACCATAACATGCTTATGGTCAACGATCTGCCTTGCTTCTTTCCTTGTTCTGGCAAATCCTAAACGGTAGATTACATTATCAAGTCTGCTCTCTAATGTGATCATCAGGTTAGGGCCTGTCATACCCGGCATTTTTTCAGCCTTCTCATAATAGTTTCTGAAAGGTTTTTCCAGAACGCCATAGATGAATTTTGCTTTCTGTTTTTCTCTTAACTGTAAACCATACTCACTTACTTTACGGTTTGCTCTCTTTAATTCTCTGGTTGATTTTTTATCAATTCCTAAATATACCGGATCCAGACCGAGTGAACGGCATCTTTTAAGAACAGGAACTCTATTAACTGCCATTTTAACTTTCCTCCTGATTAGACTCTTCTACGTTTTGGTGGACGGCATCCGTTATGCGGAACCGGAGTTACGTCTCTGATACTTGTTACTTCAAGACCACATGCCTGAAGGGCACGGATTGCTGCTTCACGTCCTGAACCAGGTCCTTTAACAAAAACATCCACTGTTTTAAGGCCATGTACTAAAGCTGCTTTTGTAGCAGTTTCAGCTGCCATCTGAGCTGCATATGGAGTAGATTTCCTTGAACCTCTAAATCCCAGACCACCGGCACTTGCCCATGATAAAGCATTTCCTTCAGCATCTGTCAATGTTACGATTGTGTTATTGAAAGATGACTGGATATGTGCCTGTCCGCGTTCAACGTTTTTTCTGACACGCTTTTTTGTCACTTTTTTGGTAACTTTTTTAGCCATTTTAAACTAACCTACTTTCTCGTTTTCTAAATTAATGTGTTTATATAATAGACCGCACCGGAATCATGCTGCACTTAGCAGCCTGCATCCCTTAAGTGCACTATTTCTTCTTGTTTGCAACAGTTCTCTTAGGACCTTTTCTGGTTCTTGCATTTGTCTTAGTCTTCTGTCCACGTACAGGAAGTCCCTTCCTGTGACGGATTCCCCTGTAGCATCCGATCTCCTGAAGTCTCTTGATGTTCATGGCGATCTCTCTTCTTAAATCACCTTCTACAGTCTGAGATTCATCAATAACGTCACGGATTCTTCCTACTTCCTCATCTGTCAGATCTCTGACACGAGTACTCGGATCTACCTTTGCTTCTGCAAGGATTCTGTTTGAGCTTGTTCTACCAATACCATAGATATAAGTCAAGCCGATTTCTACACGTTTTTCTCTTGGTAAGTCTACACCAGCAATACGAGCCATGTAATTTTTTCCTCCATTTTCTGCTGACAGCTTTTTTTGTACAGCCCACTGTCCCGGGCGGACAATGTCTGAAATGTGTGTACTCTGAAGCTGTCTTAAGTTATATTGTCCCTAATTGAGATGCCAGGTTGGGCATCCAGCCGCATTTTAGATACGACCTTTCCGTAAGTATAGATATAAGAAGACATGGTACCTGCTGAGCCTTCCGCTGGTTTCCCAGACCTTACGGTATTATAAGCAATATAAATGTGAATCAAGTTCACTCTATATTCTTATCAGCACGAACAACTAAGCCGCGTGGTTCATGCTGCAGCCGCACAATAAACCTCACAAACTTAACCTTGTCTCTGTTTGTGTTTCGGATTTTCACAGATTACTCTGATGCTACCCTTTCTTTTGATGATCTTGCATTTCTCGCAAATTGGTTTAACTGATGATCTAACCTTCATTGTGGTAAATCCTCCTTTCATACCGATTGGCCGCCCTTTTTTGGGCATAATAAGGCATAAAAAATACACCTCTTTACAAAGTACGAGTGTTATTATAGCATCTGTATACAAAAAAAGCAAGTGTTATATTTAAAAAATTATACCTGGATATGTAAAACAGCAAGACACCAGATCCGATGCCTCACTGTTTCCATTATCAGCTTAAATTCTATTATATACAGAATTAAAAATGCCTTATTTATCTCTCCATATGATCCTGCCCTTAGAGAGGTCATACGGTGACATTTCTATAGTTACCTTATCTCCCGGCAGGATACGGATAAAATTCATGCGGAGCTTTCCGCTGATATGTGCCAGTATCTCATGCTTATTCTCAAGTTCTACCCTGAACATTGCATTTGGGAGCTTTTCTAATACGGTTCCTTCTACTTCAATAACATCTGCTTTTGACATCTTAAACCTCCTGAATCGAATTTGTCATCTTAAGACTTTTTAGTATTCGTTTAATTTCTTCATTTTTATATTCTCTGTCTATACTGTCCCTGGAGCCCTCCGGCACAGATTTAATAACCTGCATATGCATCAGTTTTTTCTTCTTCGGCCGTTCTGCAGTCCTCAGCCTCCCGTCCGCAAGATATGCATAATCACCTTCCAGCTTCAGTATCAGATATAAATGACCTCTGTCATGACCCGCCATAGATATGGCTGCCATCCCTGCCTGAACTCTTTCCATTCCGGCACCTCTTCATTCATTTAAGCGGCCAAGTGTAAGAATTTCCGGCTCACCTTCAGTAATCAGCACCGTGTTCTCGTAATGTGCTGAAAGAGATCCGTCCTCCGTCACTACAGTCCAGTCATCATCCAGCCACTCCACATCATAGCGTCCTGCGTTTATCATAGGCTCTATAGCCAGCGTCATGCCGGGTACAAGACGTATTCCCCTGCGCTTCTGATGGAAATTAGGTATCTGCGGGTCTTCATGAAGCGCATGGCCTATTCCGTGGCCCACAAGATCACGTACTACACCGTATCCAAAGCTTTCCGCATATGCGCCGATCGCATTGGAGATATCATGGAGATGGTTTCCTGCCTTTGCAAACTCTATTCCTTTGAAAAAGCTCTCTCTCGTCACATCCATGAGTTTCTGTGCTTCCTTACTGATCTCACCTACAGCGTGAGTCCTGGCCGCATCTGAGTGCATTCCCTGATAGATAAGCCCTGCATCCAGGCTGACAATGTCGCCTTCTTTTAATATATGGTCCTTACGGGGTATCCCATGCACCACTTCATCGTTCACTGATACACAGATGGACGCCGGATACCCGTTGTAATGAAGAAAATTCGGAGTACATCCAAAGCTTCTGATAATCTGCTCACCCAGGTGATCGATCTCCCAGGTAGAGATGCCGGGCTTTACAGCCTTGCCCAATTCGTCATGAACGATTTCAAGGAGCCTTCCGGCTTCTCTCATCAGTTCGATTTCCTTTGCAGACTTTATTGTTACTGACATACTATTTACGCTCCTAAAATTTGCACGATAGCCGCAAAGACATCGTCCATATCAACGGTGCCGTCTACTTCTCTGAGCACTCCGGCAGAGCCATAGTACTCGATCAGCGGCTGTGTCTGTTCATGATAAACATTCAGACGTTTCTTAACAGTTTCCGGCTTGTCATCATCTCTTAAGATCAGTTTTTCGCCGCAGATATCGCATACACCTTCTGTCTTCGTCGGGTTGAACTCCACATGGTAGGTAGCGCCGCAGCCTACACATGCCCTTCTTCCGCCCATTCTGTTTACGATATTCTCATCCGGTACTTCTACATTGATGGCATAGTCAATCTTCTCATTCAGCTTTGCCAGCGCCTCGTCGAGACACTGTGCCTGCGGGATGTTCCTTGGAAAACCATCCAGTATGTACCCGTTTTTGGCATCATCCTGCTGGATGCGGTCAATTACAAGATCCACTGTCAGCTCATCCGGAACTAAAAGTCCCTGGTCCATGTAAGTCTTGGCTTTCTTGCCCAGCTCTGTTCCCTGCTTGATATTCGCGCGGAAGATATCTCCCGTAGAAATGTGGGGAATCCCATATTTCTCAGCTATTCTCTTGGCCTGAGTCCCTTTTCCTGCTCCCGGTGCGCCTAACATGATAATCTTCATAAACCCTACCTCCTATAAAATTTTGTTTATATAGTATTTTAGTGCACTATCCCACCCACCGCATCCTGCACCTGCAGGATATGGCGGATAAAGAAGCACACTTATTTTAATTTAATCACTCAAGAAGCCTCTGTAGTTACGCACTAACATCTGGGACTCGATCTGTTTTAATGTCTCCAGCACTACGCCTACGATAATGATGATGGATGTTCCGCCAAAGGAAACATATGCACCGAACACGCCGTTAGCGACGATTGGAATCGTACAAACAATCAAAAGTCCGATTGCTCCTATAAATATGATATAATTCAATATTTTATTCAGATAGTCAGTTGTCGGTTTTCCTGGACGTATGCCCGGGATAAAACCACCCTGTTTTTTCATATTATCTGCTACTTCAATCGGGTTGAATGTAATTGAAGTATAGAAGTAGGCAAAGAATATGATAAGCACTGCATATACTACGAATCCGACTGTATAAATCGGTGCGCTTGGCTTAAACCAGTTCTGCTGGCTTGTCATTCCCAGAATAGTCGCTCCTACGCCTGTACCGCCTGTCTTGCCCATAAATGTAGCTATGATGGACGGCATGGACATTAATGATGAAGCAAAGATTACAGGAATAACACCTGCAGTGTTAACTTTCAGCGGGATATGGGTGGACTGTCCGCCAACCATTTTTCTTCCCTGCATTTTCTTCGCATACTGCACCGGAATCTTCCTCTGAGCATCGTTCAGAAGAATGACCAGGATTACAGTTACAACTACAACTGCCAGAATAATCAGCGCTGCGAGGGCACCTTTTGCTACCGTCTTGCCCTTTACAAAGTCATTGAAGAGACTTGTCAGATCAGACGGAACTCTGGACAGGATATTAATCATCAAGACTATAGAAATACCATTTCCTACACCCTTTTCAGTGATACGCTCACCGACCCACATAAGGAATGCAGAACCGGCTGTGAGCGCAACAACTACCACGAGTACTGCGGAAGCTTGAGCTATAAAGCCTGCATCCGCCTGCCGCATAACAGGAATCAATCCCTGGTTGCCGAAGCCGATTGCCATTGCAATGGACTCTATCAATGCCAATGCAACAGTTACATATCTGGTGATTGCTGTGATTTTCTTTCTTCCGTCTTCTCCATCCTTCTGCATCTCTTCCAGTTTAGGGATAGCGATGGTAAGAAGCTGGATAATGATGGAAGATGTAATGTATGGTGTAATGTTCAATGCGAAAATAGACATCTTCTCAAAGGATCCGCCGGTGAATGCGCTGAAAAAGTTGAACGCACCGCCTGCGGCCTGCTGCTGTTTTGCAAACCAGTCTGAAAAGAAGCTCCTGTCAATGCCAGGCACTGGCAGCTGGGAGCCAAGCCTTACGACTACCAGCATAAACAATGTGAAGAGAATCTTATTACGCACGTCTTTAATCTTAAAGGCATTTCGCAGCGTCTCAAACATTAGATCACCTCGGCTTTTCCACCCAGCGCTTCAATTTTTGTCTTAGCACTTTCGCTGAAGGCATTTACTTTAACAGTAAGCTTCTTTGTAAGTTCTCCGTTACCGAGGATCTTAACACCATCTTTTGCACTTTTGATGATTCCAGCTTCTAATAAAGTATCAATTGTAACTTCAGTATCATTGTCAAATCTTTCAAGAGTACTGATATTGATAGCTTCGATATCCAGAGTGTTTCTGTTAGTGAAACCTCTCTTCGGGATACGTCTATATAAAGGCATCTGACCGCCTTCAAATCCTACTCTTGGTGCGCCTGAACGGGCTTTCTGGCCTTTGTGTCCCTTACCAGCTGTCTTGCCGTTTCCTGAACCGTGTCCACGTCCTCTTCTGAAGTTATCATTATGTGTTGAGCCTTCTGCCGGCCTTAAGTTTGATAAATCCATTTCGACACCTCCTTGTTGAATAATTTAGATTTCTTCTACTTTCACTAAATGCTGAACCTGTTTTACCATTCCCAATGTAGCGGCATTGTTCGGAAGCTCAACAGATTTGTTGAGTTTCTTAAGACCAAGTGCTGCTACAGTAGCACGGTGTTTCGGGATAGCACAAATTGTAGATTTTACTAATGTAACTTTTAATTTATCTGCCATTTTTAGAACCCTCCTTAAGCGCGAATGTCTTCAACAGATTTTCCGCGAAGCCTTGCAACTTCTTCTGGGGATTTAATCTGTTTTAAACCTTCCAGAGTAGCAAGTACTACGTTCTGCTTATTGTTAGAGCCCAGTGACTTTGTACGGATATTCTTAACGCCTGCCAGTTCCAGCACGCTACGTGCAGGACCGCCGGCGATAACACCAGTACCTTCAGGAGCTCTCTTAAGCAGTACGGAAGCGCCGCCGAATTTACCCTGAATGTCATGTGGGATACTAGCATTGTCATCCATTGCAACCTTGATCAGTTTCTTAGCTGCATCTTCTTTACCTTTACGGATAGCTTCCGGGATCTCAGCTGCTTTTCCTAAGCCTGCCCCAACGTGTCCATTGCCATCGCCGACAACAACCAAAGCTGTGAAACGGAAGTTACGACCACCTTTAACAACTTTTGTTACACGCTTGATTGATACTACTTTTTCGTTCAACTCTAACTGACTAGCATCAATTATTGTATGTTTCATGTGTTCTTCCTCCTTGTCTAGAATTCAAGACCAGCTTCTCTGGCTGCATCTGCTAATGCTTTGATTTTTCCCTGATATATGAAGCCGCCTCTATCAAAGACAACAGTTGTAATACCTTTATCTAAAGCTTTCTTAGCGATTACTTTTCCTAAATATGCTGCTGCATCAACGTTATTGGTTTTTTCCAGCTCTGCCTTTACATCCTTTTCAAGAGTGCTTGCTGCTGCCAGAGTACGTCCAACGGTATCGTCAATAATTTGAGCATACATATGATTATTACTTCTAAACACTGCAAGACGCGGTCTTTCGGCTGTGCCGCTGAAACGATTGCGCAGTCTTTTGTGTTTTTTTACACGAACTTCAGTTCTTGATTCTTTACTAACCATTTTCACACTCTCCTTAATTATTTCTTACCAGTCTTACCAACTTTACGTCTGATAACTTCATCAGCATACTTAATACCCTTGCCTTTGTACGGTTCAGGTCTTCTCTTATCTCTGATTTCAGCTGCGTATTGGCCAACTTTTTCTTTACTGATACCTTTTACTACGATCTTGTTACCTTCAACGGTAGATTCCAGACCTTCAGGATCTTCCATTTCTACTGGGTGAGAGTATCCAAGAGATAAAACTAATTTCTTGCCCTGCTTAGCGGCCTTGTAACCAACACCGTTAACTTCCAGAGTCTTTGTATAGCCCTCACTTACACCTACAACCATGTTGTGGATAAGTGTTCTTGTTAAACCGTGCAGAGATTTCATTTTCTTTAAGTCATTCGGCCTTGTAACGATGATCTGGCCGTCTTCCATCTTGATTTCCATTTCTGCTGGCAGTACTCTTTCAAGAGTACCTTTGCTGCCTTTTACAGTAACTTTATTGCCTTCTGCAATTTCTACCGTAACACCTGCCGGGATTGCAACTGGCATTCTTCCGATACGTGACATCTGATATGTCCTCCTTACTTAAATTTTCGGAAAGGGAATGTTCCCTCTCTGTTTTCAGTAAACTTTTTAAAGTTTAAAGTACTTCCGGCCTACCATACGAAAGCGAGAACTTCGCCGCCGACCTGAAGCTTTCTTGCTTCTTTGTCTGTGATAACACCCTGGTTTGTGGAGATGATTGCAACTCCTAAACCGCCCAGAACTCTCGGGAGATTTTCCTTGCCTGCATATACACGTAAGCCTGGCTTGGAGATTCTCTTAAGACCTGTAATAATTTTTTCGTTTTTATCTGCACCATATTTTAAAGCAATACGGATCGTCTGGAAATTTCCATCTTCCACAAGATCGTATTTCTTGATATATCCTTCATCCAGAAGAATGTTAGCAATTGCGATTTTCATCTTTGATGCTGGTACATCTACGGTATCATGTTTAGCAGTATTTGCGTTACGGATTCTTGTAAGCATATCTGCGATTGGATCGCTCATTGTCATTTTAATTGCCTCCTTTTCCTACCAACTTGCTTTCTTAACACCCGGGATCTGTCCTTTGTATGCTAATTCACGGAAACAGATTCTGCAGATTCCGTATTTTCTTAAGTAAGCATGTGGACGACCACAGATTCTGCAGCGTGTATATTCTCTTGTGGAGAATTTAGCCGGGCGCTGCTGTTTAAGTTTCATTGCTGTCTTAGCCATGAAATTTCCCTCCTATACTATTTCGCAAATGGCATATTGAACTGTGCCAGTAATTCACGAGCTTCTTCGTCTGTCTTCGCTGTTGTAACGAAGATTACGTCCATACCTCTGACTTTATCAACCTTATCATATTCGATTTCAGGGAAAATCAGCTGCTCCTTGATACCAAGTGCATAATTTCCTCTTCCGTCAAATGCGTTCGGATTGATACCTCTGAAGTCACGTACACGAGGCAGTGCTAAGTTTACAAGACGGTCTACGAATTCATACATTCTCTCACCGCGCAGTGTAACTTTACATCCGATAGGCATGCCTTCCCTGATCTTGAAGTTAGCGATAGAATTTTTAGCCCTTGTAAGAACTGCTTTCTGTCCTGTGACTGTTTCCATATCCTTGACAGCTGCTTCAAGCAATTTTGCGTTTTCTTTTGCTTCTCCAACGCCCATATTGATAACAACTTTATCGAGCTTCGGAACTTCCATAACGTTTTTGTATCCGAATTTCTTTATCATCGCATCTACGATTTCATTTTTATACATTTCTTTAAGTCTACTCAACTTGTGCAACCTCCTCTCTGAAATTAGTCAATCACTTCACCAGTAGCTTTTGCAAAACGGACTTTCTTATCTCCATCCATCTTGAATCCAACTCTGGTAGCTTTTCCTTTGTGCAGCAGCATAACGTTTGAAATGTCAATATAAGCTTCTTTATTGACAATTCCGCCCTGCTGGTTTGCAGCTGAAGGTTTTGCATGTTTTGTGATCATGTTTACATTCTCTACGAGAACTCTATGATCCTGTACGTTAACGGCAAGTACTTTGCCCTCTTTATCTTTGTCTTTTCCAGCGATCACTTTAACTGTGTCGCCCTTTTTAATTTTTAATGCTGACATTCTGGCACCTCCCTATAATACTTCCGGAGCCAGTGAAACAATTTTCATAAACTGTTTCTCACGAAGCTCTCTGGCTACTGGTCCAAAAATACGAGTTCCTTTTGGATTCTTGTCATCCTTGATGATTACAGCAGCATTTTCGTCGAATTTTATATAAGAACCGTCTTTACGACGAGCACCTTTTACTGTACGAACAACTACAGCTTTAACAACATCACCTTTTTTTACAACACCGCCTGGTGTTGCATCTTTAACGCTGGCCACGATAATGTCACCGATATTTGCATATCTTCTGGTAGAACCGCCCATAACTCTGATACAAAGCAATTCTTTGGCACCAGTGTTATCAGCAACTTTCAGTCTGCTCTCCTGTTGAATCATGCTGATATACCTCCTATCCTATTTAACTTTCTCGACAATCTCGACAAGTCTCCATCTTTTATCTTTAGACAGCGGTCTTGTCTCCATTACTTTTACGGTATCACCAATGTTGCATTCATTCTTCTCGTCATGAGCTTTTAATTTATATGTTCTCTTTACGATCTTGTTGTAAAGAGGATGCTTTACATGGTCTTCTACAGCAACAACGATTGTTTTATCCATCTTGTCGCTTACAACCTTACCTGTACGGGTTTTTCTAAGATTTCTTTCCACGTTGGTTTACTCCTTTCCAAACGATTTACACATTCCGGTCTATTTAGCAGCGTTTGCTTTTGCTGTGATAATAGTCTGAATTCTTGCAATGTTCTTGCGAACTTCTTTGATCCTGCTTGTATTATCCAGCTGGTTTGTTGCGTTCTGGAATCTTAAGTTGAAAAGTTCCTTTTTAGCAGCTACTAATTCTTCAGATAATTCTGCAGCTGATTTGTTTTTTAAATCTTCTACATACTTATTAATTTTCACTGTTATCACCGCCTTCTAAGTCTGCGCGAGAAACGATTTTACATTTGCATGGAAGTTTATGTGTAGCAAGACGAAGAGCTTCTTTAGCAACGTCTTCCGGTACGCCGGCGATTTCAAATAATACGCGGCCTGGTTTTACAACTGCTACCCAATATTCGAGTGTTCCTTTTCCGGAACCCATACGTGTTTCTGCTGGTTTTGCTGTTACTGGTTTATCTGGGAAAATTTTGATCCAAACCTGGCCGCCACGCTTGATATAACGTGTCATAGCGATACGGGCTGCTTCGATCTGATTTGATTTAATCCAACATGGCTCTGTCGCAACAATACCATATTCACCATTGGAGATTGTATTTCCTCTGAGGGCTTTTCCGGCCATGGAGCCGCGGAACTGTTTACGACGTTTTACTCTTTTTGGCATTAACATTATTTATCGCTCCCTTCCTTAGGTCCTTTCGTTGGAAGTACTTCACCTTTGTAAATCCATACTTTCACGCCTAATTTTCCATAGGTGGTATTAGCTTCTGCGAAGCCGTAGTCAATGTCTGCACGAAGTGTCTGAAGCGGAATAGTACCTTCGCTGTAGAACTCTGTACGGGCCATATCAGCGCCGCCAAGACGTCCTGATACTGCTGACTTAATACCTTTAGCTCCTGATTTCATAGCTCTTCCCATACAGGATTTCATCGCACGTCTGAAAGACACACGGTTTTCCAGCTGCAGAGCGATGTTTTCAGCTACTAACTGAGCATCTTTGTCCGGTCTCTTTACTTCTTTGATATCAACGATCAGTTTTTTAGCTGTCAGCTTCTGTACTTCAGCTTTAACTTTTTCGATTTCAGAACCACCTTTACCGATAACCACACCAGGTTTTGCAGTATAGATGATAACTTTTACTCTGTCAGATGCTCTTTCAATCTCAATCTTAGAAACACCTGCACTGTATAATCTCTTTTTCAGGTATGTTCTGATCTTATGATCTTCTACCAAGTTATCAGCGAAGTCAGCTTCAGCATACCATTTAGAATCCCAGTCTTTAATAACACCGACTCTTAAGCCGTGTGGATTAACTTTCTGTCCCATGCTTTACCTCCTATCTTTCATTCAGCACGATGGTGATATGGCTCATTCTCTTTTCGATCCTGTATGCCCTGCCCTGTGCTCTTGGTCTGATCCTCTTCATTGTAGGTCCTTTGTTTGCATAACACTCTTCTACAACAAGATTCTCAACGTTCATACCGTTGTTGTTTTCAGCATTTGCAATTGCTGATTTTAATAATTTTGCAATGATCTCAGATGCATATCTTGTATTGTAGGTCACAATACCAAGTGCAGTCTGTACATCTTTGCCTCTGATGGCATCTAATACAAAACATGCTTTCTGAACAGACACTCTAGCATAAGATAACTTTGCTGAAGGTCTTGTGTCTTTCTGAGCATTTCTCTCTCTTTTGATTTGGGATCTATGTCCTTTAGCCATTGGATGAAACCTCCTTTTACCAAACTGTTTGCCGTCCTCCTAAGGTTTGCACCCTTAGGAGTCCTTCTTTATTAACTAGCGTGCGCCAGATTTCTTATCGTCTTTGCCATGTCCTCTGTAGGTTCTGGTTGCTACGAACTCTCCGAGTTTGTGACCAACCATATCTTCTGTAACATATACAGGCACATGTTTTCTTCCGTCATGGACTGCAATTGTATGTCCAACCATCTGCGGGAAGATTGTAGAACGGCGGGACCAGGTCTTGATAACCTGTTTCTGTCCTGCTGCATTCATAGCATCTACTTTCTTCAGCAGGCTTTCGTCTGCGAATGGTCCTTTTTTAAGTGAGCGAGCCATAGGTTCTAACCTCCTTGTAAAATTTGATAGAATTAATAATTAGTTGATTGCTTTACCGTCTCTTCTTCTTACGATGAGCTTGTTAGACGCTTTGTTTTTCTTCCTTGTCTTCAAGCCAAGAGCAGGTTTGCCCCAAGGTGTACATGGACCCGGACGTCCGATTCCGGCCTTACCTTCACCACCACCGTGCGGATGGTCATTCGGGTTCATAACAGAACCGCGGACTGTAGGTCTGATACCCATGTGACGTTTTCTACCAGCTTTACCGATGTTAATCAGGTTGTGTTCACCATTTCCAACTACACCAACTGTTGCGCGGCAGATGATAGGAACCATTCTCATCTCACCTGAAGGCAGACGAAGTGTTGCATACTTTCCTTCTTTAGCCATCAGCTGTGCGCCGTTTCCTGCAGAACGAACGAGCTGTCCGCCCTTGCCCGGATATAACTCAATATTGTGGACCATAGTACCAACCGGAATCTCTGATAACGGAAGGCAGTTGCCGATCCTTACTTCTGCATCCGGACCATTCATGATCTTCATGCCGTCTTTGAGTCCTGCCGGAGCCAGGATATATGCTTTCTCACCATCTGCATAGCAGATAAGAGCGATATTTGCTGTTCTGTTCGGATCATATTCGATACCGATTACTCTTGCCGGGATACCATCTTTCTTTCTCTTGAAATCGATGATCCTGTATTTTCTTCTGGAACCGCCTCCGCGATGCCTTACTGTGATTTTACCTTGATTATTACGACCAGATGTCTTCTGGAGAGATACCAATAAGCTCTTCTCCGGAGTGCTCTTTGTGATTTCAGAGAAATCAGAGCCAGTCATATGTCTTCTGGAAGGTGTATATGGGTTATAAGTCTTAATTCCCACGTTTGTCACTCCTTTCGATATTTGTCATCACGCTTTTATGCGTATAAGTTCGTGTTTCTTACAGCCCTTCGAAAATCTCGATCTCTTTGCTGTCTTCTGTCAAAGCAACGATTGCTTTTTTAGTCTTGGCTGTTTTTCCAACGGTCATTCCACGTCTCTTTTTCTTTCCGTCCAGATTCATGGTGTTTACGCTCTTTACTTTTGTTCCTTCGAACATTTTTTCAACAGCTTCTTTTACCTGATTCTTGGTTGCATCCGTGTGCACTAAGAAAGTATATTTCTTCTCGCCCATGGCGTTCATGCTTTTTTCTGTGATAACCGGTTTAAGGATCACATCATAGTATTTAAGATCAGCCATTATGCGTACACCTCCTCGATTGCTTCTACAGCAGCCTTTGTCAGAACAACTGTATTATATTTAAGGATATCATATACATTGATTGTACTCGGAAGAGCTGTCTGAACGTCCGGGATGTTCCTTGCGGATAATACTACGTTTGTATCGTTGTCTTTGGTAACAACCAGAGCCTTTGATACTTTTAAGCCATCCAGTACGTTTTGCATTGCTTTTGTCTTGATCGCATCGAATTTCAGGTCTTCCAGAACGATTAACTTGTTCTCCTGAACCCTTGATGTTAATGCAGATTTTAAAGCAGCTCTCTTTTCTTTCTTATTCATCTTGAATGAATAATCTCTCGGTGTCGGAGCGAATACTACTCCACCGCCTGTCCACTGCGGAGCTCTTGTTGAACCCTGTCTTGCATGACCGGTTCCTTTCTGTCTCCATGGTTTTCTTCCGCCGCCTGAAACTTCAGAACGTGTTTTTGCTTTCTGTGTTCCCTGACGTTTATTTGCAAGCTGGTTAACAACTGCCATGTGTACCAGGTGTTCATTGACTTCCACACCAAATACAGCATCGTTCAGCTCAATTGTCCCAACTTCTTTGCCTTCCATATTATATACAGATACGCTTGCCATTTACGTGTTCCTCCTTTCCTACAAAAGCCTATTTGCCAGCTTTTACTGTTTCTTTAATCGTTACTAAAGATTTCTTAGGTCCTGGTACGGCACCTTTCACTAAGAGAAGATTGTTCTCAGCATCCACTCTCACGATTTCCAGATTCTGGATTGTGATCTTCTTGTTTCCCATCTGTCCTGGCATCTTCTTTCCCTTGAATACCTTGCTCGGGTCAGATGCAGAACCGTTGGAACCTGCATGACGGTGGAATTTAGAACCGTGAGCCATAGGTCCTCTGGACTGTCCATGTCTCTTGATCGCGCCCTGGAATCCTTTACCTTTGGAAACAGCAGTTGCATCGATCTTGTCGCCAGCCTGGAATACATCAGCTTTGATCTCCTGAGCTACTGCATATCCTTCTGCGTCGTCCAGCTTGAACTCTCTTACGAATCTCTTGTAAGAAACACCAGCTTTGTCAAATTGGCCTTTCATAGGCTTGTTAACCAGTTTTTCTCTCTTATCAACAAAACCTACCTGTACTGCACTGTATCCATCGTTTTCAACTGTCTTTACCTGTGTTACCACGCAAGGTCCAGCCTGGAGTACAGTGACCGGAGTTAATACTCCGTCATCGTTGAAGATTTGAGTCATTCCGACTTTTGTCGCTAAAATCGCTTTCTTCATTCTTTTACCTCCTGTTTTTCTACAGCGGATTACACTGTGTTGTGCAATCATCCTAGTCAAACAGCCGATATAAGTGGAACATACGTTACTTCTATATCAACCTTTTAGGATAATCTTCTTGCTCGCTTCACACCCGTTTTTCCAAGTGTTCAGTCTTACTTTGTTTTCATCTTGATATCAATGTAAACGCCAGCCGGCATTTCCAGTCTGGACAGTGCATCAACTGTTTTCTGAGTCGGTGCCATGATATCAATCAGTCTTTTATGAGTTCTCTGCTCGAACTGCTCTCTGGAGTCTTTGTACTTGTGTACAGCCCTCAGAATTGTTACTACTTCCTTCTTAGTAGGAAGGGGTACCGGTCCGCTCACCTGAGCTCCGTTCTTCTTTACAGTTTCGATGATTTTTTTTGCGCTTGCATCAATTAACTGATGATCATACGCTTTCAATGTGATTCTCATTACTTGACTTGCCATAAAAAAAGTCGCCTCCTTTTCGCACTTAATAGCAGTACGACAAGCGGTGACTGTACACTCTCCCGTGTGTATCATCCATGACCACACGTTGTTCCCAGGGTCTTGCCTGGGCAGTTATATTTTGTACAGTGACTTGTCGCCAGTTTTATAACTTGACATTCGCTCCACGGAAAACCTGCGGTTTTACCCGCAGCAACCTCACGCTTCTACGCTATCAAGGTCACAACATGAATGATTATATATGAAAACCCCCGCGTTTGCAAGGGTTTTTTGAAAAATATTGTATTTTTTTTTGTACACAATGTCGCTCATTTTATTGCTCAGGTTTACACATAATACTGAGCCTGAGCGTTCCATAGTTTTGCGTATAAACTATTTTCTGCTTTTATCAGCTCTTCATGACTTCCACTCTCTACAATTTTTCCTTCATCAAACACTAATATCTTATCACAAAATCTGCAGCTGGAAAGTCTGTGTGAAACAAATACTGCTGTCTTTTCTTTGACTATTTTTCTAAAGTCCTTATAAATCTCATATTCTGCCTGGGCATCCAGTGCGGCTGTTGGTTCATCTAATATCAGGCACGGAGAATCTTTATATAACGCCCTTGCAATTGATAACTTTTGAGCTTCCCCCCCCTGAGATTTCAATTCCTTCGTCTGCATAATCCTGATAAATAAATGTATTTAGCTTTTTAGGCATACTCTCAATTTTATTCCACATATTTAATTGTTCAAGAATATTTTTAATTTTAGTTGTATTGTACTCTTGATTTACTGCTATATTTTCGCCTATATCAAAAGAAAACATAGTAAAATCCTGGAATACGGCAGCAAACTGACTCCTATATCCATTTATTGAAAGTCCATTAATGTTATTGCCATTTACTAAAATTTCACCTTTAGCAGGCTGGTACATCCCAGTTAACACCTTAATAAAAGTAGACTTTCCAGAGCCATTTCTCCCTACCACCGCTATCTTATCACCCCGGTTTATAGTAACAGAAACACCTTTAAGAACATCACTGCTGCTTTCAGGATATTTAAAATAAATGTTACGGAGCTCAATCTCATTGGGATAATGTTTAAAATCATCTCCACCTGATTCTTCTAACATATTGAGAAGGATAAACGAATCATTAAGACGGAGATTCCACAATTTCAAAGTACTGCTCACAAATGAAAGGCTGACCACCGACTCAACCAGACCAATAACGTTACCCGCATATGCAAGAAGAACACCTGGGTTTAAAATTCCCTCTGCCCCAAATATTCCTAAAAAAATAAAAGCAATGCCGCCTATTATTACAGATAAGATACTGCCTGCAATACCCGCAGCTTGTGTTAGCAGTATTTGTTTTTTTGAATTTGGAGCAAATTCAGTAAGCATATGTTCACCTTCATCATGAACTAATTTATCTATTGCAAATAACCTTACATCTTTTCCGCAATAATAATTTTGTACTACATCATCATACAAAACCATAGTTATAGTGTTAAGATCCACAATTTTATCCATAACGTCAGGCAGCCTTTTGCTTACATATTCCTGGAGCTTTTTAATACCCATTACCGTTAAGAAGACAAGTATGCAAAGTATAATTGTTAAGCTTAAAAATTCCTTGAGGATATTTGAATTATACATCTCAATTCCTATCCCTGTAAAAATTATCAGCGCATATATAACTCTCACTATATTCGTGAACAATTTTTCTAACTCGCCCAGATAGTTCCCAAATGCGCCAAAATTTTCATCATTGTATTGTATACCTTGTAATGTCTTTTCAAATTCAGAGGTCTCTAACCACTTAAATTCAATAGAAAATGCTTTTTTTATTTTTAACTCACGGTATTTTTCGATCATAAAATTTTTATGATTATCATTTATTTTCTTTAATAATACTGAAATTAATTTTAAAACCGCAAATATCCCCAGAATAAGACCTGTGCTAATCCACAATGACAGGTCATTAATTTCCTTATATAAAAGGCTTATAATAAGGGAAGGCATTAATATTAACCAATAGGAAACCAGAGCATCTACCAAACATTTAAGTATTATCCATTTTATACCTTTTTTATCAATTTGTTGTGCAAGCTTAATTACCCTAAATCTATTATCATTCATTCTCAATAGGCCCCTTTTTATAATATTGACTTTGCTTCATATACATTTGAGAATAAATCCCATTTTTTTCAGAAGCTCATCATGGGTGCCCTCCTCTGCAATCCTGCCTTTATCAAGTAAAAGAATCCTGTCACAGAAACTAGTACTTGCAAGCCTATGCGAAATAAAAAGTGTGGTTTTATCCTTAGAAACTTCATTGTAATTCTTATACAGTCCACTTTCTGCAATAGGGTCCAGTGCAGCTGTTGGCTCATCTAATATTAAAATACCTGCTCTTTTATATAATGCTCTGGCAAACGCCAATTTCTGTTTTTCGCCTCCAGACAATTCAATTCCGCCTTTATGTACCCTTTTATCAATAAAAACATCTAAATCCGGGAATTTATCCAATATCTGTGCCTTTTCTAAACATTCTTTTATCCTCTGAGAATTATTATCTTTATCTCCTGCAATAACGTTTTTTCTTACAGAATATGGAACGAAAACTAAATCTTGAAAGATGGCAGAAATTCTTCTATAAATCTCCCCCTTTTTCATCTCCATAATATCCTGGTCATCTAATAAAATTTTACCTTTGGTAACTGGATAAAAACCACATAATAATTTTATCAATGTCGTTTTTCCTGCACCGTTCCTGCCAACTATAGCAATGTTCTCTCCAGATTTAATAGTAAAGTTAACATCTGAAAGAATTTCCTTAGAACTACCTGGATATTGAAAGCATACATGTCTAAACTCTATCTTTACCGGAGCATCAAAAACTTCATCACAATCCGTTTCCTCTTCTCTAATATCCATAAATTTTCGAATTTCTGTTATATCTTTATCTGCATATTGTAGCTGATTTATGGAACGTATTAACTTTCCCACACAATCTGAAAGCTGCATTGTGGCTATAAGATAAACCAATAAATCTGCAGTTTGAATACTTCCGGAGATACACCCGGCAACAATCCACAGTATCACAACTGCATTTTGACATACCTCAATTCCAGAAACACCCATATCCCTAAGAAAATTTGTTTTAGTCTTTTCATTATCTGAATTGATTTTTTGTTGGATTACAGATGCTAGTTTCATTTCCAGCCACCTCTTGCAGCCATAAGTCCTTATATCCTTACCAGCGCTGCTTCGCATTAATTTTCTTTGAAAGTAGCCAAGTTTCTTATCAATTCCTGCTGCATCCATTCGAATACTAAATTCTTTATTCAATGCCCATTGTTCTATTTTCCCTCCAATGCAGGCACTTACAGCTACTATAATAACAAGTAAATAATTTAACTCCCCCAGAATAATACCAAAGAATATTAAGCCAACAACACTGGCCGCCACTTCGTAAATACCATTATACATGGCATTTACTTCTATCCTTGGATTTGAAGTGCCCAGTAAATCAGTAACTTTTTCTAATTCTATCTGATTCTTAGAATCCTCTGCTTTATCATAACTACATCGTAAAAATACCTCTTCTGCTGCAAATAATTGCCGTATTCTATTCATTTCCTGGTGATGTAAAAAACCTATTTCGGAAACATGTTTTAAAATCACCATGGTAATCCAAACAATCATGAAAAAGCTTAAGATTTGTATAATCTTAATAACTTCCCAATGCTCTATAGCCCCCTGAACGACATACTTTTGAAGCATCATACTACAAATTGGTATACCAACAAAAGCCAAGACACTTAGTATACCCCAACTATAATATCCCTTATTGTATTCCCACAAATTTTTTAATACATATTCTATGTTAGTAAAAAATGAATATTTATTTTTGTTGTTAGACATAGTCTCTCCTAATATTACTTTTCTTCAATTGTTTTAATTAAATTATAACTAATCCACTATCTGCAAAAATTTTCAATACCTGCGGACAAAGCATAAACTTGCATATATATTTTGCTTGAACTGCATACCCTCTTCAGGGCATCGGCGTGGAACCTGCTTGCCGGTAATAGTACTCTTCTACGTCCTCTAATTCATATGAAAAATTGCTCATATCATATTTTTTAGCTTCCCATATATTACTTGTGAAATAAATTTATGCCAATATTCCCCCATGTCAGCACAAACTGTACCATAAATCTTATCTTTACCATTTTCAAATTCTTCGTATTTAATTTTATATAAGTTGTCCTTCAGTTGCATAACTTGGATCAATAGAAACCATGCTTACTGGACGATATTCTCCAGTAAATGAACGGAGTGTCAGAAATACCACTCCAAAAACGAAACTGTATAAAACATTACCGCAGACTGCACCCACTATCAAAATCATTGTCCATCCCACTATAGTGGAGATAATAACTTCCATCCCGTAACATACAATATCTTTTTCTCTTATTCCCGCATAACTTCTGCGTATCAAAAAAGCAGTTATACTTTCCGCAAGTTTTGTAATCATTTCTATACCTCTTGCTATTAGTATAACTGCTTTATTATTTTATTCAACTATTGTTGCATAACTTGCAGATTTCCGGCATAACTTGCAGACTATCAATACAACTTACAGGTATTATTTGCCTGAATAAAATTTACACTGACACAAAACCTTGTGAGGGCTTTCGGTTCTGCCGGTCGTTTTCTTTTTGTATTTACACCAATAGATTTTTGATATATACTATTGACAAAATAGAGAAATAGAACCCTCATTTTGCCTTCTCTTACCGCAAACCGTGAAGAAGGCGTAACCAGGCAAAGCTTCTAATCAATAATCTACCATGAAAGCAGGTGTTACTATGCCAATACCTCAAAAACAGATTTACACAGAATCCGACTACTATGCTCTTCCGGAAGATGTCCGTGCCGAACTTATTGACGGTCAAATCTATTACCAGGCAGCCCCCAGCCGGGTACATCAAGAAATCTTAAACGCAGTAAACAACATGATTTATAATTACCTAAAATCAAAAGGTGGCTCCTGTAAAGTTTATCCAGCCCCATTCGCTGTTAAATTGTACGAGGACAGGAAAACTATTGTTGAACCAGATATAAGCGTTATATGCGACTATGGCAAACTTACAGACAAAGGATGCACAGGTGCACCTGATTGGATTATCGAGGTTGTCTCCCCTGGCAATTCCAGCCATGACTATATACGCAAACTCAACTTATACGCTGATGCAGGTGTCCGGGAATATTGGATTGTAAACCCGATGAAACAGACTATCTTTGTATATCATCTGGAAGAGACCAAATTTGAGGCAGCCGCCTACACCTTCCAGGACAAAATAAAAGTCAATATCTATGAAGATTTATGGATTGACTTCCAGGAGATCACCCTGTAATGTTTATCGACCTTCCGGCAGCAGGCAGTTATTCTCCTGCTGCTTTTCTTTGCTCTGCCCCTTTCGTCCAGTGCTATGTGTCACTTGCCTGAATAAAAAATCACACTAACACAGAACCTCTTCTAAGCAGCAGTTTGTGTCCCTGGCTCTCCATGTAAAGAATATCATTTAACAAAAGATATTCTGCCTTCCTCTCCCCCAACTCTTCCTTCCAGCCAATAATAGTTTCCTTCCTTTTCTTATACTCTGCCAGGTATCTGTTTAAAACTATATCCAGCCTTTCTACCAAATTTTCCTTCGCTACAAAGTCAAACGGCCTGTATTCAAAACTGTCAAATACAAACTGAGTATGACCAGTAACAAACACTATTTCCACATCTATGTCTTTTTCCATAATCTCTCTTGCTGCTCGAAACCCATTGATACCGGGCATCTCTATATCCAAAAATATCAGTTCCACATTTTTGATACAGCTCAGAAGCGATGCCCCATCCTTAAATTTATATATGTCTGCTGTACTGCCTGCAGCATCCAGTGTTTGTTCTACGGCACTCTCCAGCTGCTCAATAAATTCTTCATCATCGTCACAGACAGCTATGGAAATTCTGTCAAACTCTTCTTTTCCCTTTTCTATCCTTTCCATAAACTCATCCCCTGTTTAATGCTATTAATTGATAGACAACAAAAGCAAAAAACAAAATACATTCAATTGACAATATCCTGTCCAGGTGTATTTTATTCTTATGTTCTATCCACTTTTCTTTAAATGATTTATCGCTGATTCTCTTAAAAACATATAGCAAAAGGCTCAACGCTGCTGATATTATCACCGGATAAATGAACCAGTTGGCAGATAACAATTTCTCTGGCGGCAAGTAATATGTAACCCCATTAATCACAAACCCAACAGTAACGCTTGCTAACAATAATAGTGAAATAAGCCAACAGAATATTTTATTTGTCTTTGTCTTCATTTTCATAACCTCCCAAATAAGATTCTTATTTATCACTGCTGATTATTCTATATATTTATAATAACACATTTTTAAGTTATCACGCAATCCTGTCACAAAATAATATTTTTCTGTCATTTATGTCTTATCGTGCTAAACCCGGACAACAATGATTGACCTTCCTTCATAATTCTCCTATAATATAAGTAGGAAGCAAAAAACTAATAATCATGTGCCTGATGTATGCTGCAGGGTGTCTGCCCCTTGCGGAGGGTCTCATGGCTGTATATCATTTTTAAGGGAGGGAATTTTATGAAAGTAAACCGAATCATCACTATCTCCAGAACATATGGAAGCGGCGGCCGTGAAATCGGCGAGAAACTGGCGAAAGAACTGGATATTCCTTTTTATGACAAAAATCTGCTGCATTTAATGTCTGAGAAGACCGGCATCAGCGAGGAAGGGCTTATGAATGCTGATGAAAAGCTCCTGAACCGATTTACTGATCCTTATGATATTTCCAAAGGAGCAGACTACAGTACCAGCATGTACCTGTTCAAAGTTGAAAGCAAGCTCATAGTGGAGCTTGCTGATAAAGGACCCTGTGTTATCGTAGGAAGACTGGCGGACTGGATCTTAAAAGACAGGGTAGATGTACTCAAGGTATTTATCACTGCCCCTGAGGCTGACAGGATCAACAGGATCATGAAGTATGAAAATGTGTCCGCTGAACAGGCTGAGAAATTAATGAAGCAGGTAGATAAACTCCGTAACCACTACTACTCTTATTTCACAGATAAGAAATGGCAGGACCCTAAATACAAGGATATAATCCTGAACAGTTCCCTGCTGGGCATTGACGGGACTGTGGCAGTCCTGAAATCAATGTTTGCCTTTGCATGATACCTCTCTCTCTAATCTAAAAGCAGCGCAGCCGCCGCACCAGAGCTTAGCTTCTGATGCGGCGGCTGTCTTCACATTAACAGTAACTGTTAACCCTATTTTTTCTTTTTTTCGATCTTGACTGACGATACGACTGCATAAATGACAGTAACAAGCCCAATTATCAGTACTGCATAAAACAGCCAGCCACAATCTGTGAGCACTTCTATGCCATTTAATAAAAAAATGATTCCAATTAATAGAAATACTAATGCAGACTGACGGTAATGTGGTTTTTTATCCATATTTTCCCGATCCTGCTTTGACGCATACAGATAGGCATTATTTAACAAATAACCTTTTTCCCGAAAATACATAAAGCTTGCCGTAAAGGCAGCTGCCGATACTAAAAACAGAATAACAGCAACAACTATCTCCGCCATATTTACCTTTCATCTCCTCATATTCAGTCAGCCCCCAGGAGAGCCTCCTTTGATGGCTTCCAGAAAACTATCCCCGTATTTGTCACATTTAAAAGCTCCCACTCCCGGCACGGACAGCATCTCTTCCTTATTTTTAGGAAGCACCCTGCACATATGTGTCAGAGTCTTGTCAGAAAATACAACATAGGGCGGTACTTTCTCCCGCTTTGCGATCTCCATCCGCAGCTTTCTGAGTTCCTCAAACAGATTTCTGTCAACATCAGCCAGAGAGACGTCTGTTTTATTTTTAGCAGGCTTTTTCTGCTTCATTTCCAGCTCCCGCTCTTTTGCCACCTTCATAGTGACCTTCTGTCCGCCTTCCAGCACTTCACCGGATAGCTCCGTCAGCTTTAATACCGGGTATTCATCCCCCTCCAGCTCCAGATATCCGTGCATGGTGAGGTAATTCATGATCTGTCTCAGCTTAAAGACCGGGATATCCTTTGCGCGTCCATGGCAGGGGTTCTGACCCATCCTGCATTTTGTGATTTTCGCAGCTGTACTCCCGTGAACCGTGTCAACGATCATAGTCATCCCAAATCTCTCATGGCTGGACTTTACACACTCTATCAGGGTTTTGGCCGCTTCAGTCACATCCTGCTCTTCAAACTGCGTCAGGCAGTTGGAACAGTTTCCGCAGTAATTTGCGCCGTACTCTCCAAAATACCTGAGGATATAATCACGCAGGCATTCATTTGTAAAACAGTAGAAGGTCATCTTCTTCAGACGCTCCTTCTCCCGCTCTTTGATAAGGGCGGCTGACTCATCATCCAGGGCTTCGTTATCCTGTCCCCTGTCTATAAAGAACTGGTTTGTGACCACATCCTGTCCCCCATAGAGAAGGATACATTCTGAGGGCAACCCGTCCCTGCCGGCCCTGCCCGCTTCCTGGTAATAGCTCTCTATATTCTTAGGCATATTGTAGTGGATGACATAGCGGACATTTGATTTGTCGATCCCCATTCCAAAGGCATTCGTAGCCACCATGACCTGTCTCCTGTCATAGATAAAGTCATCCTGGTTCGCTTTCCTCTCATTGTCCGTAAGCCCGGCATGGTACCTGGTAGCGCTTATGCCTGCGCGTATCAATCTGTCACATACCTCTTCCACCAGCTTCCTTGTCAGGCAGTAGATGATACCGCACTGATCCCTGTGAGATCTCACATATTCTTCCGTAACTCCGTATTTATCCTGGGGATGGCGTACTATAAATGTGAGATTCTGCCTGTCAAAGCCTGTGGTAAGCTGCGTGGGCTCCCTCAGCCTGAGAAGGGCCATGATATCATCTCTGACTGCTGCCGTCGCTGTGGCTGTAAAGGCACTGATCACAGGACGATTTGGGAGCTGTTCAATAAAATCCGTGATCTTTAAATAGCTGGGTCTGAAATCCTGCCCCCACTGCGAAATACAATGCGCTTCATCCACGCTCACCATAGAGATATCCGCTCCCCTGGCAAATTCCAGAAATTCTTCTGTGAGCAGCCTCTCCGGCGCCACATAAATGATCTTATACCTGCCCTGCCTGGCCAGTTCCAGCGCTTTTCTGTACTGGCCCTGAGTGAGTGAACTGTTCAAAAATGCCGCATGTACTCCGGCCAGGTTCAATGCCCCTACCTGATCCTTCATCAGTGAGATCAGCGGTGAGATCACAAGAGTCAGCCCGGGCAGCAGAAGAGCCGGTACCTGATAGCACAAGGACTTGCCTGCCCCTGTAGGCATGATCCCCAGCGTGTCTCTTCCCTGAAGCAGGCTGTCGATCAATATCTCCTGGCCTTCCCTGAACTCATCATAACCGAAATACTGTTTTAAAACTTCATATTTATCCATATTTACTTTTGGCTCTCTCCAATTCAAAAACGCCATGGCGTTCCTGCTGCGTATTTACGCTGTCTTAGTGTCCTTATGTCTCGGAGGCTTCCCGCCCTCCATCCGGGTAATGCCTGCTTTTACACTTGCAGGCACCTTTACTGCCAGTACGGCCTTGAGGCCGTCTATCCCGCACAGGAAAAACATAGGAGTAAAGTTCAGCAGATATCTGGATTTTGTTTCCCAGAAAGCAAAGAAAAGCAGAACACCGAATATCATGATGTTAATCAGTGCCGCTGCCCCCGGCCTGCTAAACATGCCCCGCGCCATAGACGCAAAAAACAGCATATATAAAACTAATATAAAAACTGATGTATATAAATAGAATACCGTGTGATACTTTCCGTCCTTTTTAATAAATTCATTCAGGACCGTATCCTTCTGCATCCAGTTCAGATGGGCCTGCTGCGCAAATTTGGCATCCCCCCATGTCCATGCTATCTTCTTGAATTCGAAATCAAGGAAACCGCCCAGGCTTCCGTAGCCCTCGATCTTTTCTGCAAGCCTGTCCATGTCGGCTTTGGCCTTCTCTTCTTTTGTTCCGAAGGAATACGTATAGTCAAATTCATCCTGATGGAATCCCCCGTTTCCGCTCATGGACATCATGATCCAGTGCTGCACCGGAAATGTAAGCTCATCTTCCATGCTCATATCCACCCACGGATTATGTCTGGAAATGTAGCCCCAGCCCGCATTGATCCCTATAAAACAGGCAAGCGCCAGTGCAATTTGGGCACACGTCTTTTTGCTGAAGGACGTGAGAAGGCTGTGGATAATAATAGCCACGCCTGCCACTATACAGCTGCCCTTTAAGAGAAATCCGATACACAAACTGCTCCCCAGAGCTGCCGCCAGCCAGGCTTTTTTCCTGAAAGAAGCTTCCTCCCTGATCTTCAGGTACAGCCAGACAGCCAGCAGAGGAAACGGCAGCGTGAGCGTGTCTGTATAGAACCTGCTTGCATTAATATAATAGGGAACAAAAAGCGCAGACACCACAAGATATGCGGCTGCAGCCCTGTTTCCCATGATCTTCTTAGCCACTCTGCTTCCAAGCCATACAGACGCCAGGATCACTGTAATATTTAAGATGACTCCCATATAGACGCCCGCATCACTTTGCATAGAGATTCCCAGAGATGTCACGATCCAGTAATATCCTGTGATCAGAAACAGATACGGGATATTATTGGGGTATACCACAAAATACTCATTCTGTGTCATATTCGTGATTCCTGTAAGCGTATTATATTCAAGCATTTCATGGCTTAACTGCCCCTTGTCCAATATCTCCATAGCGCTGTAATACACTGTCCCCATATCTGTCTTCAGCTGGGGAAGGAGCATCCATCCCGCCGCTGCCATCAGAACCGCCATCAGGCCCAGAATAACTGCTGTGGTGATCCCAAGTCTGCGGTCAGATATCTGTATATGCATCTTCTTTCTGGAGACGGCCACAATTCCCGCCAAAATAAGAACTGCCAAAACGGCTGCCGCCGGCAGGTACTGCTGATACGCCAGAATATATAGAAAAACGACTGCAAATAATGCCATGAAACAGCCGTGGAAAACTCTGCTCAACCCATCTGAAATCATAAAATTCCTCCTGTCTGCCATCGGTAAAACACTATTGTCTTACCAATGATAGCACAGGAGGAAAACTGCATTCTTTAAGATTATAGAAAGTTTTTATGACAAAGGTTAAGAAATTGGTGTCTTAAAAATTAATTAGCCGCCTGCCTGTACCCTTAGATATACTTCAGGAATGCCTGGTATCCCATATAAGCCTCATAGAGATCTGCCTTGCTTGCCACTTCCCACGGAGCATGCATGTTCATAAGAGGCACACCGCTGTCGATTACTTCCATTCCGTAGTTTGCCAGGATAAAGGCTATTGTTCCGCCGCCGCCCTGGTCTACCTTTCCAAGTTCAGCTGTCTGCCAGGATACGCCATTCTCATCCATCACCCTGCGGATATCTGCTATATACTCTGCATTGGCATCATTAGAGCCTGATTTTCCTCTGGAACCTGTATATTTGTTAAAGGCCATTCCCTTTCCAAAGTACGGTGCATTGTTCTTCTCCATAACTGACGGATAATTGGGATCGTATGCCGCGCTCACATCGGAGGAGAGCATTCTGGAAGCCTTAAGGGCCCTGCGCAGAGCAAGCTCGCTGTACTGTCCCGCACAGTTCATGACTTCTGCAACTGAATTCTCAAAGAAACGTGACTGCATGCCTGTTGCTCCCACACTTCCGATCTCTTCTTTGTCCACCAGCAGGCAGACTGCTGTTTTCTTCTGGTTCTCTAATTTAAGCATCGCCATATAGGACGGATAAGCACAGATCCTGTCATCATGGCCATATCCCAGTATCATGCTTCTGTCAAAGCCATAGTCCCTTGCCTCTCCGGCCGGAACTGCTTCCAGCTCTGCTGAAACAAAATCTTCTTCTTCAATACCGTATTTTTCTTTCAGGATAGCCAGAACCTGTTTCTTTACAGGCTCTTTTTCCTCACCTGCCACCGGGATGCTGCCCACAAGGATGTTCAGGTCATCGCCTTCGATGATCTTATTGCCCTTTTTCTCCATCTGGTCTGCTGCCAGATGCGGAAGCAGGTCTGAGATGCCAAATACAGGATCCTGGGGATCTTCTCCTATAGCTACTGTCACCACAGAACCATCCTTTTTGGCTACCACTCCGTGCAGCGCCAGAGGAAGAGCTACCCACTGGTATTTTTTAACTCCTCCGTAATAATGCGTATCCAGAAGAGCCAGATCGGCATCCTCATAGAGCGGATTCTGCTTTAAGTCAAGACGCGGTGAGTCAATATGTGCTCCCACGATATTCATTCCTGCCTCTATAGGTTCTGTTCCAATGTGGAACATCACAAGGCTCTTTCCCATATTATTGGCATATACCTTGTCCCCTGCCAAGAGCTTTCTGCCGGAACTGATAACCTCCTCCAGATTCAGATAACCTTCTTTTTCAATCTGGGCGATAGTCTCTGTGACACATTCCCTCTCTGTTTTGCAGACGGATATATATTTCCTGTATCCCTCGCTAAAATCAAATACTGCTTTCTTTTCATCTTCCTGGTACTTCAGCCAGGCATTTTTTCTTTCCATGATAATCTTACTTCCTTTCTACATATTTCTTCCTTTTTCCACACATGCCTTCATTGCCTCGATCACAGCGCTGCGGAGTCCCTTTTCCTCTAGGACGCGTACCGCTTCGATGGTAGTCCCTCCCGGTGAGCATACCATATCCTTTAATTCACCAGGGTGTTTCCCTGTCTCCAGGATCATCTTCGCACTTCCAAGCACAGCCTGGGCTGCAAATTTATATGCCTGGGCTCTGGGCATCCCGTCGGCTACCGCCCCGTCTGCCATGGCCTCAATGAACATAAATACATAAGCCGGAGCGCTTCCGCTCACTGACACTACCACATCCAGAAGCTTTTCGCTCACAACCTCTGTCCTGCCGCATCCTGACAATATATGGCAGACATAGTCCAGTTCTTCCCGGCTTACCAGGCTTCCTGCACATACGCCTGTGATCCCCTCACCCACAAGGGCAGGTGTATTCGGCATACAGCGTATGATCTTAACCGGCTTTGCGAATCTTTCAGTCAGCCACTCTATTGTCTTGCCCGGGGCGATAGTTACAATAAGCTGGTCTTCCCTGACATCCTGCCTGATCTCTTCTATCACCTCAGCATAATACTGCGGTTTTACAGAAAGCACAAGTATATCTGAACTTCCGGCAACTGCTCTGTTGTCAAGTGTAGTCTGTATCCCGTACTCCTGTGCCGTTCTTTTAAGTGAGGATTCCTTTGAATTGGAACCGATCATCTCTTCTGCCGGTAGTATCCCGTTCTTTAGAATGCCTCCAATCATGGCCCCCGCCATATTGCCGCATCCTATAAATCCTAATTTCATAGAAAATGCCTCCATTCCATTTGGACAGCCCTGTTCCTTCCATTCGGGCAGACAGACCCTGTCCATATCACTTTAACAAATTCAGGCAAGAAGGTCAAGTTTTTCGTTGAATTCATAATAGGTTTGCTTTATAATGATGAAAGACTAAAACAGGGGAGCCCATAAGTCCTCATGTCAAAGTACAGATAAAGGAAGTGCAGCTGAAATGGATACTTCAGATAAAACAAGTGACAAGGCAGCCTATATGAAACTGATTGAGGAAATTTCCTTAAATGCCTGGCCTTCTCATAAAATAGAGCTTTATGACGGATGGCTCATCCGTTTTTCCCATAACTATACATACCGCACCAACAGCGTGGAGCAGGTAGGGAAATCACTTATTCCGGCAGAAGAAAAAATAAAATATTGTGAGTCTGTATACCGTAATTTCCATACGCCCACAAACTTTAAGATCAATCCGCTCCTGGACCCTTCCTTTGATGAGCTGCTGGAATCAAAGGGCTACGAGATCAGGCATGCTACTGAAGTAATGACAATGCCTATAGAGAATTTCAGATCATACAAGCCCGTCTCTGTGGAATATGAGTATTACGGCAGGAATTCAAATCTGCCTTCATCCATATTTTATCCAAACGAGACGATCGTCCAGCTGAGGGACAGGATCACTGATGAATGGATCGAGGCGCTCTTCCGGCTGAACGGGACTACGAACCCTACACTCCGCCGCATTGTCCCGTCCATGTTCAAGGCCATCCCAAAGGAGACGATCGTAGCCTTTATTGAGATTGAAGGCCGCGTGGTGGCTTCGGGGCTTGGCATCCTGGACAGAGAACATATCGGGCTTTACGCCATCTATGTGGATGCCAGCTGCCGCCGGAAGAATTATGGCCGCTCCATATGCAGTTCCATCCTGGAGGAGGCGCGCAAAAAAGGCGCCAGACATGCATATCTCCAGGTTGTCTGCGGGAATTCAACTGCCAAAAACCTCTACCAGTCACTTGGCTTTGAGGATTTCTATACATACTGGTTCCGCTCCCTCAAAGATACCGGGGCATGGAACCTCTGAACCTGAAACAATGCCTGGATGGGCGCAATTATGAGAAAGGGAATCATATATATGTGGATTGCAGAAAATTGGAAAGATTATGAAGTGCTGGATACGTCCTGCGGTGAAAAGCTGGAGCGCTGGGGAGATTATCTCCTTGTCCGGCCTGATCCCCAGGTTATCTGGGATACACCAAAGACATTAAAGGGCTGGACCAGGATGAACGGCCACTATCACCGCAGCAAAAAGGGCGGAGGGGAGTGGGAATTCTTTGACCTGCCCGAGCAGTGGACTATCCGTTACAAAACACTGACATTCAACTTAAAACCCTTCAGTTTCAAACACACCGGCCTTTTTCCTGAACAGGCTGCTAACTGGGACTGGTTTTCTGACAAAATAAAAAAGGCCCATAGGCCCATAAAGGTGTTGAATCTGTTTGCGTATACAGGAGGCGCAACCCTGGCAGCCGCAGCTGCCGGAGCTTCTGTCACTCATGTGGATGCCTCTAAAGGCATGGTGGGATGGGCTAAGGAAAACGCCCGCTCTTCCCATCTGGAGAATGCCTCTGTACGATGGATCGTAGATGACTGTGTTAAATTTGTGGAGAGAGAGATCCGCCGGGGCAATCATTATGATGCTATTATCATGGATCCGCCCTCCTATGGACGCGGTCCGAAAGGCGAGATATGGAAAATAGAAGAATCCATTCATCCGTTTATTAAGCTGTGTACTCAGCTGCTGAGTGAGGACCCTCTCTTCTTCCTTGTAAATTCTTATACCACAGGTCTGGCGCCTGCGGTGCTGACATATATGCTCTCAACTGAGCTGAAGGATCATCCGGGCAGAGTAGACTCCCAGGAGGTAGGACTGCCTGTCACCTCCAACGGCCTTGTACTGCCATGCGGCGCTTCCGGCCGCTGGGAGAGCATCTGATCTGCTTCACTTCCGGTGTACGGCCTGCTGCACTACTGTGCAGCAGAGGCTGCGCACCCGTTCATAGGCGATGTACTTCGCGCCGTCCATACAGGTACAAGTTTTCTGTGTATCTTCTGCATCTTGTCATCGATATATGCTATCATATCAGCGCATTCCCTGAGTTCATCACTCAATCTTTCCGCCTCCGGGATCTCCTTCTTATACCGCAGCTCATGGTCCAGCCTGGCCCATGCATCCATGCTCACTGTCCTTATCTGTACTTCCACCCTCACACCGCACCATGTTTCATCCTCTATTTCAAATATCAGATGAAGGCTCCTGTACCCTGTTGATTTAGGGGACTTGATAAAATCTTTCTTTTTTAGCAGCGTTAATCCTTCCTGCTCCTCCAGCTGCCTGGCAGCTTCATATACATCATCTATGTAGCAGCAGACTATACAGATCCCCGCAATATCATTCAGATACTTTTCTGCTGCCTCAAGCGTCACTTCCCTGCCCTTGCGCCTCAGCTTATCTGCCGTGCTCAGAGGCGCCTTTATCCTGGAAAAGCTGTATTCTATCCCCGCATCCAGCTTCTTGATCTTCTTTTTCATTTCGCACAGGGCGTAATCGTATTTTAGTCTGAAAGAGTCGTCATACATGCCCCGCGCAAATTCTCCGAATCCTGCCCCTTCAGTATCCATAAGTTTTCTCTTTTTCTTTTTTCCCATAATATCCCTTCTAAATTTATTCCTTTAAGAGATTATCACAGTAATATCAAAAAAGCTGTCGAAACGCGTCAAGATTCTGTAAAAATTTTCTGCCTCTGACTGCAAAAGGGCGCTGCCTGCGCAGCGCCCTGATTGTTTCTATTTTAATTTTCTGTCAGATCATTTAAACAGAGCCACAAGCTCTTCCTTCGGCCTTACGCCGACCATCTTTTTATGGATCTCCCCGCCCTTAAAGAATATAAGTGTCGGTACGCTCATAACGCCATACCTTCCTGCCAGATTCGTGCTCTCATCCACATCAACTTTTCCTATACTAAAGTCAGGATTCTCAGCAGCTATCTCTTCCAGGACCGGCGCCAGCATCTTACAGGGGCCGCACCATGTGGCAAAAAAGTCTACCAGGACCGGTTTTCCGGATTCCAATACTTCTTTATCAAAATTTTCCTCATTTAAATGCATTATACTCATAATAATTCTCCTTTACTTTTTATATTTATTATTGCTTATTTTTAAATATTTTAGCATCGATATCAGAAATAGTTATTTCCGATAACTTCTTTTTGCATTCCACATTCAGCTGGTCATAAATTCCATCCATGATATCAGCCATCCCCGATGCTATCAGGCACTCCATGCTTTTATTTCCGGATTTCCAGCTTGCAGAGACGACCTGGGCATCCACGGCCTCACAGATCATGTTCAGATTTATTTCATCTGCATTCTGTGAAAAATAATAACCTCCTTCTGCACCTTCCTTTGTTGACAGAAGGCCAGCCTTCTTCAGCTTCGCCATAACTTTTCTCACTCTGGCGGGATTCGTGCAGACATTCGCTGCCAGCTCGTCGCTTGATAAGACCTCCTTTTTGTGATTTAAGTAAACCAACGCATGTACTGCAATCGCAAATTCTCCTGTCATTCCTGTCTCTCCATTCCCCTTTTCTCCTGGACGGCACTGTATATGCCAACCTGTAACTTTATTTGTTTCAGTTATATTGTAACTATACCAGTTACAGTTACTTTTGTCAATACCTTTTTACATTTTTTCTTTATAAATCATTGTTCTGCTCTTTCCATTATTTTTAGCTTCATACATAGCCATGTCCGCTTTCTTATACAATATTTCAAAATTTCTTCCGTGCTTGGGTGAAAATGCTATCCCAATGCTTATAGACAGCGGTACTTCAAGCTCTCTGGCCCCTGACATTTCCTCTATGGCGGCACAGACTCTCTGCCCCATCAGCTCAACCGTCTTCTCAGAGGGCACCCGGTGGACAAATGCCACAAATTCATCTCCCCCAAGACGGGCTACCACATCGTTTTCACGGAATATTCCCATAAGCACATCGGCAACCGCCCTCAGCAACTCATCTCCCGCCTGGTGCCCCAGCTTGTCGTTCACTTCTTTGAAGCCGTCCAGATCCATCATCAGAAGTCCGCTTAATGCAAAACCGTTGAGCAGTATAGTCCCCTCTGCCCCCCTGTTGTCCTCCTCCGCTGAAAGTCTGTCATCAATCATGCGCATGGCAGCTGTCCTGTTGTAAAGTCCTGTCAGCTGGTCACGCTCCGACTCATACAGGAGAGCCAGCTCCTTTTTCTTCGTGGCATCTATATTTTTTGTATAGGAAAACGCGACTATATCTTCCGAACCAGGCTCTGTCAGAAGATTAACGGTACTCTCCACCCAAATATAATTCGTTTCCCCAGGCATTCTCAGCCTGAACTCTTCCTTTATTTCCCCGATCCCTTCTCTGTACATGGAGATCAGGTTCTCAGCATCCAGAAGCCCTGACACCCTCTCCTTATCCTTAGGATGCGCCAGCCTGCACATGCCTTCTATCAGCTTTTTATCATATACAATACTCTTAAGCCCGGGCATGCAGTCCTTTTTTCCCCGTGTATATGAGAGCAGCTTTCTTTCTGTCAAGTTGACAGCCCAGACAGATAATGTTTCCGAGAGCATGGCCTGCCTGAACTTTTCCTCCTGGGCATATCTTTTTTCGATAGCTTTCTCTTCTGTAATATTTTCAATAGTACCTATGGCTTCAGTCTGCTTGTCATGCCCGTCATATGTCTGGGCCACTGAGACACGCAGCCAGTTTTCTTTTCCTGTCATCTCCGGCACGAGAAGCTCCGCTGTTCCCTGCTCCTGACCTTCTCTGATCTTTCTCAGAAGCTCTTCAAGCGTTTTTTCTCCTGCCTCTGATATTATTCCCTTCTCTCTCAATGTCCTGGATGGTTCTTTAATCGTCTCCTGCAGTACCTTCATCCCGCAGAATTCCAGCGTCAGCACATGTATCGTATCTTCCGGAATGTTGTATTCAAAGATTCCTGTATCTGTATGCTGAAGTGCCAACTCCAGCTTCCTGCTGCTGCTCTCCAGTTCTTTCTTGGATTCCAGGATAAGCTTCTGTGCCTTCCACATCCAGAATCCGAGAAAGGCCATGAGGACCGCCAGCGCCAGTACTGTCTTTAACAATAACTGGAAAGCATTCATATTCAGTGAATCCCGGCTGCCTTTCACCACATCTGACGAAACCGCTGTTATGATATACCAGTCGTTGATCGTACTTGGGACGTAGCAGACTATCCGCTCCTGATTCCCGTATTTGACGGAAAATACGCCTGACTTCCGCTCTGCCACAGCGGACTTCAGGTCTTCAAGTGATATTCCCATCCTGTCTGATGCTCCGAGAAATTCATAATAATCCCGGCTGCTCATAAGACTCTCCTCATGGCCTGTCTGCATAATGATCTTTCCATCTGACTGGATCACATAAGAATAGCTGCGGCCTCCGAACCCTGAAAAATCCATCAGATCAACAAGAGTCTTTGTCAGAACTATGCCCGCAAGCACTCCCTCTGATGTCCCATCTTCTCCATATACAGGAGAATATATGCAGATAACGTCTTCATTATCCTCCTCCAGATGGTAGACTGCTGAGATGCCGCTTTTCGTCCCTGATACATCACTTCCGATCACATCTCTTATGCTGCAGTCACATATCCTGTCATCTCCGGCCTCATATTTGACATTCCAGTCCTTGTCAAGGAGCACTGCACTGTCAAACCTGCTCGACTTCATCATCTGGTCCATAATGACCTGTGCGTCTCCCTGATGCTGCCCTCCGCCAAGAGATGAGATCATACCCGCCGTATACTCTATTTTTCTCAGACCGTCTTCCAGCTTTTCATCCAGTCCATAGGCCGCCTGGTCCGCCACATCCTGAAGGTGCTCCCTGGCAATCTTCAGAACCTGTCTGCCGCCTCTGTTGGAAAAGTCAAAAAAACTGGCCAGAATAAAGATGACAACCAGTCCTGCGACTAAAATTACTTTGAATTTCTCCACTTTCCCTAAGACTTTCATAGTCCTGCCTCCATCCAGAAAGTGTATACGCTTTCTATTATAAACTTTATTATAACTGAACACCCCGCTTTCTTCAAGAGACAAGTCATCATCTCTTCTGCCGCCTTGTTCCTGGCATTAATGCGCCATGCAGTAACGCGCCCGGCATTTTCGAATACTGTATAGAGAGGTGATTAATTGTGTCTATATTATTGGCGCTTTTGATCGGTATCGCCGTGAACCTTGACAATTTTATTATAGGAATGAATATCGGTATGCGCCATCAGAAGCTAACTTTATTTTCAAATTTCCTCATAGGTCTGACTACCGGCATCTGTGCCTTTTTCTCTACCTATGCGGCGAAATTAATAGCAACATCCCTGATCGACTATACAAATGTAATAGGCGCTCTGGTTATGATACTTTTTGCTGTCTACTGCCTGTTAGACAGCCTGCGCGAGGATGAAAAAACTCTTCAGTACTCTGCTATGAAACTAAAAGATACCCTGGTCCTTGGTTTTATACTGGCAATCAACTGTATTCCCCCGGCATTCAGCGCAGGTATCTTAAGCTTATCTGCCTGGTACGTGGCAGCCTTCTGCGCTCTCTTTTCTTTCGTGAGCATGTATGCCGGAAACCATCTGGGGCACAGCCTGACAAATAACCGTTTTCTGAAATTCCTTGCCCCGGCATCTTCCATTCTTCTTATTCTCATCGGACTGGGAGAACTATTTCTATAAAAAAAATACGGTTTACCAAGGGCATCTGTCCCTGGTAAACCGTATTTTTTATCCTATTTTTTTCCATTCACCGCCGTCAGCGCTGATACTCAGGCTGATCTTCGTCTTGTCAGTCGCCACCAGCCTCAGCCTTGTCTTTCCGGGAGAAAGGGAGAAGCCTGCCCCAAAGCCTTCCTCACCGCTGCCTGATGTGCCGTCCTTTTCCATCATTACAGATGTATTGCCGTCATTATCTACCACCACAAGCTTTGCCTTACCGTTCTCCACATTGATACTCCCGGACATGGAAACACTCATGTCTTTGTCAGTATCCACTTCCCATATGGTGGCAATACCGCCAAATTCCATCTCAGCTTCATAGCGGTTTAAATCACTGTCCACCTTTTGCACCGAACTTTCCATATTAAATGTTCCACCCTGGTTTTTATAAGATTCTTCATCATTGTAGATCTTGTCAATGATACTGCTGTTCCGTGTGCCTAAACCAGCGCATCCTGTAAACGCCATCATAAATGCGGCCAAAATAGCTATTAACTTCACTTTACTCACCTTTTTCTCCCCTTTTCTTACGTACTGTCTCCATTTTCCAGTAAATATATATGTCACACATTATACTACAAATTTCGTATCAGTGCATCAGAAATTTTTTATACGGCAAAAAAGGCCTCATCTTAAAAGATGGGCCTTATGTATTTGGCGGATCTGCCGCTCTATAGTCTTGTGGCTTCCTCGAACAGCGCTTTCACATTTGCCGGGGGAATGTCCGGCATGATTGCTTCATGGCTGGGAGATATAATGAGTCCTGTGGGGAATATCTCTCTGAGTTCCTTTACTTTTGCCTTCACTTCCTCAGGAGTCCCGTTTACCAGCAGGTTCTGTGTGTCCACGCCTCCGCAGAAGGAGATCCTGCCGTCAAATTTTTCTTTCAGATTCCCGGCATCCATGCCCGCTGCCAGAGCCTGAATGGGATGGATGGCGTCCACTCCCGCTTCTATCAGCCTGGGTATGATCTCCACTATGGACCCGCAGGAATGATAGATCACCTTCAGCCCATAGCTGTGAGCCTGCTCAACAAGCTTTCTGCAGCCCGGCATAACGAATTCCTCCGCCATAGCAGGCGAAATCATGGGGCCTCTCTGGCTGCCCATATCATTTCCTATCAGAACTGCATTGAGCCTTCCCTTTGTAGCCTCATAAAATATCTCATTGGCCTTCAGATAAAAATCAACTATCTTATCATCTACTGCCTTATATATCTCAGGATTGGCTATCATGTTCATAAGGGCTGTCTGCATGCCGAAGGAGGCGCACGCATCCTGGAAATGACAGCACCATATCATACCTATCGCAGCTTTGTCAGCAGGCGCCATGTCCACACGCCTCCTGCATTCCTCTTTGTCTATAAACTTCTCCGGGTCCGGCCATTCAAAAAAGTCCAGATCTTCCAATTCTTCCGCATCCTTGAAGCAGCCGTCCGCTGTCAGCGTCCTGTTCTCAGAATCAGTATTTCCATCCATATACCAGTCAAACGCCGCATAGATGGCATCTGCATTGGGTGACCTGTAAGGCACCTCCACAGAGTAGAAGTCATCTCCTATGGCCAGCTTCAGTTCATGCAGGCTGTTTACCCCATAATATTCAAAAAGTGCAGGCTGTGATTTGATATCCGGCATCCCAAGCCATGCAGCCGGCCTGTCTACAGGTCTTCTTTCGATTGTTGCATAAAAACGTTCTAAACTGTTCATTCTCCATACCTCCGCAATTTCCGCACCCGTCCGGCATTCAATTTCCGGCAGGATTGATATTAATCATCATATCATACCGGAAAAATGTAAAATATAGATTATACGCAGAAAAATATAGACGAAATGCAGAAATTAAGTAACTGCGGCTGTCTGGACTGTCTGGGGAATCTGCTACAGACGCCCCCCGCTGCCCAGAAGATCCATGATCTCCTCCTTTGTGAAGCTTCCGCTCTTTAACTCTTCACCTGAGAGCACCTTATCCGCCAGTTCTTTTTTCCTGTTCTGCAGTTCAATGATTTTTTCTTCTATAGTGCCCTGAGCCACCAGCTTGTAGACCGTGACCACATTTTTCTGTCCGATACGGTGGGCCCTGTCAGTGGCCTGATTTTCTGCCGCCGCATTCCACCAGGGGTCGTAGTGGAGGACCATATCGGCAGCTGTCAGATTCAGTCCCGTGCCGCCTGCTTTCAGGGAGATACAGAATACATTTGTATCATCCTGGTTGAAGCGTTCTACAAGATCCCTTCTCTTCTCCTTGCTTGTGCTGCCTGTCAGTTTATAGAAGCTGATATTCTTCTGGGCCAGCTTCTCTGTGATCAGCTCCAGCATGGAGGTAAACTGGGAAAACAGCAGCAGCTTATGACCGCCTGCCACTGCATTTTCTATCAATTCCAGACACAGCTCCAGCTTAGCTGAATCCCCCTTATATCCCTCATAGAGCAGGGAAGGAGCACAGCAGAGCTGGCGCAGCTTTGTCAGTTCTGCCAGCATAAGGATCTGTGATTTTGAGAAATCCTCATCAGACTGCCCTGATATCTGTATCAGTATCTTCTGCACATGGGCGTCGTAGAGCTGCTTCTGTTCACCGGACATCATGGCATATGCCACTTTTTCTATCTTGTCAGGCAGATCTCCCAGAACATCCTTTTTCAGCCTTCTCAGCACAAACGGACGGATCATTTTCTGCAGCCTCACCATCGCTTCCTCATTCCCGTCCCTGACAATAGGCGTCTCCAGCTGCTCCCTGAACCGTGTATAGCTGTAGAGGAATCCCGGCATGAGATAATCAAAAATGCTCCACAGTTCACTCAGGGCATTCTCCACAGGCGTACCTGTCAGGGCCAGCCTGAATTCTGCCTGGATCTGTTTTACTGATCTGGCGCCCTGGGTAGTATGGTTTTTAATAAACTGTGCTTCATCGATCACTTCGGCAAAAAACGGGATCCTGCTGTAGATATCTATATCTCTGCGCAGCAGGTCATAAGATGTGATCAGTATCTCGTTGTCTGCCGCAGATTCTATAATTTCCTGCCTCTGCTCTCTCGTTCCGGTCACTGCAGAAACTGCAAGCGACGGTGCAAAACGCCCGAATTCACTGAGCCAGTTATATACAAGTGAGGCCGGCGCCACTATGAGGGAACGTTTCATCCCGCCCTCCTGCTGTTCGGATAAAAGGAAAGTAATGACCTGAAGTGTCTTTCCCAGTCCCATATCGTCTGCCAGTATACCGCCGAAGCCATTGCGGCACAATGTCTTGATCCACAGAAAACCTCTCTTCTGGTATTCCCTGAGCACAGCATTCAGCCCCTGGGGTATCTCAAAATCATTGTCCTCCACTGTCTTCATATTCCTGATAAGTGCTCTGAAATCCCTGTTCTTCACAAATTGGACAGACTGCTCCTCCCTGAGCTCTTCATCCAGATAGAGGGCCCTGTATTTTGGCACAACGGCTGTCCCTTTTAACAGGCCTTCCGGTTTTAGCTGAAGTCCTTCCTGTATCTCACTTAAAATGCGGATACCGTCCTCATCCATATTCAGGAAATCCCCATTTTTCATCCTGAAGTATTTTTTTCTCCTGTCATACCTGGACAGCACCGCCACAAGCTCCTCCATGGCCATTCCCTCACAGTCCAGCTCCAGATCCATCATGCCTCCTGACAATGATACTCCCACAGACACCTTGGGGGAGGGCAGCAGTCTGACAGATTTGAGTTTATCTGATATAAACACTTCCCCTGTCTCCTGAAGCGCCTCCATCCCATCCATCAAAAAACTGTATATCGCGTCCTCTCCCTGGAGTACCATCTGCCGGGCCTCTTCATCATAAGCCATAAAATACTCCCTCACTGTGCTGTCTGCCTCCAGCTCACGCCTTATATCCCTGCCTGCCATCCTTCTGATATCTCTTGAATCTGCAAATACATTATACTTCTGCTCTCCATAGCACGCCATGAGACGGCAGCTTATCATATCCTTCTGAGGCAGATCCAGGTATATCTCAAATTCTACCTTCGGCGGAAGGAAGTTTGCCGGTTCAATCCCTTCCTTTCTTACAGGAATCATACTTTCTATAGAAGGAAGCACATTCTGAAAAAATCCCGGAAGGTCTTCCTCTGCAACCTGACACTTCCCATGTGTCCTCATTGTCATGAAATACAGGAATTTTTCCATTTTCCTGAGTTTCGCCATACTCACCCTGTAAGCTATGCCATTATAGAAATACCAGCTGTAATTCTTTCCCTCAAAACTGGGATACATGTTCATCTGAAGGCTGATACCCCCGTCAGCCCTTGTTATGCTCACATCCCAGGGAGGGATTTTATCTTCAATTTCCCACAGCCCGCTGACTTCTTTGCTGAGCGTCATCCAAAAAGGGCGGCCCATCAACGCTGCCATAAAATCATCTGCATTCCTCTTATTAATATTGATATAGCGGTCATCTGAATATGACTGGTATCTGCCATACGGAGTCCTGTAATAAAATCCGCCTCCCCCCGCATTTTCCACAAGAAACTGGGCCATCTTCCTGCTGCCCGGCTCAAACGCTCCAATACAGTGAAGAAAAGTAAGCTGCGCCCCATAGGATACCGTCTCCAGATTTTCGATGGCGGCTGCCATTTTTGAAATACTCCGCAGCACATACATCCGCGATATCCCAATCTTAAACTCTGCCTGCATATAGCTTCCCCTGAACTCTATATGGGGCTCGAGCTTTACCTGCCCCATAGAAGCCTCCGGCAGATAAGAAGCCGTATCCTGAATAGAATACTCAGAGATCAGTTCCCCCAGTCCCGGTGTAGTCCTGAACTTCTTTGCCGGCTCCGGGGCTTTTTCCTGCCTTGCTCCATCAATCCCGGCCGTGCGCCTCAGAAGCTCATCAACTCCCCGCTTCACATTCTTCCCTCCAAGAAGCTTGTCCAGCTCCTGCAGTTTCTTTTCCTTTGCCGCAGTTTCTGAAGAATTCCACGGCAGCTCCATGTCTTTCCCGTTCTCCTTTTTATCCTGCAGATAAGCGAGAAGCACGGCAACACAGTGCTTGCACAGACCGCTGTACGCTGAATGGGCCGGACACTCGCAGCTGTGGCTGGTTATTTTTTCCTGACCGTCTAAATGTATCTTAACATGATAGTCATTTAAATAACTTCCCTCTACATCTGCTTCTATGATTATGTCATCAGCACTGCCATTTTGACGGCAAAGCTCTGACACCTTTCCCTTTTTAAATACGCCGGCCCCTTTAGAAAACGTCGAGTGCACTGTCCTTCTCTCTATACTTTCCCTTGTCAACATCCTATCTGCCCTTTCTGTCATTTCCTTTCCAAAAACCAGTGGTTCTTATAATCATATGTAACTGTTCAGTCCCTTCACAGTTACATTTTCTTACGGTCTGTGCAGTAAATGCACAGACCTGCTGAATAATTACAATCATATCATAATTCATATTTATATTCACTACCAATTTAATGTACCACTGTATGATGCTGTTATATGATGCTGACACCTGCCGGAGCATTTGAAAAGATCAGCTGTGCTGTCTTTTCTCCGCCGCTATTTCCTGTTTCATCACTATTCCATCCGGCGCCTGGGTATAGATGCTGATATAATTTTCATCTTCTCCTAAATTAAACAATTCTCTCTCTGCGCTCTCATCCTCCTGGCTATAATACTCTGCTATGATATATGATGTTTCATCCTCTATTTTCAGTACGCCAGATGCCTTTGGCCCCTCTGCTGAGGTCTCTTTAATTACCCGGTTATTTTCGTCCATCTGGATAATAGTACATTTGCTGCCGGCATCCTTTCCCTGTATTGTAATACTCACCTCTGACCTGGTCTCCCTCTGTCCATCCTCTGCATCAGAAGAAAATTCCCCTGCCCGGTCCTGCTGCCCGTCTCCTGACGATACTGTATATGTCTCCGAGAGCTGCATATTTAAAGAAACACCTGAAGCCATCTGCCCGCTAACCCCTGTCCCCGCCTTCAGGTAAACGGACCCGTCAGGGCATTGGTACACAGGATTGCAGTAAAACTGCGGGCTGTCCTTGCCTGAATAGTAGATGACTCCTTCCAGTTTTATAGAATTCCCTGATGTAAAATGTGCATCTGAGATCTCCGGTCCCTGCCGGGCAGTAACCAGGTCTTCTCCTGAGCCGTCCTCTGACTTGACAAGAGGCATGAAAAACGGAATCCCTTCTATCCCCTCAAATACATATTCTGGCGTTCCCTGACCGTCTTTTTTCTCCAGGGCTGCATAGATCCTCCCCCGGTACTCCTCTCCTTGTTCCGGGCCGACTGTGAGACTGCCCTTCTCCAGCAGGCCTGCATGATCATTTAAATAGCCTTCCATATCAAATAAGTCCAGGTATTCCCGCGTAATATAGGCCCCTATTAGTCTGTCAGGCCCCAAAGCCTCCTGCCTTTCTTCCCGGGCCAGGCTGCATCCCCCAAGAAACACTGACATGGCCAGCAGGATAAGACCTGCCATTCTGCCTTCCCGCCTCCTGATCATGTTATTTTTCATCCTCGTCATCCCCTTCCTCCAGAACACCGTCAAACTTCAGTATATCTCCCACATCACATTCCAGGTAGTAGCATATTTTATTTATAGTGGAAAATCTGACGCCCTTCGCCCTGCCGCTCCTCAGGATAGAGAGATTGGCCTCTGTGATCCCTATCATCCTGCAGAGCTCCTTTGACGTCATATTCCTCTCTTTCAAGATTTCCTCCAGATACACACGAATGGCCATCTGCCTGCCCCCCTTGCTCAGATAAATAAGTCATTTTCCTCTTTTATTTCTTTTCCCTCTGCCAGATACCCGGCTCCCAGCATGACTGCCATAATCACCGCAATGGATACAAGGGGGATCTGCACTGTATAGTCAGCCTTCAGCAGATATCTGCCTGCCAGAAGCTGTGCCATGTTTAAAATAATACAGCCTGCCACTGTGACAGTGACTGCCGCCCTGCATGTCTTCTCAAGTCTCTTTGACGCCCTGCACGGCGCCTCAGTGTATCTGTCCTCTGCCAGCTCATCCAGCAGCTTCATTCCCATCACCAGCACCGCTATATCCATTCCATCTGAAAGCGTCCTGACTCCAAAACCAAACCACTGGAAAAATACTGTAATTGCAAGCTCCGCCTGACCAGCACCAGTGTTGGACATACTTATCTTTTTTATCAGGGCTGCCGTGTCCGGGAGTCCTATAAAGAGAACCTTTGCCGCCAGCAGTGCAATGATCACTGCAAGGACGGCTTTCAGGCCCGCTACCCCCCGGGCCTTAGAGCTTCTTACTGTCCTCAGTATGAGATAGCCAAAGCCCACAGAATAAAAAGCTGTGCCTGTGATATATTTACCTGCCTCCTCCAGTCCGGCCATAGGAGTCAGTACCTGAAAATATGACGGATTGATAAAAAGGTACAGCCCTCCTGTCAGGATCACAGACAGAACGGCCATGAGCAGATCAGGCGCTCCCGCTCTTTTTTTGACAGCCCTGAATACCAGATATCCGGCCGGGGCAATCCCAAGGATAAAAAATATAACCCATGCTGCGGCATTTCCCAGGCCGCCTGACAGTGACAGGGCCCGCAGTATCCTGCCCGTCTGTTCCAGCGGAAAGGTGACTGCCTTTGTAAAAATACTCTCTCCCATATGGCACCTCCTATATTATTGTTTTACGATAATTTCTATAATAAGTATAGCCTGTAAATTATCGTTTGTCAATAATTTACAGGCTATATATTACTGTTCACACGCCGCCGATTCACTCAAACGTTATCTGCAGTCTGCCATCCTCCAGCTTTGCCCCTGATATTTCAGCTCCCCTCACACAGTCAGGGAGCACGAAGCAGCGTTTTTCATTTTTTACAGATATACAGATCTCTCCTCCCTTCTGGCTCAGATCCATCTCCTCTTTTAGCGCATGAGGAAGGGATATCTCCATTTTCCATCTGTTTTCTTCAGCCCTGGACATTTTAAATATTTTTTCTTTATGGAATACATCAAAGGGATCTGCGCTTCCATACAGTCCGGACACTTCTCTCAATACCTGAAGAGAACGGATCTCCCGCTTCTGCAGCATCAGCTGGAAGCGCGGTATCCCGGGAAAGCCCTCCGCGATCTCCGCCAGCCCCTCCTTCTGCAGGCCGGCCCACTTTGAAAAGTATCCTTCCAGCGCCTCATCCGGATATACCTTATTTACTATGACGGCATCCACATTATAATCATACAGATGCAGGCATGTGAAGCTCCTTTTCGCCTCTTTTACCACTATCTTCTCCGGTGTTGTAACGATCCTGATGGACAGCACGTCTTTATTCAGCATCAGCTCCTGGAGCCTTTCCAGCTTATCCATCAGCTTTTCCAGCTCGGCAAACACCTCATCCTGGGGCATAGGTATCTTTGTCACCTTCTCCACCGCCGGCCCTGCCACCTTTACCGTCTTTCTTTTAAGCGGGAGCATCTTCTCCAGCAGCGCCCCGAACATCTCCGGAAATTTCAGCAGCGCCAGTGTCTCACCTGTGGGAGCGCAGTCTACAATAAGCGCATCATACTTTTTCTCCTCACTGATATCCAGGATTTTAAACAGGGAAAACAATTCCTCAAGCCCCGGAAATACCAGCAGCTCCTCCACCTCGATCCCGCCCTCTGCCCTGGCTGTCAGCACCCTCTTTAAATAATTCTGCATGTGCCCCCACGCATCCTCACTTTCTTTCACGGCATCTATCTCCAGGGCATCCAGGTTTTCTGCTATATTGACAATTTCTCCTCCGATTTTCCTGTCAAATGAATCCCCCAGGCTGTGTGCCTGGTCAGTGCTCATGATCAGCACCTTTTTGCCATCCTCCGCCAGCCTGCAGGCTGTGGCTGCAGCCACGCTCGTCTTGCCTGCGCCGCCTTTTCCTGTATATATGATCACTCGCATGCTTTTCCCTCCTTAGATTTACATCAGACTCTTATCCTGTCATATCCGCATATGCTATCCGATCTCTACTTTTTTTACAGTCTTTCTGCCGCTTCCGGCCTCATTTTTAGCTGCATTGTTGTCTTTTCCATTCATGACGCCTGCCATCCCCTCTCTGACCATGGCCGCCGCTTCTCTCCCGATTATTGACATATGCTCTCTGCTGCTTTCCGGCAGCAATTCCATAAAGGCTTCTGCCTCCATCTCTTTTGCTTTTGCAAATTTCCTAATAAACTCCCATTTCCTGTCTCTGCTGCTGTCCATCTCTTACCCCTCCTTTTCCGAGAATGTTATAAGCAGTGTCTCCTCCTGAAATTTAGCCGAACTTATGCCCATCCTGCGCAGTACGTCCGGTTTGGGGATATTTCTTTTAAAATTCCCTATCTTTATAATCACATCTTTATCAGACTCGTGCAGATCTACCCCGTCTTTTGCCGCAAAGGGCAGATGCACCTTCAGCACATACCCCTCCTCTGTCTTCCCGTATTCCTCCCCGGCTAAAGTCTCATGGACCGCAAATATATCTTTGCCTGCAAGCGCTTCATTGTCGATCCTTGCTATACCCTCTGTACCGTTTAAATCAGTGTCAAACCATGGAATATGGTAAACAGGCATCCCTGCAAATACTTCTTCCAGCTCGTTTATATAGCGCTCCTGGATCCTTATCCAGTCATTGAAAAATTCATTTTCTATATCATCCGGCAGTATTCTGTTTATATACAGTCCGTCTACTGCAAAATTGTAGAGGTTCATATACATATAACTGCGCTTTGTCTCCTCCACTACCATCTTCTCTGGCATGCAGACAAGCCTCACAGAAGTAACCTCCCTGTCTTTTAAGAGTTCCTGCAGGCCGATCAGCTTCATATACATCCTTTCAATATCAGTCATAGCCTTCCTGCCCGGCAGTTCCACCTTAAATACGGCCCTGCTAACCGGAGATAAGATTCTCATCGCCACCTTCCCCACCGGAAAGAACTTTTCCATATACCATGACAACAGTTCAGGAAATTTCAGGAATGCCAGCGTCTCGCCTGTGGGAGCGCAGTCAACTATGATCCTCTCATATTCCTGGCTTTTGTATATATCCATGATCTTCAAAAGTGTAAACAATTCATCCATGCCGGGCATGCTTAATGTCTCTTCATCTGACATGCCTGTTACAGAAAATAATCTGGCGAATGCTTCTGTCATCTCCCTGAAATCATTCTCCAGGACATACCCGGGATCAATCTCCAGCAGGTACAGATCCGGGGCCGCCTCTTTGATTTCTTTTCCTATGCTGATCTGGAAAATATCGCTGATATTATGTGCCATATCAGTACTGACCAGCAAAGTCTTTTTACCTTCCCTGGCTGAATGCCATGCATGTGCGGCGGCCACACTCGTCTTACCTACCCCGCCCTTTCCCGTGAATATAAGTATTCTTCCCATAATACTCCTTCCCATATATTTCTTTTTCCGAATAGTTCGTAATTCGAAATATATATTTATAATTTTGCTGCCCGATGATCCGGGCAGCTCTTCCAGTTTTATTCAATCACTATTTTCCTTACTTTCTTCGGCACAGCCGGTTTATCCTCAGCCTGCTCTTCTGTCAGGACCAGCAGTACCTTATCCAATATCCTGCCTGCCGTCTCCAGCTCTTCAGCCGTAAGCACACCTGTGACTTTCTCCCCCAGCCTGACAAATTCCCGTATTATGCTGCCAAGCTGCTCTTTCCCGGCTTCGGCCAGACTGATCGTGACGACTCTCTTATCCTCCCTGCTTCTCTGCCTTACAGCCAGTTTTTTCTTTTCCATTCTGTCTACAATACCTGTGGCCGTATTCAGAGGCACATGGATATACTCTGCTATCTGAGTCATATTCACTTCCTGCCTGCGGTACAGCAGAAGCAATATGAGCAGCTCGTTTTTACTGCTGTTTAAGAGGGCATTCTCCCAGGTCTCAGATGAGATGAGTGTTTTGATCCTGTCGAAATACTCAAAAAATATCTCTTCAAGTTTGTTCTGGTCCAGCTTCAAATTATTTCCTCCTTCGAAGTAATTTAATTCTAACACCGAAGTATTTCTTTGTCAATCTTTTTCCCTGTTTCTTTTTGATATGATCAATGCTACAATAACGTAAACAACATTAAAATTGTTACTAAAGGAGCCAATAAAATGACAAATAATCTTCTCGGCATATCTATTGACAGGGCGCTCGTCTCTGAAGAGCCCATCGAAAATATAAGTTTTACTGATGAAATACTGGAAAATGCAGATACTGTGAATCTCAGCTTCCACAATGTGGAATTTGAGCGCTGCCGTTTCTTTGGGTGTATTTTTGAAAAAAGCAGCTTCAGAAAAGTTCTGTTCAGAAATTGCGATTTCTCTAACTGTGACTTTTCAGACTCTTATATCCGTGATGTCACATTCAAGAATTCTAAAGGTGTGGGAACTAAATTTGTCAAGTCCCGCTTAATAAATATTAAAGCAGAAGACAGTAATTTCAGCTATGCTAACCTGGGAAGTACAAAAATTGAAAAGTCTTCTTTTTCTTCCACTTTATTCACAAGCGCATCCATTTCAGAGGCGTCTCTCAAGTCCCTGACACTGACGGACTGTATTTTCGACAGCACCGACTTTTTCAAGACGCCGCTTAAAGGTATCGATCTGTCTGCCTGCAGCCTGGAAAACATTCTTGTCTCTGAAAACTTCCGTGAGGTGGAAGGAGCAAAGATGAATCTGTACCAGGCTGCAGCTATAGCATCAAGGCTGGGTGTTATTATCGTATAACCGTCGTTATAGTTCAGCCTTCCACTGTTCCGCGAGGTGTTTTCGTGCAAAATGCACGAAAATCCCGAGAGCTGCAGCGCCAAAATGCTGTTTACAGCATTTTGTGTGCATCGCGGAGCGTTGTTATAGGTCAGACGGCTGCCGAATGGCAGATGGCTGAACTGTAACTAACCGTCCGTCAGACTCAGAAAAAGCAGCCGCCGTCACCGCATCCGCCCTCATGCATCTCTTCTTCCTCTTCTTGTGCCGGTTCACTGCTTTCGCAGCAGACGTCATCAGCAACCCCTTCCGTCTGCCGCCTGTCCGCCTCTTCCAGAAGCGCTTTAAATGCATCCAGAGTATACCTCTCTATCTCTGCCTTCCTGCCGTCTATAAGGATCGTGGGAAGCCCTGAGATCTTAGTTATGCCCTCCGTCTCGTGCCGTTCCTGCTCTACAGCTTTGGCATATATCCCTGAATCCAGAGCCGCCGCAAATTCCTCCCCGTCAAGCCCTGCCTTCCCGGCCGCTTTCTTTAACACTTCTATCTTTCCAATATCCTGTTCCTCTGTAAAATATGCGGCAAAAACCGCTTCATTGTAGGCATCTCCTTTTCCTCTTTCTCTTGCATAGAGAAATCCCTCGGCCGCCAGATGGGTATATGGGCGCGGCACTACACACGGCGGGAAATGCACGTCCATTCCAAGGCTCTCTGCATCGGGAACCAGCCCGCCGGCCCACTTCTCTCTTCGTACATTATCATGGTATGTATCTACCTGAGGCGCCGGCTTTCTTGTCAGTTCATAGGGATGGAATTCTGTCACCATATCCTCCCTTCCCTCTGCTGCCTGCTTCAGAGCTTCCTCCGCCACATAACAGTACGGGCAGACATAATCTGAAATCACCACTATCTTATGCATGTTAATCCTCCTTTAAAAAAAATACACCTATAACTTTTATTATAGGTGTATTTTCTGCCATAATCAACTATATTTATTTTGATTTACTCCGGCACGCAAGATAATTGACAATCAGGCATATTCCTACTGTGATGGCCATATCCGGCAGCGTATTTCCCAGCACAAAATCACATCTCATCAGCAGCCGGTAAATAATAAAGCCTGCCAGCCATATTCCCAGGTTTCTCCAGTTCAGGCTCTCCTTGCAGTGATCCTTTTTCAAAATGAAATAGTCCGCGATCAGCACTGCTATCATGGGTGCAAATACAGATCCTATGAGATAGAGGAAATCTGTTATATTATCCATTGGATAAATGACTGCTGCCGCTGTACCCACTGCGGCTGCCGCCACTGCCGCCCATTTTTCCCTGACCGCCGGGGAAATGACTGCGCTTGATACGCCCGCTGAATAGGCATCCAGGAAGGTTGTCGTCACTGTAGAGAATATAATGATCAAAAGCCCTGCAATACCAAGTCCTGCTTTTACCATGATCTGTGCAATATCTGACTCACCTGTATATATGGCGGCACACATGCCTATCATATACATCCAGCAGCTTACGATGCCATATGTCAGGGCGCTGGCTGCCGTGGCCTTTACCGGCTTTTCTGCATCTCTTGTATAATCACTGATGAGAGGAAGCCAGGACAGGGGCATGGCCACTGACAGTTCTACAGCCGCCCCGAAGCTGATCACCTCAGAAGATACTGTCCCCGCTTTGCCAAAATCACCGAATATCACCACGCTCAGTATAATGGTGAGTACAAACAGCGCTCCCATGGCAATTATATTGATAATCTTCAGATTTCTGATCCCAATAAGTATCCACGCCAATATCAGCGCTCCTATGACAAGGCACCATATCCAGGCGCCTATTCCCGCAATACTGTCAGCTGCCAGTGCGCCGTCATATACCATGATGGCTGTCCAGCCTGCCAGCTGCAGTACATTAAGTATTGCAAACAGGAGGCAGCCTTTTTGCCCAAAACTCATTTTCACGGTCTCCATGGCGCTCTTTCTCATCCTTCCGCCTATGAGGCCTGCCAGAAAGAGCAGCGTGCATCCGATCAAGTGGCCCGTCAGTATGGCCGCAATCCCCTTTCCGAATCCAAGAGGAGCCAGGTATGTCCCTGTAAGTATCTCAGCAATAGAGACACCTGCGCCGAACCAGATCAGGCTGTTTCCAAATACTGATGTGCCTTTATTTTTCATTTGCCGCATCTCCCCTCCAGTCCCTGACTGCAAAGGCATGGTTCATTGGACCTCTGCCATGGCCCAGGTCAAGCATATCTGCCAGTGCCTTTGAGAGATATTCTTTTGCCAGCCCCACGGCGGCCTCCATCTCCATACCCCTGGCCAGGTTGGAAGCTATAGCGCTGGACAGGGTACATCCTGTGCCATGAGTATTGGGATTGTCAATCCTCTTTCCCTTGAACCACTTAAAGCTGCCCTTCCTGTAGAGAAGGTCATTTGCATCGTTGAGCTGATGCCCTCCCTTGCACAGGACTGCACAGCCGTATGTATCTCCGATCTTACCGGCTGCCTCCTCCATATCCTCTCCATCCTTTATCTTCATCCCTGAGAGGACCTCCGCCTCCGGAATATTGGGAGTCACAAGATCTGCCCCGGGCAGCAGCTTCTCTTTGAGAGCTTCCACCGCCTGGAGATCTGTCAGCCTGGCCCCGCTCGTGGCTACCATCACAGGGTCCAGGACAATATTTCTGGCCCTGTGCCTTAACAGGCTGTCCGCCGTCACCTCAATCAGGCCTGCGGATGGTATCATCCCTATCTTTACTGCATCCGGAAAAATATCCGTAAACACACAGTCCAGCTGCTTTTCTAAAAAATCAGGTGTCACTTCTAAAATATCTGCTACGCCGGTCGTATTCTGTGCAGTCAGGGCCGTGACAGCGCTCATGGCATAAATGCCATGGGCCATCATTGTCTTGATATCTGCCTGGATGCCGGCGCCTCCGCTGGAATCACTTCCGGCGATTGTTAATGCTGTATACATATCTGTTCTCCTTTACAGTGCGCATTAATTTTATAAAGCGGCAGAAAGTGGTGCCCCCAGCCTGCCGCCGGTACAATTTGTATACCAGTTATATCTTCCTTTCCGGGAAGTCATACACCTGCGTGCATTATCATATCAAAATCCTCAATATAGATGTTAGCTGTCTCTTTCAGCTTTTGTTTATCTCCCTCTGCTGACCTGTCATAGACAGCAGCAACACAAAAACCTGCCTGGCGGGCGGTCCTGGCTGCATAGAGAGCATCCTCGAATACCCATGTCCGTGACACTTCACTGCCAAGCTTCCTGGCAGCTGCCAGATAGATATCAGGCTCATCCTTCCCTCTCCCTACTTCTGTACATGTGAAGATATGCACAAAATACCGGCTCAGCCCAAGCCTGTCAAATGCTGCTTCAATGAGGCATCTGTCACTTGAGGTTGCCGCGGCGGCAGGGATATGTTCTCTTTGAAGTCTCTTCAGAAATGATTCCACACCTTTTTTGGCCTGTACTTCATTTTGGTAAAAATCCTGGATCGTCCTGTTTACGCCATCCCCGATCTCCCGGACAGTCTGCTTCAGCCTGTATGTATCCTTCAGATACATGGCTCCCTCCCTCATGCTCATGGGATAAAGGATATCTGACAGACCCGGGGCCGCCTTGATCCCAAGACCTGCCAGGTATCGCATCCCTGCCTCCTCCCAGACCGGCATGGAGTCCAGAAGAGTCCCGTCCACATCGAAAATTGCTCCATCCATCATTGCCTTACCATCTCCCTGGCAGCCTCCGCCAATTCTCCTGCTGCCTTTTCAATATCCGGGGCAGCAAAAATCGCGCTCACCACTGCTGCACCGCAGATACCGCTTCCGGCCAGACTGCCCATATTCTCCTTTGTGATTCCGCCTATGGCTATCACAGGAATCTTTACGCTTTCGCAGATGGCCTTTAAAGTATCATAGCTCACATAATCTGCATCCAGCTTTGTGCCTGTAGAAAACACAGACCCCACTCCCAGATAATCAGCCCCTCTTTTTTCCGCCAGCACAGCCTGCTCCACTGTCTGGGCAGAGACACCTATTATCTTATCAGGCCCAAGCCGCCTGCGCACGTCCCCGGCCTCCATATCACTCTGGCCCACATGGACCCCGTCCGCATCTGCCGCCACGGCTATGTCCACATTATCGTTAACGACAAAGGGAACGTGATATTTTCTGCAGACTGCTTTTATTTCCAGAGCCTCTTTCAGAAAATCTTCTCTGCCCATTTCTTTTTCCCTGATCTGCACAAATGTAGCTCCACCTCTCACAGCCTTCTCCACCTGCCCGGCCAGCTTTTCGCCCCGCAGCCACCGGCTGTCCGTCACCGCATAGAGCAGCAGCTCTTCCTTACCGCACTTCATATTTCGCTCCTTTTTCCAGCATCTCCCCATCCATATGGCAGACAGCATCTATGATCCTGTTCCTGTATGATGCATTCCCCTCAAACGGCTGCATATGTGATTCACCTATCTCCCCGGCAAGTCCCATAACACATACGGCGGCGGTGGCAGCCTCCAGACAGTTCTGCGGGTTCGCAGCCAGATATGCTGTCATCATTCCTGACAGCTGGCAGCCTGTCCCGGTGATCCTACCCATCTGCGGACGGCCGTTTCTGATAACATAGCAGGTATCTGCATCTGCAACAAGATCAATGGCTCCTGTGATAGCAGCGACACATCCATGGCTTTCAGCAAATTTTTTTGCAAATGCAACCGATGCATCCAGGTTTTCCTCAGTCACCTTATCAGCTATGTCGGCATCCACTCCTTTTGTGCTTCCGCTTCCAAATGCCAGGGTCTTAATTTCTGAGATATTTCCTCTGATCACGGAAAATTTTATTTCATTTACGAGTTCCAGTGCAGTACTTGTCCTGAGTTCGCTGGCGCCGGCCCCAACAGGGTCAAGCAGTACAGGATGGGACAGCATATTTGCCTTTTTACCTGCCAGAAACATGGACGGTATTGTGGAAGCATTGAGTGTGCCGATATTTATATTCAGCCCCTGGCAGACCGCGGTGATCTCCTCTGCTTCCCTGCCATCATCAGCCATGATCGGGCTTCCCCCGCAGGCCAGTATGACATTTGCCACATCGTTTACAGTGACATAATTTGTGATGCTGTGCACCAGCGGCATTTTGCTGTGCACGTTTTCAAGACATTCTCTTAACATCTTAATCTCCTCTCTCTGCCTCAGAGGATAATAACAAAAAAGCTGCGAAGACACCAATCACGGTATTTTCGCAGCACAAAAGCTCTGTTATCTCCCTACGTTGGCATTATCCAAATCAGGTTACGGGTCAAAGCACATGATAGCTTCCTCTCAGCCCACTTGAGTGAGCTCCCCTTTCTGTTCGTGAATATTATTGCACTTTTGACAGGATATGTCAAGAAGTAACTACTTACTCCTCTGTTCCTTCCTCTTCCCAAAAAAGTTCATCTAATGTCCTTCCCAGCTTATGGCAGATGGCGATACACAGTTTTATCGTAGGATTATAATCTCCCTTTTCAATGGCATTTATCGTCTGACGTGAGACTCCTACCTCCTGGGCCAGCTGCTGCTGGGACATATCAAGCGCTGCCCGTGCCGATTTCAATCTCAAATTTTTCATAAGCTATTCTGCCTCTCCCTCTTTTTTATCCTTCTGTCTTTTAACGACCACAACTGCCATCAGCAGCACAAACATCACTCCTACAGAAAGGCACATAATATTTTCTTCAAACATCTCTTCCTCACCATGGCCCAGCAAGCCCCGCGCTCCATTTACCAGATTCATAAGACCAACTGCAAAAAACAGCCACATATAATAGCTTGGGGACTCCTGGACTGAAAAATATGCATCGTTCCATACTGCATTAGAGGCAAATACAAAGACTGCCACACAAATACCGATAGTGATCCCCACAATGCTGGTTACATATTTTCCTTCTGTAAACATCTGGAATATACCATACAGTGCAAAATAAATCAGAAATGTGAAAAACCCATATTTATAGGCTTTTCCTCTGGCTGCAATCTGCCGCTCATCATATGCACAGGATAAACCTTTTTTCTTTCTGATCCTCCATGCAATCGCTACTATGATCACCCCCAACGCAATTCCCGCTGCCAGCCCTAAATAATAATAAAAACTTCTCTCCATTTCATTTTCCTCCTTTTACTTGAGTGTAATTTTTCGCCACAGTTCTGCCTTCACCGTTTGGCATTCTTGACTTCTTTTTTACTACCTTTTTACTACCTGACTATACTATATACCTGTGATGGCTTTTTGTCAAGTATATATTACTTTTAATATAGTATAAATGATATTATGTATGATAACACTCACTTGTAAGCCGAGATACCACTTTGTACAACAAGAGCAGGCCTGCCATCCCCTCTCCGGGAACAGCAGGCCTGTTATCTTATGTCTGACTTGATAATATTCTTTTTTCTAATTAAGTTCCTGAATCGTATTGTCTATTCTATAAGCATGGCCATGTTCATGTTCAGATATATGCCATCCTTCACCATCATGCTTTTCTGAGTGATGGCCTTTGCCTGTATCCGCATTTACTGCCGTACAGTGCTCTATCCCTGTAATATTGTGGTTTTCATCCCTGCATATAGAGACGTCTACGGTGCCGTTTTCTTTCCTGCAGATATATCCTTTTAACATGCTTCCGCCGCAGGCCCCGTCTTCTATACAGCGTACCGGCTCCCCATCCAAATAAAAGCATCCTGACTCTTCATCATATGTCAGTCCGTATTTTCCATACTCATCTGCCGCCTCTGCAATATCTTTCAGGATGTAGTCCTCCACAGCTGCTTCATATTCATTCCGCATAGTGTCATATTCTTTTTTATATTTATCATAGTCCCCGTTCTCTGTATTGGCTGTCTTCATCTTTTCCTGAAGAGCTTCCAGCTTACCCGCATAATCTTCCACTAATGCAGCCGCCTCCTCTGCTGTACCGCTCTCTTTGACCGGGATCAGGTTTGTATTCTCTCTCAGTGTTGCGGCATTTGTTCCGCTGCCCTCCACGAGAAAAGTTTCGTTCTTCTCCTGGGTGCCCTCCTTCATCTGGACAGTTCCGTTTTCCTGAACGTTCTCTTTTAACAGCGTGCTCCCCTTTACCTGACCTTCGTCAGCTGCTTCTGTTTTGACAGGCGTTACATATGATACGGAGCTGTCTTCCTTTGCAGACGCAAACACAGTCAGAGAACTTATTGTCAGCAGCACAGCTGCAGAGATACTTATTATTGAAGTCTTTTTATATTTCATGATTGATATGATCCTTTCCTGAATGGCGGTCTTGCCGAATGCTGAAAACATTGCCGGCTGACCTTTTGTTCTTCCAGCTGCTTCTATAAGGCTTATTGCATAACCCGCTTTTTGGGATGAACCCAGCCCTGCTATTACTTTCTCATCACATGATATCTCAATATCCCTGACCAGAAGGGCACGCATCAGCCACACCAGAGGGTTAAACCAGTGAATACATGCTGCACACCCGCCCGCAAATATCAGCAGGTTATCATGTCTTTTTATATGCACCATCTCATGCTGCAGAATATATTCCAGCTGCTCTTTCCCGGCAGCCAGCATTCCCTTGGGCAGGACAATCCTGGGTTTGAGAACTCCAAAAGTAACAGGTGTTGCTATCCTGTCAGATACCAGAAACGCGATCCTTTTTGATCCGTTCCCCCTGCTGCACATATTCTCCCAGGCTTCCCCTTTCAGAGGTATCGCCTCCAGCAGCAGCCGGTATCCCCTAATATAACGTATCAAGTATATAACAAAGCAGATATTGCTCCCTGCCGCCAGAATGAGGCTCCAGCCCCATCTCTTCCAGATAATGCCAAAGCCGCCGGCTTTGTTTTGGATATCCGTCCCCGCGGCCGGATCATCTGCCTTCATTGAAAAACCTGCCCCGCTCTCTTCCGGCATGCTTTTCTCCCCGTCAGTATTTCCTGACACTGTTATGACGCCCTCTGTCCTGCCTGCCCTGACTGTATCCGCCAGTCTTGTGCTCCCCTGGCCTGTAACACCCCTGCCTGTATCTCCCAGACCTGCGCCTGCCTGTTCCGGCGGAATAATATGTTCAATGGCACGCCTTGCTGCAAATACAGCGCTGTCCCTGGATAATCCCCTGATCTCCACATCCACAGAGACAGGTATCAGCAGCCTGAGGATCACGATTGCCCACAGCCAGACAAAGCATCTCTTAGGAAGCCTGTTAATGGCAGCCGCACGGATCACCGTGACCAGCAGTATCAGAATCCCCGCCATCAAGCTCATCTGCAAAAATAATTTCATTTTATCGCCTCATTTCATCTTAAATCAAAAACAAATGTCCGGCCAGTTACATTTTATCTATCATATTTCTCAGCTTTCTGGCCTCATCTTCTGAAATCATATTCACAAAGCTGGCGAAAAAATCCTCCCTGGAACCGTCAAACATCTTGTCTATCAGTTCTTCAGTCTCCTGGCTCTGCACCTGTTCCTTTGTCACTAAAGGGCTGCAGATGAAATTAGGCTCTCTTCTCTGAACAGCCCCCTTCTCAATACATTTCTTGATAACAGTGTAAGTTGTATTCCTGTTCCATCCTGTCTCTTCCTTCAGTATCCTGGCAATCTGTCCGGCCGGAAGCTCCCCCTCCTTCCACAATACCTCCATCACTTTTAACTCAGAATCAAATAATTTAATGTCCATATGGATATCTCTCCTTCAGCATCTCCTGTAACAAAATGACTACTGCAATAGTATTTACAACACAAATACTATCACAGTAGTCATCATAAGTCAACCCCTATTTGACTATTTAAATAGTCACCACCTGACGAATTATTTATACCACCTTTTTCCACTCCTGAGGAAGATAATTAATCGTTCCCCGTATCATATCATCTGCCAGCGCTCTTATATCTGCCTCACTGCAGCTGCGCGCGGCCACATTCGGATCATTCATAAAGGCCTTTACCACCAGCTCCTTATCACATGCCAGGGCCGCCTGCAGGGTATATTCATGGTTCCTGACATGAGGCATGATCAGTTCTTTTATATCATCCGGCATTGCTCCTGCAATGACCGGGCGGATCGCATCCCTCTCAAAGACAGCATTTGTCTCCACTACAGCCGTTTCCGGCAGGTTTGAGATCTGCCGTCCTGTATTTGGGATATTGACATTGCTTATCACCCTCTCCAGCCCGCAGAGAGCCTTTATCAGCAGAATCCCTTCCTCTCCTGTCGGCTTGAGCTCAACTTCTTCTTCACCCTCATACAGCCTGCGGCTCTTGTCCAGCAGTTCTTCAAGATGTTTTTTCCTCCACTCCACAGTAGTCAGTGCGAATTTCCACTTTTCAACTGTGTCAGGATCCTTCAGGTACTCATCTCCCGGCATAAATTCTGCCAGATGCCTGTCACCTGCAGCCGCGATCAGCCCATACCTTCTGATAAGGTCAAATTTAACTCTGTGGGCACATGCAAAGCTGGAATTTGCCCAGTTATCATCACCCTCACTATATCCTTCCTCATAATGGCTGCGGGCATATTCGCGGAAGACCGGAATCAGATCTGTCCCTCTGCAGGAGGCATAATCAAACCAGGTAAAATGATTGATGCCCAGTACATTTACATGGATATCCTGACGCGTTATATCTGTAAATCCCAGAACCTCCTCCGCTATCCCCTTTAACAGGCTCTGTGTTCCAAATACCTCATGACAGCACCCAAAGGCCTTTATCTGGGGAAACACATGGTAAAGGGTCTTGACGCACAGAGACATGGGGTTTGTATAATTTATGACCCATGCCTGGGGAGAATACTCCCTGACAGCCTCTGCTATTTCCACAAACATGGGGATCGTCCTCAGGGCACGCATGATGCCGCCAGGCCCGGCAGTGTCTCCCACAGACTGCCAGATTCCCAGACGCTGGGGCATATGCACATCAACCTCCATCTCATCAAAGGTTCCGGGCAGGATGGAGATCACTACAAAATCTGTCCCCTCCAGCGCTTCTTTGAGGGTGGAACATGTCCTATACCCCCATTTTCCCGGTGCATCCGGCCTTTCGCTCACACGGCTGCCTATTACCTCATTGTACATGGCGGCTTCTTTATCAATGTCATACAGACGGATAACACCGCTCATCTTTTCTTCCATAGCCAGATCTGTCATAAAAGTCCATGCCCATCCCCTTGAGCCGCCCCCTATGTATGCGATCTGTACGTCTGATACCTTCTGATTGCTGTAATTCATATTTTTATGTCCTTTCTATTTCTTTTTTATTTTTTCCTGTGCTGCTTTCCTGATTTTTTCTTTCACTTAATAATAAAATGATGTATAATTCTTCGTAACTATCTATATTCCTGCTGACAGGGAGGTTTCTTATGCGCCAGATCGTCTATGAAGAGGAAATGAACGGTCTTGTTATGGACCGGGTCATCCGCGACTATGAATTCAATATGGCTGAAAAGCACATCCACGATAATTATGAGATCTACTATCTCCTGGAGGGTGAACGCAATTATTTCATTGAAAAGCAGACCTACCTGGTCCGTGAAGGCAGCCTTGTCTTCGTAAACCGGCACCTCATACATAATACAGGTGTCAGCCATTCATCATACCACGACAGGATCCTTATTGAACTGCAGGCAGAGCCCTTCTCCACCTTCTTTAACTGCACCCAGGAGGTCACTCTCAGCGATTTTTTCAGATCCCATACAGGTGTTGTGGAACTGGATGCTGCCCGGAGGACCTATATTGAAGCTCTGCTGGAAGGAATTCACCAGGACCTGAAGGATAAGGATACCGGCTACAGGCTCTCAGTCTACTCCCGGCTCTCCTCTCTCCTGCTCTGTGCCATGCGCTGCCCTCTCAAAAAACCTACTTACCTTCACTCTATGAATATTTATAAAAATAATAAGTATACAAAAGTGGATGAGGTGGCCACCTACATCGCAGCTAATTTTGCCACAGTCTCTTCTCTGAGCGGGCTTGCAGAGCATTTCTATATCAGCAGGAGCTATCTGAGCAGAGTTTTTAAGGAAGTCACCGGCTTTACTGTCAGTGAATATATTAATACAGCCAGGATCAGGCAGGCTCAGAAGCTGCTGGAAGACAGCAGCCTGAATATCTCTGAGATCTCCCGTGAAACAGGTTATGAGACCGTGACCTACTTTGAAAAGATATTCAAAAAGCATACAGGGATCACCCCCCTGAAATACCGCAGGCTCCATGAGATCCACAAATGGCCTGCTGATGCCTCACGCTATTCTGTTGAAGACAAACGGCCTGACTCCGCCCCTTTAAACTCTGGTCAAAAGAAATCTGACATCTAAATCTTCCTGTCTGCTGTACTAATTATAGGTTTTTAATATTGCATAGTCAATATAGGTGTGGAAACTGCATAATATAGGCCTATATTTTGTAATTTTTATACTATTTTTACTTTTCTTATGCCAAGATCCTCCTGGAATTTCTCCTGTCGGATCCTGGCATATTTCCTTGTCTTTTTCACTCAGCTGGTATATGATTGAATTAATAGTAAAGCCATATAACAACATAACACAGCATCGCAGAAGGAGAACATAAATATGGTTACAAGACCCGTAAATCCCCCAAAACTTATACGATCCCACTTTGGCCCCTGCTGCATGCGGTGTAAATTAGAGGCTAAAAAATATAACAGACTTTTTCAGTCTGTACTGTGCGGCATCCTCTATTTCAGACTGTGTCCCGGACTGCGTCTGGAGATGAAAAGCGCCAATCCGGAGGCCATTGGGCTGCTGGGTTATGATCCTGCATCCTTCTGGTCAAAAAAGGACTGGCACGTTTCTTCCCTGATCGCAGCTGATGATTATAAACGTATGCTCCCGCTCTTAACTTCACCGGACGCTTCCTCTGACGACACACCCGCGGAATACCGTATACTCAGAAAAGACGGCAGCTCCTGCTGGGTACTTGGCCGATTCTGCAGTATCCGTGACACGGACGGAGAAATGCTGATACAGGGTGTCTTTTTAGATATAGACATGAAAAAAAGGATAGAGCTTCAGAACAGACAGCTTTCCAAACAGGTGGAATCCGCAAAATCCCGTGACGCCCTCACCGGGCTCTGGAACAAGGATGCCGGAACCCGCCTTGTCCAGGAATATATGTCCTGTAAGCCTGCCGCTGAAGACTGCACTTTGATGCTTCTGGATATGGACGATTTTACACAGCTGAACCGTGAAGAAGGGACCGCCTTTGCAGATGCTGTGCTGCAGGAGGTGGCTGATATCCTGTGCAGCGAGACCTCCTCCTCAGATATACAGATACGGCTGGGCGGAGATGAATTCATGCTGTTTATCAAAAACTGCGGGAAATGCCAGGCAACTGTCACAGGACCCAGGATAGCTGATAAGGTACAGAAGATCCTCTCCCCTTCTGCGAAAGAGCTCACTATCTCTGTCAGCATCGGCATGTGTGCAACTGAGGTGGTGAATGAATACAGCGGCCTCTACAGATGCGCTGAGAGTACTCTAAAATATGTCAAAGAGAATTGCCGGGGGCAGGCTGCATGCTACCTGGATACCTCAAATGAACTTGGCGTAATGCTGACTAATCTGTACACAGAGAGCCATCAGGTAAATGAAATAGATAAAGAAAATGCAGAGCGGGGCAAAAGTCTTGTTTCTTTCGCTCTTGACCTCCTGGGAAAAGCCAAAAATCTGGATGATGCCATATCACTGCTGTTTACACGTATTGGAAGAGCCTATCATCTTGACAGGATATCACTTTTGGAAATAGATCCGGAGTTTTTAAGCAGCCGCTTTACTTACCAGTGGGCGCGCAAAAAAGCCGATATGAAAATGGGGCAGACAATCTATATATCAAGGGAAATGTATGAATCGGCGGCGGCTTCATACGACAATGACGGCCTCAGCAATGCCTGTGCTGATGAAGTATTCTCACCATTTTGTTCCTGCCTGTCCGCCGCCATCTGGGACCGGGGCTCCTTTAGCGGCCTTCTCTGTTTTGAAACTGGCCAGCAGGATTATATATGGACACAGGAACAGCGCACGCTTCTCCTGGAACTTAATAAAATCATCCCTTCCTTTATCATGAAGGCGCGTGCAGATACTGTCAGCCAGGCCAAAACTGACTTCTTATCACGCATGTCACATGAGATCAGGACTCCTATGAATGCAATCGTAGGTATGACATCAATTGCCAAATCAGTAGCCGGGGATAAGAAGAAGGTGCTGGAATGCCTTGACAAGCTAGAGACTTCCAACCAGTACCTGCTGAACCTGATAAATGATATTCTGGATATGTCCCGCATTGAGAGCGGTAAGATGGAACTGAATACCGCCAGCACCGACTTCCAGGCTTTTATTGCATTTCTTGACGGAATGCTGCGCCCCCAGGCAGAACAAAAAGGTATCTCCCTGATCCTGGAAAACGGCTATAAATCAGAGCAGCCGCTTATAACAGATGAACTGCGGCTGGAGCAGGTTCTGATCAACATTATCGGCAACGCAATCAAATTCACGGACACAGGCGGAAAAATACTCTTCCAGATCAGCCAGGTTGAAGAGAACGGACAGACAGTGACACTTCATTTTTCTGTAGCAGACACAGGTATTGGTATTGCAGACAGTGCAATAGAGGGTATCTTTAATGCCTTTGAGCAGGCTGAAAAAAGTACCTCCGCCAAATACGGAGGCACAGGACTTGGACTGTCCATCTCCAGCCGCCTGGTGCAGATGATGGGCGGCACGCTTCAGGTCCGCAGCAAGCTGGGCAAAGGTTCTGAATTCTACTTTACCCTGACATTCCCCTATGGGGAAATGATGGCGGAAAAAGATAATAAAAAAGTATCGGACCCGGATTCCTCCGGATTTTCAGAAAAACGTATTCTGCTTGTGGAGGATAATGAACTGAACATGGAGATCGCACAGACACTTCTGGAGATGAATGGATTTCTTGTAGAATGCGCCAGAAACGGCCAGGAGGCGCTGGACTGTTTTCTGGAACGTCCAGCCGGTTATTACGATGCCATACTTATGGACATCCGTATGCCCATCCTGGATGGTATGGAAACTGCAAAGCGCCTGCGCACAATGGGGCGTCCTGACTCACGCTCCATCCCCATTATCGCCATGACAGCCAATGCCTTTGATGAGGACAGCAGGAAATCCCTGGAAAGCGGCATGAACGGCCATCTGTCAAAACCCATACAGATCGACAAGCTGCTCAGTCTGCTGCATGATCATCTGTCATAACAGCTGTTATAAATCTGAACAAAAGTGCGCTCTGCGCATCCTCCCGCAGGAGGCAAAAGGGCTGCCTCAGCAGCCCTGATATTTTCCAACTTTCTTTACACCCGGCCGCGGTCAGATATCCCGCCCGTAAAGCCTGCTGTAATACTCAAGAGAGTAGTGGTACAGCTCATCCCTGGCTGCCTCGTCTTTAGCAGGATCCATATCTTCTGTCATGATCCAGCACATAATGCGTCCCTTTTCTCCAAAGTGGTCCACAAAATCCCTGACGGCTGCGCGTATCTGACTCTCATCCCAGTCTTTTCCTATATTCAGAGGAAAGCAGAAGGTCATCTTATCTCCGTAATTCTCATACAGATAATCTGCATCATTTGCGTTTGGCTGGGGTGTCCACATATCTATGCCCATTTCGATCATCTCAGGCACATACTGCATATTGCGCCCGCAGGAATGCAGCTCGATAAATTTCCCCTGATCCTTTACAAATTTCAGAAAACGGCTTGTTGCAGGCATGAGCTGCTCCCTGAACATCTCATTTGAGAAAAATCCGCTTCTCTGGGTGCCCCAGTCATCATGGTACAGCACCCCGTCTACCCTGCCGTAATACTTAAAGATATTGTCACAGCTCTCGATCTTATAATCCGCCATCTTCTGGAAAAATTCCTCCAGCAGCTCCGGTTCCTCGCAAAAGGCAATTAAGGATTCGTCAAACGGGATCAGCTCGTGGAGCCGCTCAAAGATCCCCTCCACACATTCATAGATATGAGGTCTGTCTGGGTCCAGAAGCTTCTGCAGCTTTTCTCCGTCCGTCTTAAAATCCACAACTGAGAGGTCCGGCCACTGCAGTTCTTCCTTCCAGTTAGCAAACTCTGATATGGTACGAGTACCAGGTTTCGTGATCATGCCGTCTATGCCTTTTACCATATGCCAGTATACGCCCCACCAGTCATATCCGTCCACCTCAGGCACAGGATGCTCTTCCATGGCATCCGGCCAAACTGTATTTGTCTCATAGAAATATGCAGGCATCCAGTAAGGCTGTCCGCCTTTTACACACCTGACATAGTTTTCCCTCACACTGACGGGCCTGCCCTCTATAGGAGCCTTCGGCCGCTGGAATATCCACGGAAAGCTTCCGGGAGACTGCCATTCCTTCGAGTAATCACGGTTTGCCGCTGTTTCCATAAATCTTGATACCATAACATATACCTCCCTTTCATATACTGCCGGGAACTATTCTTCTGCCCGGCCGCACCATGCCACGATTTGATTTACCTGTCTATGATCTAATTTTATCCCCCCGGGCGTCAAAATGAAACGTATAGAAAGGCCAAAAAACGGAGCCGTTTCTGGCCCCGTTTTCGTATGATGTGTATGAAATTACTGTTTTAGCATATGGCAGTATGCCTGACTCCATCACCTGAGCATGGCATACTGGCCTGTTTCCCTGAATCCTATGCGGTTATAGATACGTCCTGCTGCAGGATTGTCATAGAAAAGACAGAGAAACTTTTTACCTTCGCCAAATGCCTCCCTGCACAGTGCAGTCACTGTCTCCGTGGCCAGCCCTTTTCCCCTGTATTCCTTTAAAGTAGCCACTCCTGTTATCATGGCACTCTCAGAATTAGAGGCGCTGGTACGGGCAGTAGACACCATCTTTCCATCTTCAAATGCCCCGACAGCGATACAGCCTGCTTTTAGCTCTTCTTCCAATTCCCGGCAGCTCTTTTCCCGCCTGCCCCTCTGATGCTCCGCAAATTCATCGATCTGCATGATCAGATCTATTGTGTTTTCCACATCATCTGCTGTCAGCCGCCTTACTTTTCCACAATCTCCAACCTCTAAATCCCCATTAATCACATCACATCTTGTCATATATGTGGACTCAAGCTTCCATTGTGGATAAAACGGCGCTATCTTTTTCAGAAGAGAAGTCTTCCCGCTGATACAGTCAACATCTCTGTCTCTGAGAAATTCTGCCACAGCCTCTGCGCTGTATTCTTCATTCTGGCTGTACAGCAGATAAAACTCATGGAAGCGCAGCAGAAGGCTGTCCCATTTCCCATCTTCTATATTAGCGTAAAGATTTACCGTTTCCGACTCCACACCATAGTTCTCAACATCACCTATGAAGAACAGATTCATCTCCGGCTCCGCCGACACATAATCCAATATTGCCTCTCTGTCTTTTTCATGCAGGGTTATAAACATTTACTTAAGGCTCCTTTTTCTCTACTACTGGTGAATCCGGTTCTTGCGGCTCTACCACATATCCGCACTCACACTTAGATTCTTCTACTACTCTGCCCTTTACAGTAAACACTTCAATCGTCTTTCCACATACAGGACAAGTCATATCTTCCGGAACCGGAGTCCTGAACTTTGATTCACATCCATCCATAACAGCCATCTTATATCCTCCTTCTGTGTTCATGCAGCTTACCGGATATCCGGGCCTGCACACTTAAAATTACGGGTTACATAAGTCTATTATAATATAGAATTCTAAAATATCAATCATCTGAAGCAAAAATCATCTGAATTTTCCATATTCTTCTGATTATTCTCCATAGCCTTTTCCTTCCCATAATCGTAGAATTATCATAGAATTTAAGCAACTATTCAGCAGGTCTGTTCATTTACTGCACAGACCGTAAGAAAATGATTCAAGTGTACTATTAGGAGGAGAGAATAAAATGATAGGTGTATTATTAGAACAGGGACCTTCAGACTGGGAGATCCTGCAGCAGGAGGACGGCAAGGCTTCCCTGGATCTTTGCGGCAGCTTTTCCGTCCCCGAAGCTGCCTTAAATGTGGGAGTAGACCATGCCGTGCCTGTAGTCAGGGTCCTCAGAGAGCAGGACAACTCACAAGTCATTCCCTGGACGCCAGCGCAGTATGAGCTTACCGATAAGGAGAACTTCCGGGGCCGCTGGCAGATAACTCTGATGCTTCCGGCAGGAGGACTTTACAGGATCGAGACAGGCCTGGACTCTTCCAGCATAGATGGAGTATACGTCTGGATGTTCCGGGGAGATGTACGTTTTCACATCGGCGTGGGTAATCTCTTCGTTATCGCAGGCCAGTCTAATGCTTCCGGATTCGGGCAGGACTGGGCAAATGACGAACCCCAGTTGGGAGTTCATGTATACAGGAACTGCAGCTCATGGAACCTGGCCGCCCATCCATTAAATGAATCCACTGATGCCGGTGATGAGAATGCCAATTCTGAGCTGCGTGTGTCCGGCACATCCCCGTTTATCTCATTTGGCCGCAATTTTCAGAAGCTCTCCGGCTGTCCGGTGGGGCTGATCCCTGCTGCCAAAGGCGGTTCACCCATCGACCTCTGGGACAGGGAGGGCACCGGAACCCTGTATCGGAACATGCTCCGGAAGATCAGCGAATGCGGCGGCAGGATAGCCGGTATCCTCTGGTACCAGGGCTGTGCAGATACAATCGATGACGCTCCTGCAGTATATGAAGAAAAATACCGCAGGTTCATATCTAACGTGCGCTCAGACCTGGGCTGGCAGGTCCCCTTCTTCACCTTCCAGACGAACAGAGAGCTTTCTTCCGTCTTTGACGAAGGATGGGGCATTGTGCGTGAAGTTCACAGAAAAACAGCTTCCGACACTCCCGGCATTTACATAATGCCTACCCTGAACTGCTCCCTGTCAGATGATGTACACAATAATTCCGGTTCAAACGTACTCCTGGGCGAACGCATGGCAAAGCTGTGCGGACATGTGCTCTGCGGCACTGCTGATTTCCAGGCGCCTGATATACAAAGTGCAGTGCTCTCCGCAGACGACGAAGTGACAGTCACATTCTCCAATGCAGAGCATGGATTTGTAATGTACCGTAAAAATGCATCCGACTGCGGATTTACATTATCTGACAGCCATGGCAGCCTGCCTCTTGGATATGCCTGCACAAGCCAGGATGAGCCAGGCGCCATTATAATAAAGCTGCTGAGAAAACCCGGTGAAAATCTGGAGATTTCGTTCTGCAGCCAGGCTGTCCCTACCTTCACGCCGCCCGTCTCGGCAGTGACATATCTGCCACCGCTTGCGTTTTACCGGTATCCTGTAAGTGTGAGTTAATAAATATATAACCTGGTAAGGGACGCTGCTCTCGCAGTGTCCCTATAACGTCTGTTTTTCACCTCTGATTCAAAATAATTTATTCATCTAACCTCTCAAGATCAGCTGCAGCCTCATCATATACACTCTGTGCCGCCTCATTACCTGCCGCATTTACCAGCTCCAAATTTTCCTGAGCCGCTTCCAGGGCTGTTTTATAGTAGGATACTGCCATATCCAGATCCTTCTCTACTCCAAGACCATTTTCATAAAAACGGCCAAGGGTCAGATATGTTTGCGGTATTCCAAGCATAGTGGCATGCACATTGGGATCAGAAACTGCTTTTTGATAATATTCTGCGGCTTTTTCATAATCCTGGGCCACACCTTCCCGCCCCTCTTCATAATATGTACCCAGCTTATAGCATGCCGTACCGTCAAATGTTCTTCCATTCCCCTCTGAGGCAATTATGTACCCCTCCTCAGCCTTCATATAATCTGGCTCCTCCTTTGTACCGTCATCATGGCTGTAGCCCGTATCAAAGTAGTCAGCTGCATATCTGGGTCCCTTAAAATCAGTCTCTTTAAGCTGCTTGTCCTGATAGGAAAGCAGGAAATATTCAATAGCTTTATCAATGCTCTTCTCTATACCTGGATAAGTTCCAGTTTCAGCTTCATAAAGCAGTCCCAGGCTGGTGTAACCATTTCCCTTGCCAAGCACTTTTGCATTAAATTCATAGATGGTTACGGCTTTTTCCACATCCTGTTCCACCCCTGTACCATCCCGGAGCAAGTCACCCAGACTCCCTATCCCTCTATAAAGAGGATCTTCAAAAAAGAAAGCGTCATCATAAAAGATGGCATAAGCCTTTTCATATTCTCCTGCCTGCCCTGCTGTAACTCCTGTCCTGAAAAACTCAAAGATATCACCTTGTCCATCAGGGCTGTTGTCCATCATTGTTTCCTTATCTGCATTCAGACCCTCAACAGCAGCAACGGCATCTTCATTGCCTGCGTTTACGGCTGCCTCATAGTAAGCCATGGACATAGCATACCACTGGGCCACACCGTCACCTTCTTCGTACTGTTTGCCTTTCTCATAAAGCTCTTCACCAGATAACCCCGAAGTTTCCACTGTCAGAGCAAATGACTCCTTCAGTTCTTCCAAAGTCAATTCCTCTGCATCTAAGGAATTTTCATCCTCTGCGGCATCTGTCTCAGTTGCTCCTGTATCCGCTGCTGCATCATCAGCTGCCCTTGCAGCAGAACCGCTGCTGATCAATACAGTACATGTCATACTAATTAATAATAACATAGTTATAATTTTCCGTTTCATGTAAAACCCTCCTATTCAGCAATTCTCATCTTCCGCTTTACTTTCTCTGATTTCTCATATATATTCCCGCACAATATCCTGTATATTTTTGCAGCCCTTACAGATATGTAATTTTTAATTTTCCCCCCTTCTATTCACTATGGCAGTTTAATGCGGGTATCCATAATGTAAATATGGTGTTGCACATTAGTCATATTTGTACACTTAATTCACATTATATAAGTTTAGTTGTTTTATATAGTTTAATTATAATTAATAAAAATTCGGCATTCAATTCGAATTCCTGCATTAATAATGTAAAATATCCGCATAGCTTCAATCAGTATAACGAACCATTCTTATAAAAAGATAGTCCAAACAAGAAAAAAGATATCCCTCAAGCCATTTCCGGCATTTTCAGGATATCCTTTTCCTTATCTGTTGACTTTCACTATTTCATTCAATGTTTTGCTCAGCTTCTAGAGCATATCTTTCGCACTTGAGACTAATGTCAATACTCCGCCTGCATCTGTTCCCTCTGTTCCAAGCAGTGTCACTGCACTGTTCAAAAGTGATACTGCAGACTCCTTGTCCTCTCCCAGAAGTCCGGCCGCACTTTTGATAAGGGCAGCTGCCGCTTCACGGTTTGCTTCAAAATCATCATTTAATAAAGTAACAGCATTATCCAAAAGAGCAGCTGCCTGGGTACTGATCTCTGTTGCGGGTTCTTCAGCTGAATTTCCTAAAAACTCTGTAACTGGCTCTTTCGCTGCCCCTGAAGCTTCTGAAGCCGCTTCAGCAGCCGCCCCTGTAGAAACCTCTGAGACCGCCTCATCTGTTTTCTCTGTGGAAGCCTCTGTTTCCGCCGGGTTCACTGCCGCCGGTTCAGACTGGCCTTCCTCTGCCGTCTCATAGTTAAGCTGGTAAATCTCTCCTTTATTATAGTCAACGCCTGCCAGGAGATATTTCCCATCACCAGAGAGAGCCATTGAGTCATATTCACAGGGGAAGATGACATTTCCATGCCAGTCGATCATTCCTAATTTAGACTGTGCATCTCTTACTTTATAGTATCTGCCCCCAGAAAAGTCCAATGGATAAACACTTTCATAGTCTTCAAGGATAGTCTCAACCCCATCCCCCGCAATCAGATGCCTCTTACCCTCAGGATCTACCATGATAGCCGCCGATCCATATACTTCCAATGCATCTTCAGAATATTTTGGTTCACATGTCACATTGCCGTTTACATCTACAAACCCGAGCTTTTTGTCAAGTACGACTGCAAAATATCCATTTGCATTATATCCTCTAGTATCATACTCAGCATCCGACGGCAGATAATATGCCTTCTTTATCTTATCATATTCTGCCGGAATAACAACATTTCCCAGCTCATCAATCAAACCGTTCTTCTCGCCTGTAGATACCTCAGCATACCCCCGAACAAAATCATTAATATAACTGAAGGCTGGTTCCATCACTACATTTCCATCCGCATCTTTCAAACCATTCTGGCCATTTTCCTTGTATGGTATCAGATTACGCGTCTCAACAGAAATATCGCTGATATATTTAAGATCTGTAGCTACCTGGTTAAACTCACGATCATATGTACTGATGACATTTGTGGTACGGTCCTGTATATTAATATATTGTCCATTCGCACTTGCATCAAGGTATTGATCTCTTGTTAGGGATGCAACATTATTTCCGCTGCCTCCGTCTACATAATAGACATCCGCTGTTTTTATCAGATAGAACTGATCCTTGTTCCACCAGGAACTATAATCATATTGTGAAGCAGTAGCTTCCTCAAGAACAAATGCCACGATCCAGTTATTATTTAATACCTTGATATCAGCATACTGAAAAGGAACCATCACTTTGCCTTCCATATTTAATATGCCGCTTGTATTGATCTCCTCTGAAGCTTCAATTGCAGTAATATATCCTTTAGAATATTCAAAATTGCTTCCATAGATATCTTCCGTCAAAGCAGCTCCGTCCATTGCCGCCACATAAAATCCTGACTCCCCCTGCACACGCAGCATATTCGTGCCGGAAATCCAGAACGAGTTTTCCACATCTCCAATTTTTACTGACTCGCCGCTGGCATTTGCCATAAGAGGCATACTTAGGGCAGCAGTTATCAGCCCAACTAAAAATAATCCCTTTTTCATATCCGTTCTCCTTCATATTATTGATTTAATCTGGGGTATTCCTCCGTCTCATTTATTGTAGCATTAACTCACAATTGTTACAAGTTTAAGCTTATTCAATCCGGATTTTCCTAAACAACAGAAAAACCCCGGAAACCTTTCGGTTCCGGGGCATCTTACGCTTGGACACAATGGTATCATCAGATACCGATTTATATAATTTTATCTGCAGTCAGTGATTACTCGATGATTGTAGCAACACGGCCTGATCCAACAGTACGTCCACCTTCACGGATAGCGAATGTAAGACCCTGCTCCATAGCGATCGGATGGATCAGTTCGATTGTCATTTCTACGTTGTCACCAGGCATGCACATTTCTGTGCCTTCCGGAAGATTTACAACACCAGTTACGTCAGTTGTACGGAAGTAGAACTGAGGTCTGTAGTTGTTGAAGAAAGGAGTATGACGTCCACCTTCATCTTTTGTCAGAACGTAAACCTGAGCTGTAAATTTTTTGTGGCATGTAACTGAACCTGGTTTAGCAAGAACCTGTCCTCTTTCGATTTCTGTTCTCTGAACACCACGAAGCAGAGCACCGATGTTATCACCAGCCTGAGCCTCATCCAGTAACTTACGGAACATTTCGATACCTGTTACAACTGTCTTACGTGTTTCTTCTTTGATACCAACGATTTCAACTTCTTCGTTGATATGAAGAACACCACGCTCTACTCTACCAGTAGCAACTGTACCACGGCCTGTGATTGTGAATACATCCTCTACAGGCATCAGGAACGGCTGATCAACTGCACGCTTCGGATCTGGGATCCAGCTGTCAACAGCTGCCATAAGTTCCATGATCTTGTCGCCCCATTCGCTGTTCGGATCTTCAAGAGCTTTCAGAGCAGAACCCTGGATGATCGGAGTGTCATCTCCCGGGAATTCGTACTCGCTGAGGAGTTCACGGATTTCCATATCAACCAGTTCAAGAAGTTCTTCGTCATCTACCATATCACATTTGTTCATGAATACAACGATGTAAGGAACACCTACCTGACGGGAAAGAAGGATATGCTCTTTTGTCTGAGCCATAACACCATCTGTAGCAGCAACAACGAGGATTGCGCCGTCCATCTGAGCAGCACCTGTGATCATGTTCTTTACATAGTCAGCATGCCCTGGGCAGTCAACGTGTGCGTAATGTCTGTTGTCTGTTTCATACTCAACGTGAGCTGTAGAGATTGTGATACCACGCTCTCTTTCTTCCGGAGCTTTATCGATATTTTCGAAATCAACAGCTGCGTTACCTTCAACCCTTGCAGCAAGAGTCTTTGTGATAGCTGCTGTTAAAGTAGTTTTACCATGGTCAACGTGTCCGATGGTACCAATGTTACAATGCGGTTTGTTTCTTTCAAATTTAGCTTTAGCCATTTTGAATTGTCCTCCTTATAAACATGCGCCTTACCGGCTTTTCTTTTTTGATTTTTTCTGCAGCTATTTAATCGCAAAAATAGCCGCATTTATTTAATCAGGCTATCTTTGATTATATTTCAAATCAAAGATATTTGCAAGCCTAATTTTATAAATAACTGATTATTTTATTTGCTCTTTGCGCTTAAAACCTTCTCCTGAACTGACTTCGGAACCGGCTCATATTTTTCAAAGAACATTGAGTAGTTACCACGTCCCTGTGTCTTAGAACGCAGGTCTGTAGAGTAACCAAACATCTCAGCAAGCGGTACATACGCACGTACAAGCTTTCCGCCTCCGATGTCATCCATACCTTCGATACGTCCACGGCGTGAGTTAATGTCACCAATAACATCTCCCATGTACTCTTCAGGCATAGTTACTTCAACCTTCATGATCGGCTCAAGCAGGATAGCGTCACCTTTTCTCATAGCATCCTTGAACGCCATAGATCCGGCAATATGGAATGCCATTTCACTTGAATCGACTTCATGGTAAGAACCATCGTATACGTTAGCACATACACCAAGTACAGGGAATCCTCCGAGAATACCAGCTTTTGCTGCTTCCTCGATACCTTCTCCGACTGCCGGGATATATTCCTTAGGAATAGCTCCTCCGACAACAGATGTCTCGAACTTGAATGTCTCTTCACCGTTGGGATCCATCGGTGTGAACTTAACTTTACAATGACCGTACTGTCCACGTCCGCCGGACTGTTTAGCATACTTGCTGTCAACATCAACTGCCTTTGTGAATGTTTCTTTGTAAGCAACCTGAGGTGCACCTACATTAGCCTCTACCTTGAATTCACGCAGAAGTCTGTCTACGATGATTTCCAGATGAAGCTCACCCATACCGGCGATGATTGTCTGTCCTGTTTCGTGATCTGTATGAGCACGGAATGTCGGGTCTTCTTCAGCAAGTTTTGCTAAAGCTTCACCCATCTTGCCCTGTCCTGCTTTTGTCTTAGGCTCGATAGCCAGCTCGATAACAGGTTCCGGGAATTCCATGGACTCCAGGATTACCGGGTGCTGTTCGTCACAGATCGTATCACCAGTAGTTGTAAACTTAAAGCCTACAGCTGCAGCGATATCTCCTGCATAAACTTTATCCAGCTCTGCTCTCTTGTTGGCATGCATCTGAAGGATACGTCCTACACGCTCTTTCTTTCCTTTTGTAGCATTCAGTACATAGGAACCTGAGTTCATAGATCCTGAATACACACGGAAGAATGCCAGCTTACCAACAAACGGGTCAGCCATGATCTTAAATGCCAGCGCTGAGAAAGGTTCATCATCAGATGAATGTCTCTCAACTTCATTGCCGTCCATATCAGTTCCCTTGATGGAAGCGATATCTGTAGGAGCCGGCATGAAATCAAGGATAGCATCCAGAAGCTTCTGAACACCCTTATTCCTGTATGCTGTACCGCAGCAAACCGGAATAGCCTGACATTCGCATGTTCCTTTACGGAGTACTCTCTTTAATTCTTCAACAGAAGGTTCTTCACCTTCCAGGTACTGCATCATCAGATCATCATCTAATTCGCAGATCTTTTCAACCAGCTCTGTATGATACAGCTCTGCGTCGTCTTTCATATCTTCAGGAATATCTGTGACGGTGATGTCTTCACCCTTCTCGTCATTGTAGATATAAGCCTGCATTTCAAATAAATCTATGATACCTTTGAACTCATCTTCCTTGCCGATTGGCAGCTGAAGACAGATAGCATTTTTACCCAATCTGGTCCTGATCTGACCTACGGCGCCGTAGAAGTTAGCGCCCAGGATATCCATCTTGTTGATGAATGCCATTCTAGGTACGTTATAAGTGTCAGCCTGACGCCATACATTTTCAGACTGAGGTTCAACGCCGCCCTTTGCACAAAATACGCCGACAGCTCCGTCGAGTACACGCAGAGAACGTTCAACCTCTACTGTAAAGTCAACGTGTCCCGGAGTATCAATGATATTGATACGGTGCTCCAGCGCTCCCGCCTGCTCTTTGCAGTGGTCCTGATGCGTCCAGTGACATGTTGTAGCGGCTGAAGTAATTGTGATACCTCTTTCCTGTTCCTGCTCCATCCAGTCCATGGTTGCAGTACCTTCGTGAGTATCGCCAATTTTGTAGTTAACACCAGTATAATAAAGGATACGCTCTGTCAATGTAGTCTTACCTGCATCGATATGAGCCATAATACCGATATTTCTGGTTCTCTCTAATGGATATTCTCTTCCAGCCAAGGTTATTTCCTCCTATTTTGTTTAAGCAAACCTCACACTCCGGTCAGGCTGCAGGTGCAGCCTGGCTGTATATAAGTGCTCCGGCTTTAGAATCTGTAATGTGCGAAAGCCTTGTTTGCTTCTGCCATTTTGTGCATATCTTCTTTCTTCTTTACAGATGCGCCTGTGTTATTTGATGCATCCAGAAGTTCATTTGCCAATCTTTCTTCCATTGTCTTCTCGCCTCTTTTACGAGAATAAGTTGTCAGCCAGCGAAGTGCTAAAGCCTGACGTCTGTCCGGTCTTACTTCGATTGGTACCTGATATGTTGCTCCACCAATACGTCTTGCCTTTACTTCAAGTACAGGCATGATATTGTTCATTGCTTCTTCGAAAACTTCGATAGCTGGCTTGTCTGCTTTTGCAGCCACTCTATCAAATGCTCCGTATACGATTTTCTGAGCTACACCCTTCTTACCGTCTAACATGATGTTATTGATAAGTTTGGTAACCACTTTGTTATTGTATAACGGATCTGCTAATACGTCTCTTTTTTGAGTATGTCCTTTACGTGGCACGGTACTTCCCTCCTTAATTAGTTACGGTCTCTGCCGCCATGATTAAATCATCGGTACTCACAATGTGTCGTTCTATTGTGTGCGTGCCCTCGCTTCTATGTCAACCCGCAACCACCCGGTGAATAGAAAATTCCGGCACAACAACAGGATATCTCTCCTGAATTACACGAAATAGTTCTGTTTGTGATACTACTGCTTGATTATAAACTATATATTATATATTATATATTATAATTTATTTTTTAGCGTCTTTCGGTCTCTTTGCTCCGTATTTGGAACGAGCCTGTCTTCTGTTTGCAACGCCTGCTGTATCCAGAGTACCACGGATGATGTGGTATCTTGTACCTGGTAAGTCTTTTACCCTTCCACCGCGGATAAGCACAACGCTATGCTCCTGAAGGTTATGTCCTTCACCTGGGATGTAGCTTGTTACTTCGATTCCGTTAGAAAGGCGGACCCTGGCGATTTTCCTGAGCGCTGAGTTAGGCTTCTTAGGTGTAGCAGTCTTAACGGCTGTACACACACCTCTTTTCTGCGGTGCAGAAGCATCAGTGCTTTTCTTTCTTAAGGAGTTAAATCCTTTTTGAAGAGCCGGTGCTGTAGATTTCTTAACAGATGTCTGTCTTCCTTTTCTTACTAACTGATTAAATGTTGGCATTCTTTTCTTTCACCTCCTGTATTATTTGTACAGGGCCTATTCCCTATACATGTGGTTGCTGATCTTTATTTAATATTCTTTAGTGTATACAAAGTTCACTCTGCACACACCTAGATTATTATAATTGGGAGTCTTGCCAATGTCAAGGGCTTTTAAACAGGAAATCGCCTTTTTATGGTTTTTTTCTTGAAAATTTCATGAAATCCCTTATAATTTCCTTAACAGGCTGGACACTCCACCCGCACGGGTGGTATGATTAGCCAGAAATACATATATATAAATGTATAAAAAGAAAGAGGCGATCGTATGAGAAAACTTTTGAAACCACTATCATTCATCCCCGCCTTGCTATTGATGTATATGATCTTTACATTTTCCAGCCAGCCCGGTGATGTTTCAGGACAGCTCAGCTACAAAGTCAGCTGTAAAATCGTAGAGGCAGGGGACTACATCTTTGATGCCAACCTGGATGACTGGCAGGTTGACGAATGGGCGAATAAAATTAATTTTATCACCAGAAAACTGGCGCATATCACTGAATATTTCCTGCTTGCCATAGCAGTATCATTTCCGCTGTATGTATACGGACTTCATGGATTTCTGCTCATGCTGGCTGCCGGTATCCTGTGCGTCGGCTTTGCCGCAGGTGATGAATACCACCAGTCCTTCGTGGCCGGCAGAGGACCTTCTGTAAAGGATGTGGGGATCGACAGCATTGGTATATTCTTTGGTATCATAATCGTCCGGATCATTGGATGGACGGGGCGCATGACAATATTCAAAGAAAAAGCAGACAAAAAGGAAGCTAAACGCATCAAGAAGCAGATGAAAAAAGCTAAAAAGGCCGGAATCCAGAATCCGCCTCCAGTTGTAAATAATGTAGTATATAATAAGAAGAAACGCCCTGTAAAAAGAAATTTTGTCACATATACAAGCAATTATAATCCCACGGACGGATATGCCAAAAATTATTCCGGTGAATATGGACAGGGTTATAATGGAGGACCAAATGCCGGTTACGGCTACGGCCAGGATTACAATGGAAATTATCAGGGAGCTTACGGACCGAATTACAATGACGGCTACGGGGGTGGATATGATCCCGGCTATGGAGATGGGTATGGCCCTGATTATGGATACGGACCTGATTATTATGACGAGGGCTATTACGGTCCTGACGACGGCTTTACACCGCCGCCCAGAAAAAACACCCGCAGCAAATCTGCAGATTCTCTTGCAGATGACTGGAAAATAATCCGCAAGAAAAAAACTGCCGCTCATAAATGACCGGCAGTTTTTTCTGTCAATTAAACCTTTTTCAGCAGGTCTGTGCCGTTAATGCACAGACCTGCTGAACCATTATCATTCATATCTTTATTCATCTTCTGAAACAGTAACCAACTCTTCCTCAGACAAATCCAGATCATCCTCGCTCTCCGCCGGAACAGCAGCTGTATCCAGCTCTATTTCCTCGGTCAGCTCAGCTAAATCAAAATCATCATCATCGTCTTCCAGCATGGAATCTCCTGTATCAAGTTTTACATTTCTGTATCTCTTCATACCAGTTCCGGCCGGTATCAGTTTACCAATGATAACATTTTCCTTCAGTCCGATAAGCGGGTCAACTTTTCCTTTGATCGCAGCTTCTGTCAGGACTTTAGTAGTTTCCTGGAAGGAAGCGGCAGACAGGAAGGAATTTGTTGCAAGGGAAGCCTTTGTGATACCAAGCATTACCTGCTTGCCTTCTGCGGGCTCTTTCCCTTCCTCTGTAAGGCGCTCGTTCTCATCCTCATATTCCAGGATGTCAACAAGTGTGCCCGGCAGGAATTCACTGTCACCATTGTTCTCGATGCGGACTTTTTTCAGCATCTGGCGCACAATGACTTCGATATGCTTATCATTGATTTCAACACCCTGCAGACGGTATACACGCTGAACCTCCTGGATCATGTAATCCTGCACAGCACGGACACCCTTGATCTTAAGGATATCATGAGGATTGACACTACCTTCAGTCAGCTCGTCACCTGCCTCCAGATAAGCGCCGTCCTGGGCCTTGATCCTGGAACCATATGGGATCAGGTAAGTCTTAGACTCTCCTGTCTCATTATTTGTAACGATGATCTCACGCTTTTTCTTAGTATCCTTGATGACTGCAATACCTGGGATCTCAGTAATGATTGCAAGTCCTTTTGGCTTTCTGGCCTCAAAAAGCTCCTCGACACGGGGAAGACCCTGTGTGATATCGCCGCCGGCCACACCGCCCGTATGGAATGTACGCATTGTCAGCTGTGTACCTGGCTCACCGATAGACTGTGCCGCAATGATACCTACGGACTCACCTACCTGTACAGCCTCACCTGTTGCCAGGTTGGCTCCATAGCACTTAGCGCAGACTCCGATATGGGATTTACATGTCAGGATGGTACGAATCTTGATCTTGTCAAACGGATTGCCGTTTGCATCCACGCCTTCCTTTATAATTCTGGCTGCACGCCTGGGAGTGATCATGTGGTTAGCTTTTACAAGCACCTCACCATCCTTGTTGCACAGTGTCTCGCAGGCGAAACGGCCTGTGATACGCTCCTGAAGGCTCTCGATCTCTTCCTTTCCGTCCGCAAATGCCTTTACGTACATACCCGGGATCTCTTTTCCTTCGCAGCAGTCAACTTCACGGATGATCAGATCCTGTGAAACGTCAACAAGACGCCTTGTCAGATAACCAGAGTCAGCTGTACGCAGGGCTGTATCAGACAGACCTTTACGCGCTCCATGAGCGGACATGAAGTATTCCAGTACGTCAAGTCCTTCACGGAAGTTGGACTTGATAGGAAGTTCGATCGTATGTCCTGTTGTATCAGCCATCAATCCACGCATACCTGCCAGCTGCTTGATCTGCTTGTCAGAACCACGGGCTCCGGAATCGGCCATCATATAGATGTTGTTATATTTATCAAGTCCGTCCAGCAGAGCCTTTGTCAGGATATCATCCGTATTCTTCCAGGTCTCTACGACTTCCTTGTAACGCTCTTCCTCAGTGATGAGGCCTCGCTTATAGTTTCTTGTGATCTTATCAACAGTATCCTGAGCCTTCTGGATCAGTTCCGGTTTTTCAGGCGGCACGGTCATGTCAGAAATAGAAACAGTCATGGCAGCCCTTGTGGAATACTTATACCCCATAGCCTTGATATCATCCAGCACTTCAGCAGTCTTAGTTGCTCCGTGTGTATTGATGACTTTTTCAAGGATCTGTTTTAAGCCTTTCTTTCCAACATGGAAGTCAACTTCCAGCTTCAGAAGGTTTTCCGGTATGCTTCTGTCCACAAATCCCAGATCCTGCGGAAGGATCTCATTGAAGATAAAACGTCCCACAGTAGATTCCACATTTCCTGTCACTACGCTTCCGTCAGGCATTTTCTTAGTCATACGGACAAGAATCTTGGACTGGAGTGTGAGGGCCTTATTTTCATATGCAAGGATCGCTTCATTTACACTCTTAAAGATCTTGCCTTCTCCAAGCGCTCCCGGCCTCTCCTGTGTCAGATAATAAATACCAAGGACCATATCCTGTGAAGGAACAGCCACAGGTCCTCCGTCTGACGGCTTCAGAAGGTTGTTCGGGGAGAGCAGCAGGAAACGGCACTCTGCCTGTGCTTCCACGGAAAGCGGAAGATGCACGGCCATCTGGTCACCATCGAAGTCCGCATTAAATGCAGTACATACAAGGGGATGCAGCTTGATCGCTTTACCCTCTACAAGAATCGGCTCAAATGCCTGGATTCCCAGACGGTGGAGTGTAGGGGCACGGTTGAGCATTACCGGATGTTCTTTGATGACATCTTCCAGCACATCCCATACCTCAGGCTGAAGTCTCTCTACCATTTTTTTAGCATTTTTTATATTGTGAGAAGTACCGTTGGCAACAAGCTCTTTCATAACAAAAGGCTTGAACAGCTCGATAGCCATCTCTTTCGGAAGACCGCACTGATAAATCTTCAGCTCTGGCCCTACGACGATAACAGAACGTCCTGAATAGTCAACACGCTTTCCTAAGAGGTTCTGGCGGAAACGTCCTGATTTACCCTTGAGCATGTCAGACAGTGACTTCAGGGCTCTGTTTCCGGGTCCTGTCACAGGACGGCCGCGGCGGCCGTTGTCGATCAGGGCATCTACTGCTTCCTGAAGCATCCTCTTTTCATTGCGGACAATGATGTCAGGAGCACCAAGCTCCAGCAGTCTCTTTAAACGGTTATTTCTATTTATGATCCTTCTGTAAAGGTCATTTAAGTCTGATGTGGCAAAACGTCCACCGTCCAGCTGCACCATAGGACGCAGATCCGGCGGGATGACAGGGATAACTGTCATGATCATCCATTCCGGCTTATTTCCGGACTCACGAAAAGCTTCTACCACTTCCAGCCTTTTGATGATCCTGGCACGTTTCTGGCCTGTAGATTCCTTCAGGCCTTTTTTCAGTTCAGCTGCCTCTTTTTCCATGTCGATGGATTCCAGAAGCTCTTTGATCGCCTCTGCACCCATGCCTACGCGGAAACGGCTGCTCCATTTTTCTCTTGCTTCCTGATATTCTCTCTCTGTCAGCACCTGTTTGTACTGAAGATCTGTATCTCCCTTATCCAGCACGATATAGTTGGCAAAATACAGGACTTTCTCCAGTGTTCTCGGAGAAAGGTCCAGCATCAGACCCATTCTGGAAGGGATACCTTTGAAATACCAGATATGGGAAACCGGAGCTGCCAGTTCAATATGTCCCATACGCTCCCTGCGGACACTGGCCTTTGTAACTTCAACGCCGCATCGGTCACAAATAACACCTTTATAACGGATCTTCTTGTACTTTCCGCAGTGACATTCCCAGTCCTTGCTCGGCCCGAAGATACGCTCGCAGAACAGTCCGTCTTTTTCCGGTTTAAGAGTCCTGTAGTTAATGGTTTCGGGTTTCTTTACCTCTCCTCTTGACCATTCCCTGATCTTTTCCGGAGATGCCAGACCAATTTTGATCGCGTCAAAGGTCATTGGCTGATATCCTTCATTGTTTGTTGTTTCAGGCATTTATGGTTCTCCCTTCCTACTCTTCATCATCAAGAGTTTCTTCTAGGTCTAAGAATACGTCCTCGTCGTCCTCTTCCACATCCACGATCTCATCGCCCTCAATTTCCTGCTGGCTGAATCCAAACTGTGAGAAAGAGTTCTCTTCTTCTTCGTATTTTCTGTCTCCTTCGATCACAGAACGCATATCTGTATCACCATAATCAATAGTTTCCATGATTTCTACTTCAGTCTGGTCCTCCTTCAGGACTTTCACATCCAGTCCCAATGACTGGAGCTCTTTTAAAAGTACCTTGAAGGATTCCGGAATACCCGGCTCCGGAATGTTGTCGCCTTTTATGATTGCTTCATATGTCTTTACACGTCCGATAACATCATCAGATTTTACTGTCAGGATCTCCTGCAGAGTGTAGGATGCGCCGTATGCTTCCAGCGCCCAAACCTCCATCTCTCCGAAACGCTGCCCGCCGAACTGTGCTTTACCGCCCAGAGGCTGCTGAGTTACCAGGGAGTACGGTCCTGTGGAACGTGCATGGATCTTGTCATCTACCAGATGGTGGAGCTTCAGGTAATGCATGTGCCCGATTGTTACGGCGCTGTCGAAATATTCGCCTGTACGTCCGTCCCTGAGGCGCACTTTACCGTCTCTTGAAAGAGGAACGCCCTTCCACAGTTCTCTGTGGTCGCGGTTCTCATACAGATAGTCAAGTACTTCAGGCAGAAGCTCTTCGCCATGTTTTTCCTTAAATTCATCCCATTCCAGATTGACGTAATCATTCGCCAGATCCAGAGTGTCCATAATATCAACCTCGTTCGCGCCGTCGAAGACCGGTGTGGCAATATTAAATCCAAGAGCCCTTGATGCAAGGCTTAAGTGGATCTCAAGAACCTGTCCGATGTTCATACGAGAAGGCACACCCAGAGGATTCAGTACGATATCCAGAGGACGCCCGTTCGGCAGGAACGGCATATCTTCTACAGGGAGCACTCGTGAAACAACACCCTTGTTACCATGACGGCCGGCCATCTTGTCACCCACGGAGATCTTTCTCTTCTGTGCGATGTAGATGCGGACTGCCTGATTAACTCCCGGTGAAAGCTCATCCCCGTTTTCTCTTGTGAATACCTTGGCATCTACTACGATACCATATTCTCCATGAGGCACTTTCAGTGAAGTATCCCTGACCTCCCTGGCCTTCTCACCAAAGATAGCGCGGAGTAGCCTCTCCTCAGCTGTCAGTTCTGTCTCTCCCTTCGGAGTTACTTTACCTACCAGGATATCCCCTGCACGGACCTCGGCACCGATGCGGATGATACCTCTCTCATCCAGATCCTTCAGGGCTTCATCTCCCACGCCGGGAACATCTCTTGTGATCTCTTCCGGCCCCAGCTTTGTATCTCTGGCCTCAGCTTCATATTCTTCAATATGGACAGATGTGTAGACATCATCCATAACTAATCTTTCGCTTAAAAGTACAGCATCCTCGTAGTTGTAGCCTTCCCATGTCATAAATCCGATCAGCGGATTCTTTCCAAGAGCCAGCTCGCCCTTCTGTGTGGACGGCCCGTCAGCGATCACACTGCCTGCCTCAACATGCTCTCCCTTAAATACGATCGGTCTCTGATTGTAGCAGTTGCTCTGGTTACTTCTGGAGAATTTGGTCAGGTGATATTCATCCCTTGTTCCATCATCATTCTTCATGATGATCTCCTTGGAAGTGGAGCGTTCGATAGTACCAGACTTTCTTGCAACCACGCAGACTCCTGAGTCAACAGCCGCCTTGCATTCCATACCTGTACCTACTACCGGGGCTTCTGTTGTCAGAAGCGGCACCGCCTGACGCTGCATGTTGGATCCCATCAGCGCACGGTTGGCATCGTCATTCTCCAGGAAAGGAATCAGGGCTGTAGCCACGGAGAATACCATCTTAGGAGACACGTCCATGTAATCGAACATCCCTCTCTCGTATTCCTGCGTCTCTTCTCTGTAACGTCCTGATACATTTTTGTGTACGAAATGTCCGTCAGCATCAAGTGTCTCATTAGCCTGTGCTACATGGTAATTATCTTCTTCATCGGCTGTCATATACACAACCTCATCTGTGACACGGGGATTGCCCGGTTCAGACTTGTCAATCTTCCTGTACGGAGCCTCAACGAATCCATACTGGTTGATCCTGGCATAAGTAGCCAGGGAGTTAATCAGACCGATGTTAGGACCTTCAGGTGTCTCGATGGGACACATTCTTCCATAATGTGAGTAATGTACGTCTCGTACCTCGAATCCTGCACGGTCCCTTGACAGACCGCCTGGTCCCAGGGCTGAAAGACGTCTCTTATGTGTCAGCTCACCCAACGGGTTATTCTGGTCCATGAACTGTGACAGCTGTGAAGATCCGAAGAACTCTTTGACAGCTGCTGTCACAGGCTTTATGTTGATCAGTGACTGGGGAGAGATTCCCTCCAGGTCCTGGGTTGTCATTCTCTCACGGACAACTCTTTCCAGCCTGGACAGACCTATACGGTACTGGTTCTGAAGCAGCTCACCCACGGCCCTGATTCGCCTGTTGCCCAAATGGTCAATATCGTCTTCATTTCCAAGGCCATATTCCAGATGCATATTGTAGTTGATAGAAGCAAGGATATCTTCTTTTGTAATATGCTTCGGAATCAGCTCATGGATATTCTTGCGGATGGCATCCTTGATATCATCCATATCGGTATTTTCTGCCAGTATTTTTTCAAGTTCCGGGTAATATACTAATTCTGTAACTCCCACTTCCTTCGGGTCCACATCCACAAAGCTGGTGATGTCCACCATCATGCTGGAGAGCACCTTTACATTGCGCTCTTCTGTGCGGATCCATACAAACGGTACAGCAGCATTCTGGATCTTGTCTGCCAGTTCGCGTTTCACCTCTGTCCCGGCCTCAGCGATGATCTCACCGGTTGTAGTGTCGATGACATCCTCTGCCAGTATCTGTCCATTGATACGGTTGCGGAGAAGTAACTTTTTATTAAATTTATAACGTCCAACCTTAGCCAGGTCATATCTTCTCGGATCGAAGAACATACTTGTAATAAGGCTCTCTGCGCTTTCCACTGCCAGAGGCTCGCCCGGACGGATTTTTTTGTACAGCTCTAAAAGACCCTCCTGGTAATTCTCAGCAGTGTCCTTTGTAAGGCTGGCCAGTATCTTCGGCTCCTCGCCGAACAAATCTATAATTTCTGCATTTGTGCCAAATCCAAGTGCACGGATCAGAACAGTGATAGGAACCTTTCTGGTCCTGTCAACGCGAACATAGAAAACATCATTGGAGTCAGTCTCGTACTCTAACCATGCACCCCTGTTAGGGATAACGGTGCTGGAATACAATTTTTTACCTATTTTGTCATGTGCAATCCCATAATAGATACCAGGTGAACGTACCAGCTGGCTGACGATAACACGTTCTGCACCGTTGATCACGAATGTACCTGTAGCTGTCATCAGCGGCAGGTCTCCCATGAAGATCTCATGCTCGTTAATTTCGTCATTTTCTTTATTATGAAGCCTTACTCTCACCTTTAAAGGTGCAGCATATGTCGCGTCTCTTTCCTTGCACTCTTCAATTGAATATTTGACATCGTCTTCACATAATGTAAAGTCCACGAATTCCAGACTCAGCTTTCCGCTGTAATCCGTAATCGGAGAGATATCAGCAAAAACTTCTTTCAGCCCCTCATCTAAAAACCACTGATAAGAGTCCTTCTGAACTTCAATCAGATTTGGCATCTCAAGAACCTCTTTCTGTCTTGAATAGCTCATACGGAAGCTCTTGCCGCTTGTGGTAGGACGTATTCTGTTTTTCTCCATTGACGTTTCACCCCTGTTCTTTCTATATAAATGCAGTTTCATTCATTCACTTTTGGGCATAATTATGCCTTGGCGCACAATCCTGCACAATAGTGCATCTTTTATGCTAGCATATGAGTTGTAAATTGTCAACTGATATTTTACTTATTTTTTCTTGCTATTTCCGTGTTTTCCTGTGTATAATTACTCATCTGTACTCTCCTGTCCCTTGTCTTTTAATGGTTCCCGGACAAAGAATATCCAAACAAAAAAAGCCCTGTAAATACCTGATTTCTCAGGTAAATACAGGGGTTCATAAATTTTGAATTATTTAAGAGTAACTTTAGCGCCTTCTGCTTCCAGTTTTGTCTTAAGTTCTTCTGCTTCTGCTTTAGAAGCGCCTTCTTTGATTACCTTAGGAGCTCCATCAACTACTTCTTTAGCTTCTTTTAAGCCTAAGCCTGTAGCTTCACGAACAACTTTGATAACTTTAACTTTGTTCGGGCCAACTTCTGTCAGTTCTACGTCGAACTCATCTTTTTCTTCTGCTGCTTCTGCTGCGCCAGCTGCTGCTACTACAACACCTGCTGCTGCGGATACACCAAACTCTTCTTCACATGCTTTTACTAATTCGTTTAATTCTAATACGGATAATTCTTTGATAGCTTCGATAAATTCAGCTGTTGTTAATTTTGCCATTTTATTTTCCTCCATTTTATAATTTATTTTACTGGGCGGCAAGCACTCTCAGCCTGCCTTCAATAATGTTCCTATGCTTCTTTTGCCTCTGCGATCTGGCTGATAACGCGTGCAAAGTTTGCGATCGGGGACTGGATGCTTCCAAGCAGCTTTCCGAGAAGTTCTTCTCTTGACGGCACTGCTGCGAGAGCCTGCATTCCATTTTCATCGTAGTAAGTTCCTTCTACAACACCTGCAACTAATTTCAGTGTCGGAACAGCCTTGAAGTATTTAGAAATAATTCTGGCCGGAGCGGTTGCGTCTTCTTTAGAAACCGCAAGTGCGTTCTGTCCTTCAAGATGCTGTGAAAGAGTCTCACATGGTGTTTCATTGAATGCAAAGTTCATCATTGTATTTTTGTAAACTTTGTAAGTAACGCCTGCTTCCCTTAACTCTTTACGAAGAGCTGTATCCTGTTCCACACTGATTCCGCTGTAGGAAACAAGGACAACGGCTGCCGCGTCTTTAATGCTTTCGCTGATTTCTTCCACGATTGGTTTTTTCAGTTCAACTTTTGCCATGAATGGTGCACCTCCTTATAGATTTTTAATACTAATCAGATGCTGCCGTATCTCTATTATCAGAATCATCAGTTTCAGCCACTGCCTCACTGCTGATAATAAAAAGCCTCTCTGTCTGAGACAGAGAGGCAAAATAAATCATTCTAAATCGAATTCTTTACTCCTCGGTAGGCGTTTTAACCTTATGCCTTGCGGCACCTACTGTCTTCGGCAGTTCCTAAAGCAATATAGCATATAATCCTGCATATTGTCAAGCATTTTTTCAATAATACTTACACATTTCTACTCTTCAATGCTGGCATGGAACTCCTGAAGTGACTTCACCTTTATCTGATGTCCCTGTGCAGCCTTGATACCCTGGACAGTTGCCTTTGCTGCAGCCATTGTTGTCAAATAGAATATCTTGTTCTTGATGGCAGCTTTACGGATGTAGCTGTCATCTGTTGCACCCTTCTTTCCGATAGGAGTGTTCACGATCAGCTGGATCTTCTTATTTGTAATGGCATCCAGAATATTAGGACGTCCCTCATTGATCTTGGCGATCTTTTCTGCCGGAAGTCCCGCTTCCACGATCCTGTCGTATGTGCTGCCGGTTGCCATCAGCTTAAAGCCGCAGTCATGCAGGCCCTGAGCCACTTCCAGAAGCTCCGGCTTATCCATATCGCTGACGCTGATCAGTGCACATCCCTCCAGAGGGATCCTGCTCTGAGTTGCCTCCTGGGCTTTATAGAATGCCGACCCGAAATTCTGTGAGATTCCCAGTACTTCTCCTGTGGAACGCATTTCCGGCCCCAGAAGCGGATCTACCTCAGGGAACATATTGAACGGGAACACAGCTTCTTTCACTCCATAATGTGAGAATTTCTTATCCTTTAATGAAGTCACAGGTGACGGTCTTCCTGTCAGATGGGAGGTCATAATATCTGTAGCCAGACGCACCATCTTAATATTGCAGACCTTGGATACAAGCGGCACTGTCCTGGATGCTCTCGGGTTTGCCTCCAGCACATATACCCTGCCGTCCTCGATAGCGTACTGCATATTCATAAGTCCTACTACATTCATTTCCTTGGCGATCCTGGCAGTATAATCTTTGATCGTCGCAATCTGTTCTTCGCTCAGATGTTTTGACGGCAGTATACATGCGGAGTCTCCTGAATGCACGCCTGCCAGCTCAATATGCTCCATTACAGCCGGAACAAATACATTTTCACCATCGCTGATGGCATCTGCCTCGCATTCAGTAGCATGGTGCAGGAAACGGTCGATCAGGATAGGACGGTCTGGTGTGACACCCACAGCCAGGCTCATATAGAATTTCAAAGCCTCATCGTCATGGACCACTTCCATCCCTCTTCCGCCCAATACATATGACGGACGCACCATAACAGGATATCCGATCTTATTAGCGATCTCCAGAGCTTCCTCCGTATTTACAGCCATCCCTGATTCTGGCATCGGGATCTCCAGCTTATCCATCATAGCCCTGAAGAGGTCACGGTCCTCTGCCAGGTCGATTGTCTCAGGAGTAGTTCCCAGGATCTTGACTCCATTCTTCTTTAAGTCTGCTGCCAGATTCAGCGGAGTCTGTCCGCCGAACTGAGCAATAACACCCAGCGGCTTCTCTTTTTCATAGATTGCAAGTACATCCTCCAGTGTAAGAGGCTCAAAATACAGTTTATCAGAGGTATCGTAATCTGTAGATACCGTCTCAGGATTACAGTTGACAATAATTGTCTCAAATCCAAGATCCTTCAGCGCAAGTGCAGCATGTACACAGCAATAGTCGAATTCAATACCCTGACCGATACGGTTTGGTCCGCCGCCCAGGATCATGATCTTTGGACGTTCGTTATTTACCGGGCTCTTGTCCTCAATGTGATAGCTTGAGTAGTAATATGCGCTGTCCTCTGTGCCGCTTACATGAACGCCCTCCCAGGCCTCATTGATGCCTGCCTCTTTCCTGGCGCTGCGGATGTCTTCTTCTTTCACATTCAGGATCTGGCTGAGATATTTGTCTGAGAAACCGTCCAGCTTCGCCTGGCGCAGTACATCAGCAGAAGGAACACTTCCGGCTGCTGCTTTCAGCTGCTCTTCCTCTTCTACAAGCTCCTTCATCTGGGTGATAAAGTAATGCTTGATCTTTGTCAGTTCAAACAGTTCATCTACGGTAGCTCCCTTGCGCAGCGCTTCGTACATAATGAACTGCCTCTCGCTTGTAGGCACAGAGAGCATCTTCAGCAGCTCTTTCTTTGTCTTTGAAGCGAAATCCTTAGCGCCGCCCAAGCCATAGCGTCCTGTTTCAAGGCTGCGGATCGCTTTCTGGAAAGCTTCTTTATATGTCTTTCCAATACTCATGACTTCGCCGACAGCCCTCATCTGAGTTCCCAGCTTGTCTTCCACGCCTTTGAATTTTTCAAAAGCCCAGCGGGCAAATTTAATAACAATATAATCCCCGCCCGGCACATATTTATCAAGTGTTCCATATTTGCCGCAGGGAAGCTCATCAAGAGTCAGCCCGCATGCCAGCATGGCAGATACGAGGGCTATGGGGAAGCCTGTAGCCTTGGAAGCCAGCGCTGAAGAACGTGAAGTCCTCGGATTGATCTCAATAACAATAATCCTGTCTGATACAGGGTCATGAGCAAACTGCACATTCGTGCCGCCGATAACTTCGATGGATTCTACAATCTTATAAGCCTGCTCCTGCAGCCTCTTCTGCACTTCTTCAGAGATAGTCAGCATAGGAGCTGAACAGAAGGAATCACCGGTATGTACGCCCAGGGGATCGATATTTTCGATGAAGCAGACAGTGATCATATTATTTTTAGCATCTCTGACAACTTCCAGCTCTAATTCTTCCCAGCCCAGGATGGATTCTTCTACGAGCACCTGGCCTACAAGGCTGGCCTGAAGTCCTCTGGCACATACTGTCTTCAATTCTTCTGTATTGTACACGAGGCCGCCGCCTGCACCACCCATGGTATAAGCCGGACGCAGCACTACCGGATATCCCAGTTTATCAGCGATTTCCAGAGCTTCCTCCACAGTGTAGGCAACTTCACTCTTAGCCATCTCGATGCCTAAGCTCTCCATGGTCTTCTTAAATTCGATCCTGTCCTCACCGCGCTCAATTGCATCTACCTGGACACCGATGACCTGGACATTATACTTCTCCAGCACTCCCGCTGCTGCCAGCTCAGAGCACAGGTTCAGTCCTGACTGTCCGCCCAGGTTCGGAAGCAGGGCATCCGGACGTTCTTTTTCTATGATCTGTGTCAGCCTCTCTACATTTAGCGGCTCGATGTAAGTCACATCTGCTGTCTCCGGATCGGTCATTATCGTTGCCGGATTAGAATTAACAAGTACAATCTCATACCCCAGTTTTCTCAAAGCTTTGCAGGCCTGAGTCCCTGAATAGTCAAACTCACATGCCTGACCGATGATAATAGGACCTGACCCAATTATCAGTACTTTGTGGATATCGTTTCTCTTCATGTTCTTACCTCGGTTTCTCATTGATTTGCAGAATATGGCTGTCCAATGAACAGTCCCCGCATAATTTCTATTAGACATTATAGAATATAACGGGTCACATGTAAACAGTCATGTTTTAATTTTACATTTTTTGAGCAACCCGCTCAAACAATCCAGCATTTTAGTCCTTTCATACACAAAATCGCTGGTTTTCAAAAACTCCATATAGTCATAGAAGGCGTTGCTTGTATTCTTTTCATTCAGAGAGATGCATTTGCTCTTTCCCTCACCGTTCTGTATAAAAAAGAGGGTCTGCCCCCTGTCTGTTATCTCAATATGTGTGTGGTAAAGGGGGGAGAGCAGCTGTGACCTGACCATATATCCAGTGATACTTTCTTCCTCCAGCGCCTGATACAGCCTTTCCAGCAGCCAAACCCTGTCTTCCGGCTCCAGGGGCCTGTAAATGCTGCTGGGCACTGTTCCCACCCTGCCTTCCTCCAGAAACTGCTGTACGCCTTCCTCAGAGAAAAAGAAAGACATACTCTTCTGCTGGTTCAGCTTTTCCAGGCTGTGCTGGTCCATATCCAGAAGCCCCATGGCTTCCTCCATAGAGATCACGTCTGTGATGATACACCGCTCCAGTATTTCTTTTGTCATAAAAGGCATCAGGCAGGGAATGGCTTCCATATTGAAGACCTCCCCATTCCCATTTTGTATCTTTTCATTAGAAATATAGGCCGCCATATAGTTTTCCATCACATCCATACTCTCCAGCATGGGCCTTGCCATCTTCAGCCTTCTCTCAAAGCTCCGGCTGTACATGTCCATCATACCGGCATCTGCAGTCAGAACCGCCTCCTCATAGTCATACGACATCAGGCACAGATAGTGGGATGTTATAATATAATAAGGCAGCTCACTATGCTCATTTATATGCGCCCCCAAAGAATCATAATAATAAAAGAATTCATAATTATCATGATAATACAGCAGGGGCAGGATATTCTTCAGATACCGCAGGTTAGGATTGTGGTAATCCCACTTGCAGCCTGTATTATCAAGGCAGATCAGATGGCGGACAGCCCCTGATTCCTTACTCTTTCCCAGCTTTTCCAGGCAGTAAAGCATATCTTCATTCTCCGGCTGGCACACTATGCATATATCCCCTTCCCGGTCTGCCTCCTGGCTGAATAATGCCCTCACAGCTTCAAGCACATGAGCTCTTTGGCGTATCACATTGATATTCCCGGGCAGTTCAAGCTTAACATTTCCCTCACTGACAACAAGAGGCTGCCGGCATTCTGTCCTCTCATCAAAACATCTCAGAAGCTCTCCTATATCCTGCCGCTGGTAATAGACCTCTGCCCCCAGCTTTGTCATCCTGTACGCCTCAAGCATATCATTCTCTTCCCTGCTGCTTAAGGAAAGACCCTGAGCCAGCAGCGACACAGTCCTCTCTTCAGCAGGGATCCTGTTATCTCCAAGCATTTTCTGGATGTAACTGCGCTCCACACCGCTTAAGGCCGACAGCCTGACAATGCTGATATTTGCTTTTGACACCGCCTTTTTCAGGCACTCTGAAAATGCAGACATGATTCTCCATCTCCTTCCCACACATATACTCCTGTAACCTGTTTATCCATTGGATATATTTTATCACGGCAGGAAAGGCCATGCAAATTAAATCTCTTTGTATCGGCATGATCTATGGCTAACAATAAAAACAACACAAGCCTGGCCTGTAAACTAAAGGCCCCTCACAATTGCAAAGAGGCCTTTAATTTTCTAAGCGCGGCTTGTGCCGTCTCAAAAATGTATCTTATTAATACTGCTTACAAAATAAAATATCCACAAATCTCATTAGCGGTTCCTGCAAGATCCAGTCTGCAGACAGCCCTGTTTATCTGGGGATCTGTGACCTCAGGATGCTCCTGCAGATATGTTCCGTCAACAGATGCTGTCAAATATACATATCCGCCAGCGCTGCCAAGAAAACTCTCTGCATACATTCCCGCCGGGAAAGCCGGAGCCTCTGCACTTCCCCCGGCAGTCAATTCTGCCTGGACAGCCGCATCCTCTGACACTGCCTGCAAATACGCCCTTCCATCCCTGATATAGTACAGCATACTGTTTACCACTGTAAAATCAGCAACGAGACCGCCGTCAAGTACACGGACAGCTTCACCGCCTGATTTATCCAGCCAGGCTATCCCGTTTTCATCAGTATAATACAGCTTATTCCCTGACATCCGGATCTTCTGGGTATTTACAGCTCCTATGACTTGGGTATCACTGCCGTCAGGACGCATCCTGAGAATACCCTCTGCACCTGTGCAGTAAATGTAATCTGAGTCTGCACCTATAACCATTGTCATTCCCTGCAGAGTCTCAGATTCCACTGGATTCTCCAGATTGATCCTCACCAGGCTGCCTGCTCCCTCACCTGCGGCAGACTCATAATACAGCCAGCCATTGATGATATATGGAATGACCTGGTTAGAAGCTCCTTCAACAAGAACTGTCCTCTCTGAACCATCCTGCCTGCTCCTCTCCACTGCAACAGACTGCGGCCCCTCAAAAGCTCCCTGCATGGTATACAGCCATCCTCCATAGACCGCAAGGTATGACCTGCCTGAATCCCCCACATGCTGAGCGCTCTCACTTGTATCCAGATACGATGAGTATATTCTTCCATCAGCTTCCTGAACCTGGGCAAAAGCCACAGATTCGTATACAAATGCTTCCTGGAAGCTTGCCGCCTGCTGTTCTTCAGTTACAGGCTCTGTCTCCTCCGGTATTGGCGGTTCCGTTTCAATGGGGACATCCTCTGTGGCCGGAGCCTCTGTAACTGATGACTCCGTAACAGGCGGTTCTTCTTCTGCTGGAACTGCTTCTGTAGCCGGGGCCTCTGTAACCGGAGGCTCTTCTGCCGGAGGGGCTTCTGTAGCCGGCGGCGCTGTTTCCGTGACCGGAGCCTCTGTCTCCTGCAGTGGTTCTTCTGCCGGGGTTTCTGCAGCCGGCGGCGCTGCTTCCTCTGCCGGACCTCCTTCAACAGGCGGCGCTGCTTCCGTAACCGGTGCCTCCGTTGCCGGAGGCTCTTGTTCTTCTGCCAGGCCTTCTGTTACCGAGGCCTCTGTCTCAGGCCAAACTGCTTCCTCAGCCGGAGCTTCTGTCTCCTGAGACGGCTCTTCTGCAGCCTGAGCTTCCGTTTCCGGCGGTGCCGTTTCCGTGACCGGAGCCTCTGTCTCCTGACCTGTCGTGAAGCCTAAAAGATCGCGGAGGCTTGTATAGTCTATAAAAACCGCTCTTGAAGAAAATGATTTTTCCTCTTCTACTCTCACTGCTGACACCATGGTAAAGCTATCCTGATCGTCCAGTTCCCCTATTCCTATTATATCCAGCTGGTTTCTCGCTTCATTATCTACTTCTTCCTCACTGCCGTAAAATTCCTGATCCAGCACTGAAATGATCTGTCCTTTTTCATAAGAATAAACCTTCAGAACTGCTGTTTCAGCTATATCTTCCGGATTATCTATGAGGATTCCACTGATACCGATATAATAACGTCCAGCCTTTTCTATTATACCTATTTCAATCTCCTCTTCATACCCTCTCATGCTTCCGGGCCTATTCATCCGGCAGATATCCCCAGCCTTTTTGACCTGCTTATCTTCTATCCGGTACAGCTCCGTCTGTAAGCACTGAGATATTATGCCATCTCCCGCATCCATCTCTCCCAGGGACACTAAGATCATTTCAGGTATACCGTCTCCATCCAGATCTTTAACTAACGCCGAAAGAATTCCTTCCTTCTGTCTGAACAGTTCAAAATTGTCTTCTTCCCGGTTGTATACAAATTCTTCTGTATCCGTCAGCCCGCGCTCCGGTATCAATACATCTGCCAGATACCCTGTATATACAGTCTCCGCTTCTTCCGGCGTCACATTTGGTGATGGAAGAGGCAGTTCACTCTCAGACTCCGCAGGTGCCTGTGTCTCCGGCGGGACTGTCTCCGCAGGCGGTGCTTCTGTTGCCGGAGTCTCTGCTGCCTCCGGAGGTGCTTCCGTTATCGGCGCCTCTGTCACTGCCGGAGGTGCTTCCGTTATCAGCGCTTCTGTTTCTGCCGGAGGTGTATCTGTAGTCGGAACCTCTGTTTCTGCCGGAGGTATTTCCGCAGGCGGGGCTTCTGTTTCTGCCGGGGGCGCCTCTGTTATTGGGGCCTCTGTTGCAGCTGAAGGTGCTTCCGTTATCGGCGCCTCTGTTTCTGCCGTTGGGGCCTCTGTTTCTGACGGCGGCGCTTCTGTTATTGGGGCCTCTGTTACAGCTGAAGGAGCTTCCGTTATTGGAGCCTCTGTTTCTGCCGGAGGTGTTTCCGCTGGTGGGGCCTCTGTTTCTGACGGCGGTGCTTCTGTAGCCGGAACCTCTGACAGCCCTTCCATAAATTCCTTCAATACTGGGTCAGATGCCACAGCAGCATCATATTCCTTTTTTATATCTGCAGTTAAAGCCACTGCATCATCTTCCTTAATCGCCTCCTCTAAAAATTCTTTAGCCTCCTGATCTGCATTTCGGTCTGCAATATAAAGGACTCCGCTCTCATCAGTCTTTACATAGAATACAGTCAGGCTCGGCACTAATGTATCAATACCGTATACTTTTCCGCTATAATTTGCATAGACTACAAAGCTTCCATCTGTCAGACCTTTCCGGGAATATGTCACAATATTTTCGTAACTTTCAACAGCCATACTATCTATGATTATCTGCTGGTTTTCCTCATTGAAATTTTCTACATATATTTTCAGCTGTTCTATATCTTTACTTGTTAGCGCCTGATAATACATCTGCATTAATTCCAGAATAGCCGGTACATTCCGTTCCAATGACGGATACGGTGAAGCATTCTCACTCTGTTCAGTATCCTCAATGTCTGGCTGAACAGGTGCTTCTGTTACAGCTGTCTCCGTTAGCGGAGCCTCTGTCACCGCTTCTGTTTCCGGCACCACTGGTTCCGTTGTGGGGGACTCCGTTACAGGCGCCTCTGTCGGCAGGGCTTCTGTCACCGCTTCTGTTTCCGGCACCACTGGCTCTGTTATTGGTGTCTCTGTTGCAGGCGCCTCCGTCGGCGGGGCTTCTGTCACTGCCTCTGTTTCCGGCACCACTGGTTCCGTTGTGGGGGACTCCGTTACAGGCGCCTCCGTCGGCAGGGCTTCTGTCACCGCCTCTGTTATTGGCGTCTCTGTTATTGGGGGCTCCGTTACAGGGGGCTCCGTCGGCGGGGCTTCTGTCACCGCTTCTGTTTCCATCGGCACTTGCTCTGTTATGGGCGTCTCTGTTACAGGCGCCTCTGTCGGCGGGGCTTCTGTCACCGCTTCTGTTTCCGGCACCACTGACTCTGTTACAACTGCCGCAGGCCTCTCTGTTGATGGTTCAACCGCCGACGCTGTCCCGTTGGTTTTCTCAGTTCCGGGCTGCTCGGACGGCTGCCCTTCATTACTGTCTGAAGGCTCTATATACTGGTATACCTCTTCCAGCTTTTCCTGCAGGACTGTGCTGCCCTGGATAGTCTGAAGGCCTTCTTTCAGTGTTTCTTCTGCCTCCTGGTATTCTCCCTGCTTTATGTAGACTTCGGCCAGCTTTTCATAGCCTTCTTCCTTTTTAGGTTCAATATCGATCGCCGCACGGAAGGCATCTACAGCGCTGTCATATTCCATGCTCTCTACATATTTATCTCCTGCCTGAATCTTTTCATTGAAGGCTTTTGCCGCCTCACTCTCATTTGAACCCAACAGGAAAAATACAGCTACACAAACACAGATCAGCAGCAGAGCGCTTACGCTGCAGATGGCTGCTATCAGACGTTTCCGCACCGCATCTTCTCCCGGGCCGCCCTTGCCGGGCCCCGGCTCAGGTACAAACCGTGTTTCTTCCTGGTCCAGCCTTTTCCCGCACTTCTCACAGAATCTGGCGCCTGGAATATTATCCTTTCCGCAATTCTTACACCTCATTCCACTGCTCCTTCCTTATTCCGTTCCAATTATATATCTCAGCTCTGGAACCAGTATCCTACAGCTTCGGCCTCCCCGCCTGCAGCCGGAATACGGCACATTACCATATTGAATAGCTGATCAGGTATTTCCGGATGGGCCTGCTTATAAACATCGTCCATATAGCAGCGGACATAAATACTGTCTCCCGCACCTGCCAGTACATCCTTAGCGTGCAGCCCTTCCGGGAGCTGACTCAGCTGTACACCTCCATCAGAGGTGTCAATAGTCTTCCTGTAAACCTGCTCTGTATCTACATAATAGATGGTTCCCTCATAAATCTTCATGCTGTTCAGCTGCTGTCCGCTCACTTCCAGCCTGTAATCACTTCCGTCTGTATTCATTGAGCTGACTGCCTGGTTTTCACAGTAATAGAATCTTCCATTATTATAAACTGTATCCAAGGGCAGCGGGAATGTCAATTCCGTGATTACGCTTCCGTCCAGACTGCTTTTATTTCCCACGCTGCTTTCCCATGAGTAATTAAAGTAGATATAGCTCCCATCTGTCACCAGGTTATACGGCCTGCACGGCAGCTGTTCTATAACCGATGTGTCTGACAGATTTATTCTCATCAGTTCCGAATTGACTTCCTCAGCCGTGCTGGTGGCATAATACAGCCAGTCACCTATGATCCATACTCTTCCCCAGCCATATATATTGTCTGCCAGCACTGTAGTCTCTGAACCATCCAGCCTGCTCCGCTCTAATGTCCCGTTCATTGCCCCGGTGCCGTACATCCTGATCACATAGATATAATCATTATATACTGCCAGCTTATCTAAATAATTGCCGCCGGCATCATTACTTGTAGAAAACCACCCATCAGGCCCATCAGAAAATACGGTATACACGTTTCCGTTATATTCCTGGATCTGGGTAAATTCCAGTGCTTCATATACTACATTTTCCGGCTCCGGAACAGGAGCTTCTGTCTGGGGTATCTCCGCAGTTATCTGTGTCTCGGCTGCTGCATCCGTGTCTGCAGAGCCTTCTGCCGCTTCCTGTCCAGTCTCTCCCTCAGCTAAAGGCTCGCTCCCCGGCTGTCCATCAGTGCCCGGCACTTCTGTGGTGCCTTCTATACCATTATCCGCATCAGTTCCTTCTTCTGTCTGCCCCTTTGAAGGATCCTCTGTCTGTCCTTCCGGCTGGCTCTCTGTCTGTTCACCACTCTCTGTCTGACCGTTTCCCAGCGCTGTCTTCAGATCTGTATAATCTGTAAATGTAGCCGTTGCCGGCACTTCAGCTCCTGCCTGGTCCGTACTTTCTGCCAGGGAATACAGTTCCGTGATCATTACAAGACCATTCTGGGGCAGTATTTCACCGATATGCTCCGGCAGTCCCAGAGAATTAAGTTTTTCTTTTACATCTGCCGGAAAATCTGATCTGTTATAAATGAAATTAAAATCACATTCATTTTTTATTTCTTTCCCTTCATATGTCCAGATACTGTAACTCAGCTGAGGCCCATTAGCCAGCATTGTGCTCATGGCACTGCCATAAAAGCAAATATACTTTTTACCTTCAGTATCCTTTATAAATATTTTTACTTTTTCTTCAAATCTGCTCAGGCTTCCGGCCTCCAGAGACTTGACAACAGTCCCCTTATCTGTTACGGCGCCGTTTTCTAACGCATAAAGTTCAACTACTGTGGCAGGCATCTTATCACCCAGACCGTTCTCTGCATAGGTGTAAGACACTGTCAGCATTTCTAATATCCCATCTCCGTCCAGATCAGCTTCATAAGCAGAGATCAGCCCGCCAGCCTCTTCTACAGGAGGCTTTGCATTTCCGCCCCATGTATATGTGATATCTTCAGAACTTACCAGCTTCACATCTGATGCAAGCATTGTCCTGATATATTCCTGGTATGCCGCTCTCACCTCTTCTTCTGTAGGATTCTCAGGTACAGGCTCTGCCGGAACGTCAGCGCCTTCCGGTTCGTTTGCCGCAGTTTCAGATTCTGTCTCAGACGAGTCCTCACTATTGGCTGTTTCTGTCTCTGTTTCAGTTTCTATCTCATCCGGTACCTTCATTTCCCCTGCCAGTCCGGGCGTTTCCGATTCTGTCTTGGGTTCTTCCGGTGTTTCAGAAGTCCCGGACCCTGTCTGAGTCTCTTCTGCTGCCTGCTGTAATTCAGATGCCGCCGGTGGCTCCTCAGGCACCTTCTGCGGCTGCGCACCTGCTCCGGGATCTTCCTTTGGCGCCTCCGTAGGCAGCACCAGATCCGGATCTGCTGGTTCTATATGCTCATACACTTCCTCCAGTTTTTCCTGAAGCACAGTGCTTCCCTGGATAGTCTGAATTCCTTTTATGAGTGTTTCTTCCGCTTTCTCATATTCTTCCTGTTTCATATAAACATCGGCCAGCTTCTCATATCCTTCTATTTTCTTGGGCTCGATTTCTATTGCATTCTGAAATGCATCGATCGCGTTGGTGTAATCCAGTTCTTCCACATATTTGTCACCGCTGGTGATTTTATCCTGGAACTTCTTTTCTGCCTGTGCAGAATTTCCGCTCACCAGAAAAAAGATACCTGTCCCTGCGCATATAAGCAGAAGTACTCCCACTGTGCATATGGCGGCTATCAGTCGTTTCCTGATGCGTGCCTTTTCTTCGTCCTGGGCCTTGGGAGCCGCTTCCGGCTCATATCTGTTATTCCTGCCCAGAGCCGGCCCCTGGCCCAAGCCATTCCGGCGGCCAGTTCCCGCTCCCTGCTCATAGCCGCCTCTGCGCCCGGTTCCCGGTCTCTGCTCATAACCGTCACCACGGCCGGTTCCCGGTCTTTGCTCATAACCGTCACTGCGCCCGGTTCCCGGCCTCTGCTCATAACCGTTACTGGGGCCGGTTCCTGGTCTCTGCTCATAGCCGCCACCACGGCCGGTTCCCGCTCTCTGCTCATAGCCGTCACCGCGGCCATTTCCCGTCCTCTGCTCATAGCCATCACGCCGTCCGGGCGCAGGCCCCTGGCCGTTTCTCTGCCCGCCCGCAGGCCCCGGCTCATATCGTCCGCTCTGCCTGTCAGTACCCTGGGGGCCTCCCTGCTTCTCATCCCCGCCAAGCGGTTCGCCGCATTTACGGCAGAATCTGGCACCATCTTCATTCGGTGTGCCGCATTTTTTACAAAACATAATCAACCTCCTGCTATTTTGCCGCTTTCTTTATGTTCCCATAGCTGCGCCTGGCTTACCGGCATATCAATCGACCTGTACTGCAATACTGGCAGCCAGACTGCCGTCTTTATCATAAATATTGATTATAGTACTGCCCTCAGCCACCCCTGTCACTACTCCGTTCAAGCCAACAGAAGCTATCTTTGTATTCTCAGATTCAAACCTGGCATCCTGTATGCTCAGCTTTATTTTATCAGTCTGCCCAGGAGAAAGAAAGATATTATAGGAAGAAAGCACAATATCTTCTCCGTTATCCCCTGACTGGTTTTTATCTCTTCCTTCATCTCCTCCGTTGTTTCCATTATCCCCCTCATCAGGGAGCGGATCTGATACCAAAGGCGCTTCCTCCTCTTTCTTTTCTGTTTCCAACCCGTCTCTTGTACACTTCGGCACCAGCTTCCAATCCTCCATATGTGCCGTAATCTTGTACGGTGTATTGCTCTCCGTCCAAAATGCCTGATTCCAGTTCAGCTGCAGATTTCCGATCCTAACCTCAGACAGCACATAGATGCTCCCTTCAATGTATCCTTTCATATCAAAGCAGTTCTTTACAAAGTCGGCATTTACGTTAACCGTTGGTCCTATCTGTGCACCTGCCCCCAATATACGCAGGCATTTCCCTTTGTGCTTTAACAATGAATGCTCCAGGTTCACAGACAGGTCTCCTGTAAGCTTCACAGTCGCCTCCGCCCTGACAGTAGGCTTATAAGTAAAGTCCTTAATAGCCCTCACATGATTGTTGATGATTTCCAGGCCGCAGGCTCCTGTACAATTCAGACTGACCTCCAGCTCTCCGTCTATAGTTATCCTGCCGACCACATCCACAGTCACTTTGAACCCCAGCTGGATAGGTATTTCAATGGTTCCCAGCTTTTTCTCCTCAGTCATGGCATCTGCTTTTCCAAGCTGATTGTCCGAGTGAGTCTTATAATTAAGCTGATTGATGATCTTATAATCCAGCCGGAGATACGCTCTTTTTACATTCATCGGAATGCACTGGATATCTATATCTGATGAGAGGCTGATATCCCCTACTTTAAACTGGTAGGTCATTCCTTTTCCATTATCCCACTCAAAATTAATGGCATCACCCAGATCTTTCGTAGCAGCCTGGTCAAAGCTTTCCATGCCCTCATAGTAAACAAGCGGGGCATATCCGCCTTCCTCATTTTCTTCTATGGAGCTTCCTTCAGTTCTTCCCTGCTCCATGTCCTGGTTTTCCAGGGTCTTTTTAATCAGATCTGCGTACTGTGCGGGAGTATCCGGCCATTGGGATGTATTTTCCGCTGAAGTATTTACATATCCCGGCTGAGATGCCATGCCGCTCTCTATTGTGAACGTGACGCCTTCTTCTACCTGGACATTATCATAGTCAGGCGTATAATCGCCCTGAAGCTCTATTTTTTCAAATAAATCTTCCAAATTTGGCGTTTCCGCATAAATAATCGTACTGCCGCCTTCTGTCTTCTCCACGCTTTTGACCTTATATGCCACGCCGTCCGGATTTTCTTCATTCGCAGGAAGTATGAATACTGAACCAGGTGTCAGCTCCGCCCCTACAGAATCAGGGACCGTCACCTTTGTCACCTGCCCGTTCGTGCCCCCTGTACTGCTCCCGCTCTGTCCGGCGCTGTCCTGACCCTGGCTGCCGCTGTTCTGCACCTGGCCGCCTCCGTTTTGCTCCTGGCCTCCGCTGTTTTCCTGGCTGTCATTGTTCTGTCCCTGGCCTCCGCTGTTTTCCTGGCCGCCGTCCGGTGCAGCGCCTGGCCCGTCCGAACTCTGACGGCCTGCAGATGTCTGACCCTGGCCGTCTCCGGCATCCGGTGACTGTGCATTTTCCAACTCTCCGACTCCGCGTTCTTCGTCCTCCTGCCCTTCAATATCTGCATCCTCCACAGGCTCTTCTTTATATTCAAGCTCCTTCTCTTCCCTGAGATCCTGGACTCCTGCTTTTATCTCTACATTTGCATACTTATTCGGGAAGCTCTTTTTACACCAGACCTGATATGCCTTTACAAGCAGCTCACTGCACTCTTCCCTGTCCATGGTCTTTCCTGAATCAAATTTGCCATTTTTCACATTGATGATGTTCTTATCTGCCAGCAGCCCGATCTTATTCTCATCATAGCCGCCTTCCACTTTAACCGACGTTCCTGCTTTGCCGTCCAGACCCATTGTGTCTGCCAGCGTCTCCGCAATAAAACCTTTCGTGGCATCTTTACCGGCTTCAAATTTCCCCTCGCCGTCAAGTATTCCCCAGTCTCCTGCTATCTGTACCGGTGCAAAATACTCATCCTCCTCATCCACATCGCTGTAATAAGGTTCCTCTGTATCATATGTATACATACCAAATTCCAGGGTGAGCATTCTCAGCCATTCACCTCTGGATACCGCACCAACGTTTCCCTTTTTTCCTCCGCAGCCGGCAAGTCCCGTTATAAGCAGGACTGCTGCCAGCATAAAGGATAATATCCTTCTTTTCACAACAAGTCCCTCCCTTCCCTTTATCCTATGGCACGGCAGGAAGCAATTCAAAGCTCCCCCGCGTCATCCGCCAAACGCACATGCAAATATGTGCATCCTGCGAAATGCCCGCTTGTGTAAATTGCCGCTGCCGTGCGTTTTCTTAAACTGTTATTTAAACTCCAGAGTCCCGGCGTTCTTCTTGACCGTACTCTCTGTCACTTCGTACTGCTCTGCCGTCTTCATAAGAAAGTCCGCGTAGCTGTCCACTATCCTTTTATACTGGTCAAATTTAGGATTCAGGTTGTTGAACTGCTGCATCACCTCATCAGCTCCCTCGCTCTCCCAGGTGTTCTTCAGTGAATTCAGTTTCCTTCTTATATCTTCCAGCCTCTCACTCAGCTGGCCGTTTAAATCTGTCACATTTTTAGACGCTGTTCTCAGCTCATCTGTTGTAATTGTCAATGATCCTGCCATTTTTATTCCCTCCTAACTGATTGAATCTGCCAAAGAAGAAGCCTTCTTGGAGATGTCTGTCTGTGTCTCTGTATATGTCTGGGCAGAACGTCTGAGGAACTGCACATAATCTGTCATCAGATTTTCCATTTTCTTGAAGTATGGCTGAAAATCCTCGATCTTTGATGTAAAATTCCTGTTGTCGTCACCTGTCCAATTTACAGACAGATCTTTCAGCTGGCGGCACAGATTCTCATAAGTTGTCCTGTAATTTGTTGTCAGAGTCTCGATCTCGCCTGCTGCCCTCGTCATTTCAGACGGTGTTACTTTGATTTTAGTTCCCATCACTTTTCCTCCTTAACCTTTTTTGCAGCTTTACACTGCTTCATTATATATTGCAACTATCTGTGATAGCTACATTCGGTGTATCTGCATCTCAGATGAGAAGCATCCTGGCCCCATCTGTCAACCCGATTTCCTCCGGTGTAAGATTTATATCATACGGAAGACCGCTCATGCGGTCACACAGGATCTCTTCACCTGTAGGTTTAAAATATCCCTCAGCCAGCTCACCCAGCAGCCTTGCTGTCAGCTCTGCCGCCTGATACATCTTGATTCTGCCTGGTATCCGGACATCATAGCTCGTCCGGGCAGCCGGAAGATAAACCTCTGCCAATATCTTATCCATATCACTCCTCCTCTTCCAGATCCAGCAATTTCACAAGATGGGCCCGGCCTTTTTCCACCACATATCCAAAATCATCTGGAATCTCCTGCCGCAGCTCTCTTGTAAGCCTTGTCACAGACAGCTCATACTGGTCCGTCAGCCCATTTCCCACAAAGATGCCTTCATTGCGCCCAACCTGCTTCCCATACCAGTTTTCCGCTGAAATACTTCCCAGACTCAGCGCTCCGTCCGCAATAATAAAACGGCATCCCCAGAAATCTGCGATCCTTTCCATCATTGCATTCCATTTTTCCAAAAATTCTTCCGGAAGGCAGCGGACAAAGTCCCTGTATCCATTGACAATACACAAAAGCTTCCTGTAGGCAGGGGCTTCCTTCCCTTCCTCCCAAGCATCCTTCGTGTCATTATTTCTCTTCAGCAGTTCCTGATATATGTACTCTGCCCCTTTTACCAGCTCTTTTTCTCCTGAGCAGTACGTGAGACCTTCTTTTGAAGCGCTGCTAAATTCAGGCCTGGCATTTAAGACGATAATATCAGCTTTTTTGCACACCGCAGCAAGACGGCAGAAGCTTTCCACAAAGCTGCAGCTTTCCTCCTGGTAAGTAACCACATTTACCATATGCGCCTCCAGATTAAAACAGCGCACCTTCAATGAGTTTTTGTCAACTCCTGCAGGGTACGAAAGCCAGCTGCCCGCATCTATGTCATCCTGCAGGAATGCAAGGTCCACCTTTTCTGGAAGAATCGGGATCCTCTCTGCCCTCCTGCGGCCTTCCGCTGACAGCCACTCCCTCTCCTGCCTGATGCATTCTGCCCTGACCTCATCCATTCCGCCTGCCCCTTCAGTAACTGCGGCTGTCTGGAATTCATAGACTCTTTCATTTCTGAAGATACCTCTTCCTGTTACTTTTCCGGGATACTGCCTGCCTACATTGCCCAAAACGATGGAATAGTCTGTCTCATCGTTAAGCTGCAGTGCATATACTGAAGGAAAATTCTGGGCCACACGGTAGCGGACGCCAGATGCATTTGCAGCTGTAAGAACAAAATAAATCCCATACCTGCTTCCGTCCATGGCAAGCCCGGCAGTCTCCTGCACATAGTCCTCATAGCTCTCTGTAAATGCCGCAAAATTTTGTATGATGATGACAATAGCAGGCCTTTTTTCCCCGCTTCCTCTTATAAAGGAATCAAAGCTCCCGCCGCAGGCAGCCATCATTTTCTTGCGGGATTCCAGCTCCTTTCTGAGCATGGAGAACATGTTTGCCACCTTTTCACTTTCTGATATCAGCACCACATCCCCCACCTGAGGAGCCTGAGCAAATCCTTTGAGCACTTCAGAACCAAAGTCCAGAATATACAGATTCAGCTCTTCAGGTGTATGGTCCTGTATAAGTGAATATATCATTGTAGTGAGAAGCATGGTCTTTCCGCTTCCCGTAGCTCCGTAAATAATAGTATTTCCCTCCGCCGACAGAGGCAGCTTCATAGGATACTGTGCCTGGTTCTGCGGATCGTCGATCTCCCCCACAAGAGGCTCCAGGCAGAAATTACCGCCTTCGCGCCGAATCCCGCCCTCCAGTCCATATTTTTTTCTCAGACTGTCCAGGCTCAGCTTCTCCGGAAGCGGCTCCATCCACAGCTGTTTTATTTTAATATGCTCTTCTTTCGCCAGGGCCGCCAGATATTTTGTCACGGCATCCAGCTGCTTGTCTTCTGTGGCTGCAATCCTTCTCTCATCCGGCGCCTTCTGCTTTACTATCCTTCCTGTGCGGTCTATCACCTGGACCGACATATCCTGCTTTTCCTCAACCTTATCCTTGGGGACATAAGATGCCCCGGACCAGGCTGACTGTCCCAGCTCGAAAATCTCATTATAGCCCACCTGAAGATAAAAACGCCCTGTTTTCGTAAGCTCTGCCGCGTCCGGACGTTTGAGCATATCCATGCTGTCCGCCTTTTCCTGCACCTTCAGACAGATTCGGAAGCGGCTGTTGCTCCAGATCTGGTCATCCACCACGCCGGCAGGCTTCTGGGTCGCAAGTATCAGATGAACCCCCAGGCTTCGCCCTATTCTGGCTGCACTAATGAGCTGCTTCATGAATTCAGGCTGCTGCTCTTTGAGTTCGGCAAACTCGTCTGAGATAATAAATAAATGCTGCATGGGCTCATGCACAACCTTATCTCTGTAAAGCTTCTGGTATTTGTAAATGTCAATATTACTGATATTGATCTGTTTGCTTACCTCCTGGAAGACTGCCTGCCTCCTTTTCAGCTCGCTCTCTATAGATATCAGTGACCTGTTCACCATGGCGCCGTCCAGGTTCGTGATGATACCGGCTGTATGGGGGAGCTTTTCAAAGGCCTTTGCCATGCCTCCGCCCTTATAATCGATCAGTATAAACGCCACCTCATAGGGATGGTAATTCACGGCCAGCGACAAGATGTAAGTCATAATGAATTCACTTTTACCTGAGCCTGTCATACCGGCAACCAGACCGTGGGGGCCGTGGAATTTTTCATGCAGATCCAGTTTAAATGGATTTCCTGCTGCATCTACACCGATCTCCGTCTCCAGGGTCAGTGTGGGATCATTCTCCTTCCACCTTGTGAGGGCATTTAAGTGCTCCGCCTTCCCGGCACGGAACATATCCAGGAAGCTGATCATATCCGGCAGTTGCCTGTTGCGGTTATCCCTGTAGAGCCTGATATTGGCCAGTGTCACTGCCAGACGCCCGCAGTCAGGCTCCGCAAAAGCATCCGGACAGAAATTTATATACTCTCCTGAAATATCATCCTGACGGTACATTCTGGACAGTTCGCTTCCCACATCCAGAACAGTCCCGCATTCTTTTGGCAGGCTGCCAATCTGGTCATACAGTGCCACCATTCCAAAGCCCATATTTTCCTTCAGCTTCAGGATCTGACCAATGATCTCCATATTTTCAGCCAGTTCCTTATCCATAGAAAATATCAGGTAATATGGGAGATTCTCCTGCTTTCCCTCTTCTGCCTGGCGTGAAGCCAGCTGCTTTTCCAGATAGATAGAGATTTCTTTCTCTTCCCCCGGATTCGTGGCCACAAAACGGATGTCCCCGTCATCACTCCAGACATGGGGCAGCCACTTTACAAAGCGCCACTGCATGTCCTCCGCCTCGTCATACAGAAAGACCATCTTCACCTCATCGTAGCTGTGAAGGGCCGCTATCTGGAATATCAGTCCCTTGATAAAGCTGCATTCCTCCTGGCGCCTGCCGATGATCCCTGTCAGGAAATTATCATATAAAGACAGGCCCACAGGCACTTCGCCCATTATCCTTGTCTCATATACGAGTTCTTCCATCTCCCTTTGAAGTTCATCCTCCTCCACTTCAAACTTGGGTTCCTGATACTCCAGCGTCACCTGGAGGGGGACTTCCCCGCGCCCAAGCCTGACAGTCAGAAAGTCGCTGTGTCCAAAGGAGCGCTCCCACAGAGTTCTTTCTCTTCCCTGTATCCTTGTAATGCACTCATCTAACGTCACATAATTTTCATTCAGGATCTTTCTCTGGTAATATTCGATCTGCTGGATCCTGCTTCTGACCTCCATGAGATACATGCGGTATTTTTCTTTTCGTTCTTCTTCTTTTTCTATTTTTCTTTTCTTGTCGTATTTTCTGGAAAGTATGGGCCAGGCTACCGTGCCTCCCAGCATGCTGACAGACATCACGATGGAAGGCAGGGCGCTGCTGATCCCGCTTCCGCTGCTCAAGGCATTGCTGACGGCAAATACTCCCATAAACATGGAGGCCAGCCCCATAGTCATAGACGGGCCGACCGTATAGATCATGGGCATCTCATTTCCCTGTTCCCTGGGAGGAGGGGAATCGATCCTGATTCCTGCCTTCTCTATTTCCCTTCTGAATCTGGGCGACTTATAAAAAAGCTGCTCACGTGCCCTGCCGTTGTCTAAAATATTCCGTTCCCTCTGCTCTCTCACCGGAGGCTGCAGATAAGGTATCAGCATTTTTTCACTGCATTTTACCATCCCGCCCGGATTGTTCACAGCCAGAATCCCGCAGCCCACAATTATCTTCAGTCCTGCTATATATATCACATCTCCGGGATAGAGCCTCTGCCTGGTCACACGCCTGTCATTGACAAATGTGCCGTTTCCGCTCCTCATGTCACTGACCACATAAGTGCCATTGTCGATCTCGATCTGGGCGTGGATACCTGAAGCATACCCGCTGCTGTAGATGATATCATTTTGGTCACTGCGCCCGATCCTGAGTATGCCCGCCTTAATTGTCCTGTACTTTTTATACTGCTGCCTGTCAGCTGTCAACTCTTCTGTATACAGATAAGCCTGACCTCCCCCGGGTGTCTGGAGTGAGTAGAACCGCCCTGGTTCCATCAGGCTTCTCTCCAGCCTCCTGCCGTCAGTATCTGCAAGGACAGCTTTTCCATTAGAGCGCAGATACCATCTGCCCCCGTCTGCTTCCACACTTACAAGTTCTCCCATCCAGTACTGTCCGGATACTTTTGAGGGCAGCAGATATGTATTTAAAATATCACCATTTATGCATGTTATCACCATAACCCGTCACCCCTGCCTTACATGGAAAAATACTCTTCCTCCAGGTCCTTTTTCAGATTCTTTTTCTTTACCGCCAGTACGATCTTCCAGACTGCAAAACCAATAACGCTCACCACAGTCCCGGCGATTCCTCCGTAAAACATCCATTCTCCTGCTGTCATCTGCTTCACCTCGTAAGCCAGTTTCCGCTGTACAGTTTTTCCATGATATTCTCCAGAGCCTGCATCTTGTCGTCACTGCCCCCTGAAGCCTTCACCTGTGCATACAGCTGGCTGGCCTTGTCATAATATTCTTTAACCTTCGTATAATCCCTGGCGCTGTTTTCTTTGTCTCCCTGGATATCACATTCCAGAAGCGCCAGTCTCATATAAGGCTTATAGTCATTTGGATTTTCCTGTTCCAGTTCATTTAATATCCTGGCGGCCTCCTCATAGTTCTTAAAATTCTGGTAAATGGCAGCCATATTATATTTCACCCCGTCTGACGCCATACCTGAATCCACCAGCGTCTGATAACACTCCAGTGCTTTCTGGTTGTACTCCATTGAGAAGGAAGCATCCTGCCCCGCCTTTCTGGCATATGCATCTCCCAGAGCGCTGATGACAGGCGTCAGATATGATGCATCCAGGCTCATCCGGCCCTCTTCCAGTGTTCTGATCTCTCCGTCCAGGTCATTTGCTCCCCTGAATGCCCTGGCCATAAGCAGATATGACCTCTGTCTGATGTACTCGTCATCTGTATTTGAGAGCACCTGGCCGAATTTATCCACGGACTCCTGATATTGTCCCTGCTTCAGAGCCAGTTCAGCCTTTACCAGCAGTATATCCGTATCCCCAAGCCCGGCGCTGACAGCCTCATTCAGTACCTGCTGGGCTGTCTCCGGCTGGTTATTTCTGATAAGGGCTATGGCATAATCTCTGAAATACTGTGCATTCTCCTGATTAGCGTTCACAGCCTTTTTATAATAGCCCACAGCCCCCTCATAATCCTCCTGCTCAAAACAGGCGTCTCCCATCATATAATAGACTGCAGCCTCCCTGCCTGAATCTGAAAACACATCTGCTGAAAGCTTCTCGCTGGAAAGTATCATCTTCCCCAGATTCAGCACATGGGGATAGTCCTCCTTAAGATGAAGTGCGTATAGCTTCTGATAATAAGCATCCAGCTTATCATCAAATATTCCTATGGCCTCATCATAGCTCCCAAGGGCCTTGTCATAATCCTGGTCCGCAGCATAGTCATTGCCTTCCTGCACAGCAGCCTCGTAGGCATCTGTCTTTTCCTGCCGCATAGTAAACACTCCGCCTGCCGTGAGCGCCAGGAAACCGGCAATACAGATGCATCCTGCCGCTGTGCTGATCCTCTCCAGCCTCTTATGCTTCTTGTAACGCTCGTCAAGCGCATAAATATTGTCCAGGTCATTATACATTTCCTGGGCAGTCCTGTATCTCCTGCTTTTGTCAGGATGCATGGCCTTCCCTACGATATCTGTAAGTGTCTTTGAATATCCCAGCCTGAACTGGTTTATAGGCACTGTATTCTCAGCCCTTCTGGAGGGCTTATTTCCCGTCATCATATGATAAAGTGTGGCGCCCAGACTGTAAATATCAGACTGCGCATCCACCAGAGGCGCTCTGCCCCCTCTCGATACCGGCATATAACCGTCTGCCAGCGCCTGCTGCTCCGGTGATGCATAGCAGGTGCTCATACCTGTTATCTGCTCCCTCTTATCCATATCCAGTGAGATGTTAAAGTCGATCAGGCATACATTTCCTTCCGGCGTGATCATGATATTGGCAGGCTTCACATCGCTGTGGATTATAGGCGGCCTGCGCGTATGCAGATACTGCAGGGCCTCGCACAGCTGCTTGGCCCAGATAATGATCTGCCTCTGCTGGAAGGTATAGTGGTTTTTCAGATAGTAATCAAGTGATTCTCCCGGTATAAAATCCATAACAGTAAATATCTGGTCACCTATCTGAAGAAAGTCATATACCTGAGGCAGATATGTATGGTGCAGGTTCTTCAGGATATCTGCCTCACCCCTGACATTTATGATACCGGCTACTTTATCGCGTATTTTCTTTACAGCTACGTATTTCTGAAGGCGCAGATGGATAGCCTTGTACACGATCCCCCCGCCTCCATGGCCTATTTCCTCTATGATCTGATATGTATTATCAAGTATGTCTCCTCGTCTTGGCATGTCGGTCCTCTCTCCTGTCATTTCAATAATCATATTCCCCGTTCCCCAAAAGCAGCGCAGCGCTCTGAGGCGTCAGCTTCCAGCTTCTGAAAAAGAACAGCTGCCTCTCCTCTGACCTGACCATCTGAAGCTCTCTTTCGGGAGCTGCCAGCTGCATCCCCTTCTTGCTGATCATGACAGTTACAGATGTCTCTCCATCCCCCCTGTCCTCTTCCTTACAGCGAACCTTTGTGGAACTGCTCCACTGCTGTATCTCCTCTGCCCGGGAATTCAAATATCCTTCAAATTCTTCTCTGGACATCCCCTCCTGTCCTTCCCATTCAATACAGTCCAGCGCCTCAGACCACTCCCCGGCCTCCACAGCGGCCAGAAATGTATCAAGAACATGCCTGGGCTGTACCGCCATATACACAAAATAACCCCCTGACGCTCCCACAGCCGCCAGCACCAAAGCCAGGATGATCAATACATTCCTTACTGTATGGTGCTTTTTCTCATTCCTGACATGCGCTCCTGCTCTCCCCTGTCTCTGGCTGTCATAATACTCCGCATCAGAGCCTCTTCCCCTTCTGCTGCTCTCTTCCTCATATGTATTTCCGCCTGTTTCCAATTCCCGGCGTGCATACTCTCTTCCAGTGTATCCTGCCGCTTCATCCGGCTCCCCTGTCAGTTTCCTGTAGCGCTGCTGCCCTGAACCGATGAGCAGGGTGGCTTCTTCATCTAAGGCCTCATTCTCATCATTCACACCTGCTGTACCCCGCCTGGCCTCCATGTCCGCAGAATACCCAACATCATGTACCGGATCTGTTTTAATATTTCCCGTCCTGCTGATCAGCTGCTTCCCGCATCTCGGACAAAACCTTGCATCGTCTCTGCATTTCATACCACATCTTGTACAGAACACTCTGATTCCCCCTATGCCTTTGACTTATCTGAATTTATCAGGCAAATACTCTTTCATTTTAACTATATATGGTAAAAGTATAACATGTTGCAACATCTTGAGCAACGTGTGACAGGTAATGTGACAAGTTTTCTTTTGTGTATCCTCCCGGAGGTTTTTTGTACTATAGGAAACTTCGTTCCTATAGCACAAAAAGAGATGCCGTATAAACGGCATCTCTTTTTGTTCATATTTATAACATTTATTATGCAAATTTTACTGGATTCAGCTTAATTCCAGGTCCCATTGTCGGCGCAATAGTTACACTTCTTAAATACTGGCCTTTTAATGTACTTGGTTTTGCCTTCACGATTGCATCCATAAGCGTCTGGAAGTTGTCCGCTAACTGCTCTTCTGTGAAAGAAGCTTTTCCGATTGGCACGTGGATAATGTTTGTCTTGTCCAATCTATACTCAATCTTACCAGCTTTGATATCCTGAACTGCTTTTGTTACGTCCATAGTAACTGTTCCGGCTTTCGGGTTCGGCATCAAGCCTTTTGGCCCGAGTACACGGCCCAGACGGCCTACTACACCCATCATGTCCGGTGTTGCCACTACTACGTCGAAATCTAACCATCCTTCGTTCTGGATCTTCGGAACTAATTCCTCTGCTCCAACAAATTCTGCTCCTGCTGCAATAGCCTCGTCAGCTTTTGCGTTCTTAGCGAATACAAGGACACGTACCTGCTTACCAGTTCCATGAGGCAGTACAACTGCACCACGAATCTGCTGGTCAGCATGACGTCCGTCACAGCCAGTTCTGATATGAGCTTCGATTGTTTCATCAAATTTAGCTACAGCTACTTTTTTCACTAATGTGATTGCTTCTGCTGTATCATAAAGGTTTGCGCGGTCAACTGCTTTCGCAGCTTCTACGTATTTCTTTCCTTTTTTCATATTAAATAACCTCCTGGTGGTAGTCGCGGGAATTTCCCTCCCACTTGTCAATATTTTTCAATTTATTCTTCTACAGTGATGCCCATGCTTCTTGCAGTACCAGCGATCATGCTCATAGCTGCTTCAATGCTTGCTGCATTTAAATCCGGCATCTTCATTTCAGCGATTTCTCTTACTTTGTCTTTGCTGATTGTAGCTACTTTAGTTTTGTTAGGAACACCTGAACCAGATTTAATGTTGCAGGCTTTCTTTAATAAAACTGCTGCAGGCGGAGTCTTTGTGATGAAGCTGAAGCTTCTGTCTGCATAAACAGTGATAACAACAGGAATGATCAGATCTCCCTTGTCAGCTGTTCTTGCGTTGAACTCCTTTGTAAACTGAACGATATTGACACCATGCTGTCCAAGTGCCGGTCCAACTGGTGGAGCCGGTGTAGCCTTTCCAGCAGGAATCTGTAATTTAATATAACCTGTTACTTTTTTTGCCATTGTTAGGCACCTCCTATGTGGTATTGTCGGGGGATTTCCCTCCCACTTTCCGCCATCTGACCCGATGCGGATATTTTCCTGTTACATTTTCTTGACTTCTGTGAAACTTATTTCTACCGGTGTCTCACGACCGAACAACTCAACATTGATGGTAACGATTTGCTTGCTGTGGTTCATGGACTGAATCACGCCGACTGTATCCTTCCAGACACCGCCGGTAACAGTAACAGTATCGCCCTCCTGGTAATCTACTTCGATCTCGTTCTTTTCGATTCCAAGATTATCCATTTCTGCTTCCGTAAGTGGCACTGGTTTTGATCCAGGACCAACAAATCCGGTAACCCCTCTGGTATTTCTCACGACATACCAGGTGTCATCATTCATAACCATATTGAGAAGTACATAGCCCGGAAACATTTTCTTCTGAACCTGCTTCTGCACGCCATTTTTTACTTCCACGACATTCTGCAGAGGGACGCGGACCTCTAAGATCTCATCCTCCAGATGTCTGTTTTCAATTGTTTTTTCAATGTTGGCCTTAACCTTGTTCTCATACCCTGAATAAGTATGAACTACATACCAGCTTGCTTCTGCCATAAAATCACCCTTGTCCTTACCTTACTAAGAAATCAATACCATACTGCACAATTATATCAATGACTGTAATGATTAAACCAAGTACGACTGAAGCGGCAACCACTGCGGCAGTCTGTTTGCCCAGTGTGACTTTATCAGGCCAGATGATTTTGTTAAACTCTGATTTAAGACCATCAAACCAGCTTTTCTTTATAGACTTTTCTGATTTTGCAGTATCTCCCATCTCGTCACTTCCTTTGCGCTATTCCATCGATTATTTGGTTTCCTTGTGTAATGTGTGAGTTTTGCAGAACTTACAGTATTTTTTTGTTTCCATTCTGTCCGGATGAGTTTTCTTATCCTTCGTAGTGTTATAATTACGCTGTTTACATTCCGTACATGCCAATGTGATTCTTGTGCGCACAACTTCCACCTCGCTCTCTTCTCATTTTGCTGACAGCCTTGTGCGGGCTGCCGATTTTAGGCATAAAAAAAAGACCTACTTCCATTCGCCCGTTTATCTTAGCACAGATCTGTAATAGAAGTCAAGCCTTTTTTAGACATAATATCAGTCTCCAACCCCAAAATCCGTTTTTTCATAGAGTACTTCTACCGACGGGTCACTCAGCAGGTCTGCATATTTATTCATAAACCATTCCACCAGCTCTTCATCCCGCTTCACATCGGTTGTATTATTTGTAAAGACGTTTACCGTCCCCAGGCTGAAATGCTCTTTCAGCATTTTTATATCGTAATCGATCATCTCTCTTGTCTGACCTTTAATTCCCACCATCAGACACGGAGAATCGAAGTATTCACTAACCTCTTTGGCAGACTCAAAGGCAGCGTGCTTATTCAGATAATTTTCCCTGAATTCCCTGTCAAAGGTTTCCACACCTATTTTAAATATGATAGGAACGCCCATGTATTCCCTCATCTTTTGCAGCTTTTCCCTGTACATCCAATGGGCTTCAAAGAAGAGTCTGCTGATCTTTTTTTCCCGGACAATATTCCGTATAAGCTCCAGAGTCTCCCTGGGCAGCTCGAAGCAGCTTCCGGAATTGATCACTTCCAAAACTCCAAACTCACCTGTCACCCTTGAAAGGACTTCTTCATTTAGCCTTGCCATCTCTTCCCTGTCTCTTGAATTGTCCTCTATATAATCGCAGAAACGGCATTTGCCCCAGGCACAGGGAAACGCCTTTAAAAGCACGATCTCCCTCTTATTTTTCTCCGTGATCTTATTGTAGCGCTCCATGTCCAGTATTTCCTTTCCGTATCATAAATTTCATGGATGACGGCAGCGCCGCCAGGATCATTATAACAAGCAGCAGCACAATTGCCCTGTCGGCATAGTCAGTCAGGGCCTGTACCGCGCAGACGCTGGCCGTCATGTTCAGTCCCGCGCCGTGCAGCAGCTGTACCAGCACTGTAGAGCCTGATGATGTGATCCCGCCGAAAACTGCAGCAGTAATAGCTGCGCTCACAACTGTTCCCGGCAGTGAGATACATGCCGCAGCCGGAATGATGCGGAATCCCTTCATATCAAACTTCTTAAACAGCAGTCCTGCCATTGCTCCTGTGATCAGCTGGACAGGTATATAATACAGCGCGTATATATCACTTGTAAAGCCGCTGACAAGTCCGCTTATAAGCCCGGGCACCATGCCGTATACAGGACCCAGCAGGGCTGCCGCCATCATTGTGCCCACTGTGTCCAGATAGACAGGAAGCCGGAAAAACAAAGCAATGCTTCCTCCTATCACATTTACTGCAGCGGCAAAAGCCAGAATACTTAAGGAGGATACATTTATCTTTCTCATACGTTTCCCTCCTGAGGCACCATGATCTGCCTGAGCACTTTATCAGCCTCAGACTCATCTGCATTTGCCACTCTATGCAAAAAGAACTTCATGAAACCTAATGCGTCTGTCCCGGTCAGGACATGGCTGTTCGGGTCTTTCTTCCAGAAGCCATATGCATCTGATATGCTCTGGCCCATGCTGATCCCCTCTGTCTCTACCGCCGTATAGCAGTCAAATCCGCTGCACAGGCTGCGCTCTATAAAATATGCCACTGCCAGAGGATCGTTAATGACACAGCCTATAACACTCTCCTGCTTCCAGTGAAAATCAAAATAAAATCTTGTTATTTTCTCAATGCGTTCCCCCATATTCCTGTCTATGCACTTGATATATTCCAGGATATTTGGTGTCAGCACGATCTTCCTGGTCACATCAAGGCCTATCATATGGATCTTTTTTCCCTTCAGCCATGGCAGAGCATGAAATGCCTCGTACACCTCCCCTGCGGCATGAGGATCACACCAGTAGTTATATTCAGCTACAGGTGAACAGTTTCCGTTGCTCTTATAGCTGCCACCCATGGATACGAATTCATCCAGGCCTGCCATGCATTCTGGCGCATCCTGAATAACCCTGGCAATATTTGTCAGGGGGCCCAAGGCTATGACTGATACTTTTTCATTTTTTCTGAGGGTTTCTGTGAGGAAGGATACCGCTCCCCTGCGTGGCTTAATACCTTCAGCCTCCGGATAGCCTGACTCTCCCAGTCCATCCTCCCCGTGCGTATCACGGGCGTCCACATACACGCGGACAAGGGGTTTCTCCTCACCAAGATAAACAGGAATATCTGGCCGGCCCATCCACTCCAGGACCTTCAGGGCGTTCTTCGCCCCTGTCTCTGCCGGTACATTCCCACAGACAACTGTAATCCCCAGAATCTCCAGTTCCGGCGAAGCTATGGCCAGCATCAGGGCCAGGGCGTCATCGATCCCGGGATCACAGTCAATGATCACTTTTCTTGCATTCATTCTCCAATCTCCTTTACTTTTTCCACTTTCGAGATACTTGGTTTTTTATACTGGGAAGTTTTCGAACCAGTCCAGGCTATTGCCGGCGTCTGACGGCTTTGCCTGATTGCATAAATGCCCGGAAACGAGTATAGCATAAAAAACAAAAGATGTACAGAATGAACGCGAAAATTATGTTACTGCTCTCTTCGGCCAGTAATGCGCGGAGACGGTCCGTTTCCACGTATTTCAGTCTCGTTCCATACCTCGGCGTCCTGCTTCCAGCCGTATACTTTGGCAGGTATAGAATAGCTGACACCGATCCCCAGTGCTATGGCTACTGCCAGCTTAAATGTCTCGATCCCCTTCATCATCGCCTCCTGCTCAGCCCCTGTGAAAAGGTAATAGGCAGTATAATATATCCCTGCGCCAGGCACCAGGGTAAAGATGCCGCAGAGCAGAAAAACGATTGTGGGAGCCTTATATTTCACTGAAAGGAAACGGGCCATGGCTGAGAGGACCATACTGGCAGCAAATGTAGCCACTATAGGCGTATGGAACACCCTGCTGATCATCAGATAGACCGCCCATCCAACACTCCCTGTCAGCCCGCAGGAGAGGTAATGCCTTTTAGGCACGCTGAACAGCACGGAAAATGCCACTGTCCCTGTAAATGCCATAATAATCTGCAGCACTATATCCATCATATCCCGCCTCCTGCCACTATACTCCATATATTCATAGCCACCCCCACGCCCACGGCTATGCAGCCCGCTGTGAGCAGTGCATCCACCAGCCTGATGATCCCCGACAGATAGTCATTCTCAAGAAAATTTCTAACGGAATTTGTCAGAGGTATCCCGGGCACAAGAGGGAAAATAGCGCCGATAACCATTCTGTCCAGATTATTACCCAGGCCCGCTTTAAAAAGTATGCAGCATACCAGAGAGACTATGAGGCTGGCTGTAATATTCATCATTATCTTAGGCAGCTTTACTTTAGGCGCTCCATAGATCAGGAAGATGTAGAGCAGCACGCCAGCTGCAAAGGCCGCCGCAGAATCCCATGCACTTCCCCCGAACAGGTAGCAGAAACTTGCGCTGCCCACGCCCGATGCCAGAATCTGTATCAAATTTCCCGACACCTTCATCTTGTCTATCCGGTCCAGTTCTTCCTTCATTTCCTGTGGCGTACACTCACCGGCGCTTATCTGCCTGGAGAGATTATTAAGGGCCTCCACCCTGCACAGCATGATAGGCGCCAGAGGTACAGAGTGGATCTGGCTGGAATAAAACTGCCCCTCCGCCGAAATAGACGTAAAAATGCCATTTGCAATGACATATGCATTGAATTCTTTAAGCCCCAGAGCTTTCGCCGCATAGCGCATTGCCTCATCCGCCCTGAATATCTCCCCTCCGTTTGAAAGTATGGCTTCCCCCATGCGGTTTACAAGATCAAAAACTTCCATTGCTTCTATTTTCTCCATGCCTGACCACCTGCCCTGCCGGTTTTAGAACACATATTCTTTCAGCCGTTCCATGGCTTCTATTACGAGAGAATGAGGAACCGCCAGATTCATACGTATTGTATTTGGTTTGTTGAAAGGGCGTCCATCCTGCCATATAACACCTCTTTCGATCCCGCTGCGTATCAGCTCATCCAGAGATTTACCCTTTGCCTCACACCATTTACTGCAGTCCAGATAAAGCATATATGTCCCTTCAGGCTTTGAGAGCTCCACCCCGTCAAAATTCTCTGTTATGTAATCATAAGCATAGTTGACATTTGCGGCAAGGACTTCCCGCAGTTCATCCACCCACTCTGCCCCTTCCGGCTCATATGCCCCTATCAGCGCATGCATGGACAGCACATTCATTGAATTATAGTGTGAAAGCTCTGCCTGCCTGCACATCCTGTCCCGCAGGTACTTATTATATATAATGTGATACGATCCAATAAGCCCGGCCAGATTAAATGTCTTAGACGGGGCATACAGGGCTATTACTCTCTGCCTGGCATCCTCAGATATGGTCTGTGTAGGGATATGCTTATGCCCGTTCAGTGTCAGATCAGACCAGATCTCATCAGAAACAACCACACAGCTATTTGCCTTATAGATCTCCATTGCCTTTTCAATCTCTTCTCTTGTCCAGACCCTGCCGCATGGATTGTGCGGAGAACAGAAAACAGCAAAGTGGATCTTATATTCCTTCAGTTTCCTGTCCATATCCTCATAATCCATCCTCCAGACGCCTTCATCATCCTGCTTCAGATCACTTAAAATAATCTTTCTCCCGTTGTCCTCTAAAGTATGGGTAAATCCAACATATGTGGGAGCATGGAGCAAAACAGCCTCCCCCGGCGCCGTAAATGCCTGTACTGCTGCTGCCACTGCGCCAAGCACACCGTTCTCATAACCAATATGTTCAGGCTCTATGCCCTCAACGCCGTTGCGTTCCCTCTGCCATCTGATGATGCTGGCATAATATTCTTCCGATGGATTGAAATATCCGAAGGCCGGATGCTCCAGCCGTTTAGCCACAGCTTTCACAACTGACGGCGCGGCAGCATAATTCATATCCGCCACCCACATGGGGATTTTTGAAAACCCTTCCTTTACCTCTGCGCCCTGAAATGGTATCACGTCCACGGCAACAGAATCTTTTCCTGCTCTGTCCATAATTGTAGTAAAATCGTACTTCATGTCACTTCTCCTTTAGTCCTGTCATTATATAGTAAAACACTGCGTAACTGTTCAGTACCTTCACAGTTACATGCAAAAATCCATTTAAAATCGCCTCCGGCGATGGGATTTTTGCACCCTTGAATCATTTTCTTACAGTCTGTGCAGTTACACCAAAGCCTTATATTCCCTATTTTAACGCATACTTACCATGTTGTCATCAGGTATTTTGCTGCTGTTCACACGCCGCTATTTTTCAAAATGTGTTACTATTTATACAACACTTTCCCTCTCTCAAACGTTTACTATATGAGAACAGAAAACAAGCCGCTGCGCAGCGGACCCTTAAATGTATGAAAGGTCTGAAGGATATGACAGGTTTTCAGGAATATGAATTTTACAAACAGCGGGAATTGCTGCAGAGGGCAGCACTGGAACGAGAGCGGCTGTTCCGGTTAAGGAACTATGCCATTTCTCAGGCAGGAAAGGAACAACAAAAGCATGGTTGGTCGAATCTATCAGCTTTTTTACTGGGAATTATTCCGGTACATGAAAAAGAGTACAGGCTCCATGGCAGAGGCCGAAGACATTGTGCAGGAGACTTTCCTTCGCGCACTGGAACACTCTGATTTAATTAATACTATGAGTGAAGCAAAATGCAGGTCATGGCTGTACCGTACTGCAAAAAATATCTGTATTGACAGGATCAGGCACGTACAGGCCGAACCCGTACTGACTGCAAAGGATTACCTGGAGGATGACTTTACCCGCACCGAGGTTTTGCAGATGTGCAGTGTGCTGGACCCGAAAGATAAGGCTTTGTTCCTGCTCAGATATTTTGAAGGCTACAATGCCAATGAGTTGGGAGAGATGTATGGCCTGCCCTCCTCCACGATACGTGCCCGGCTTATGGCTGCAAGACAAAAACTGAAAGAATTTTATCCTGAATTAAAAAAGAAAGGCGGTAAATAACATGAATGAAAAAAAGAATTTATCAATCACTGCAATGATCTGTGACCTGAGGGAAGTGAACGAAGAGGTACTTAACCAGTATGGAGAAATTTATGTAGAATCTATGATCGTCTATGTCACGGAACAATCCCAGGAAATATTGAACAGGCATCATGTTCAGATAGAATCTATGATCCTGGAAAGGCTGGATCTGGATGTTGAAATTATAGAACGCAATGGGACTTTTACCATCACTCCTGCTCCTGCCGGAAATAAAAAGCTTAACTTGATAGTCAATGGACGGCTTATCATTGAACCCGGCTCTAATGAAGCTCTTACTAATTATATCCACATCCAGGTCAACGGTGAAGTTATTTGTCCTGAGAACCTGGGTTCCCAGCTCTCTTCCAGACTCACCTGCAATGGAAGCACGAAGCTGTATCCTGACAGCTGCATCCTGGCTGAGAGCCCCCTGCACGCTGACCGTGTCTTTGCCCTTCGGGCCAAAGCTGAAAATCAGTATTATGTAATAGGCAAAGCACTTTTTCTGGGCAGCAGCAGTTCATATGAACTTCTTCTCCAGAAAAAGGTCCGTATTATATGCAGCCATGCCATTGTCGCTGAGAGTGCATTAGAAACGGCCGTACAGCTTCTGGATGAGAAGGCGGATATCACACTTGTACCAGATGGCTGCCAATATGTAAATGAAGCCTGCTGCTTAGACGCTACATTCCTGGACCGCTATGGTTCAAAAGCATATATAGACGCAAACGTGACCGTAGGAGACACAGGACTCCCTGATGGTCTGGAATTTCTTTACATCAAAGGCGATGTAAACCTTCCTGAAGAATATAAACCAGACTTTCTTAAAGTCTGTAAAAACTTTTCCAGAATCCTTACTTTCAGAGGAAAATGCATTACAGATGTGACAGATCTCGTTATAGATAAAGCTTTACTTGAATCCTCCCCAAAAGGCCTCCATGTCACCGACTGCGTAAATGTGAAGATAACAGATGACGTTCCGACAGAGCTTATCAGAGAAAGACTCACCCTCGATGACTGTATAAACATTACCTGCCCCGAAAATCTCATAAGTGTTATCCAGACTATTGCCACGGATTATGTCCTGTTATCGCCTTCTGAGGAAGATAAAGAAAATGCAGACATGGTTTCCTCCCCAGAACAGACGGTCAGGATAAAGGCTATGAAGTATAAGATGTGATAGCTCAGAGCTGCATTTATTAGTTGTATTTATTTCTGCGGGCAGCGAGCCCGGTGAGCATGCCTGCATGTGTATTTGGCGATTCGTTCCTCTACCTATAGAGGTGGGGGATTTCCCGCTCATTTAGCTAAACGAAACAGGACTGCCGCACCAAAACTAATTAATGCGTCAGTCCTGTTTAAATTTAGATTCCTGCCTTTGTAAGTCTTTCCATCTGCTCCTGGGATAACTCCATTTCCAGTACTCCAAGAGCTTCCTCAAATTGTTTCCGGGTACTGGAAGCAACAAGAGGCATTACTGAAGGATCTGAATGCATAAGCCAGTAATACACTGCCTGTGCCGGCGTTACACCAGCCTCTGCCGCTACCTGATCCAGAACATTCAGCCTCGCCTGTGTATCAGCTCCCTGATACTGCTCCATGAGCGGTTTTGTCCTGTCATTATAATAACCTCCAAGAAGAGGAGAATAAGCCAGAAGTGTAATGCCTGATTCCCTCACAAAATCCATCATATCCTCATTGACCGAGATCTGACCTCCAAAATCTGTCCCTGTCCTTGGTCTCAGATAAGTGCATCGCTGCTGAATACAGCAGTATTCCGGAAGATTTCTCTCTTTGGATATCTCCATTGCCTGAGCCAGTCTCCATGCTGTGAAATTGCTGGCTCCAATATATCTGACTTTCCCCTCTGCAACCAGTTCTCCAAGCGCTGTCAAAGATTCCTCCAAGGGCGTATTTCTGTCGTCCGTATGCAGATATAAAAGATCAACATAATCTGTCCCCAGCCTCTTTAAACTCTTTTCACACTCTTCCTTTATCTGGGCTGCACTCGTACCATAATCTGTCCCCGGATATGGAAAACCAAGCTTAGTAGCCAGTATGAGCTGGCTCCTGTTCTTTTTCTCCTTCATCCACTCTCCCAGCAGCCTTTCACTGCCTCCGTCTATAAAAAGATCCCTGTCCTTTCCAAAATAATCTTTGTCATTTAAGTGATGCATCGCATAGATATTGGCAGTATCTATGAAATTACCTCCTGCCTCTACAAATTGATCCAGCCTCTCTAATGACTGCTCTTTTGGTTCCCTCCATCCAAAATACATAGATCCCAGACAAATCTCACTTACAGATAAATCAGTTTTTCCGAGCATCCTTCTCTTCATCTTATTCCTTCCCCGCTTTCCATGCATCGTTCAGCATAATCCATAAATGTAAAACTCAGGCAGCTGCCTCTGCATTATTATTTCACATTATTACTTTATATTTTTATTTATTACATAATACTTTGTGTTTATTTACTCTATATTTTGAACACATACACTGCGCAAAATGACATAAAAGTCCTGCTGGCTTTTTTCAATTGGCGGATAGTTTTCGCTTCATTTCACTACATAGTGGCGACAGTCTCCTTCTGTCATTTCTATGGTACGCAAATCATTTCAATCCACGCCACTACATAGTGGCGACGCCCGGCAAGACGAAAAGAAACTAACTAAATCCATTTCAATCCACGCCACTACATAGTGGCGACGAGGCCGCCGGCTGCCCGATGGACATTGAGGAGGCGATTTCAATCCACGCCACTACATAGTGGCGACAGGATAAATATGGTAACAAGAGCCAATACACCAGGATTTCAATCCACGCCACTACATAGTGGCGACGAGGCCGCCGGCTGCCCGATGGACATTGAGGAGGCGATTTCAATCCACGCCACTACATAGTGGCGACTATTCAGTTTAGATTTCATCCGGATACGATTGTTATTTCAATCCACGCCACTACATAGTGGCGACTGGAAAAACTTCGTCTTGAGCACAGTGCCCGCAAAATTTCAATCCACGCCACTACATAGTGGCGACTGATCTTGCATGTAAACTCACATGATATTGGCTATTTCAATCCACGCCACTACATAGTGGCGACGTAGGAGTATATATTGAGGGTAGTTGTTGGATCATTTCAATCCACGCCACTACATAGTGGCGACCAGCAGCAGGAGCCAAAAAGGTGATACATTTTCCGATTTCAATCCACGCCACTACATAGTGGCGACCGTCGAATCGACCGTTCCCTGCATTCCAGCGATGATTTCAATCCACGCCACTACATAGTGGCGACCAGCCGATGGCAGATCACACTCGTATGCTGCCGATTTCAATCCACGCCACTACATAGTGGCGACCCGAAGGAAAGCCTACGGGATTATCTGGCTTCAATTTCAATCCACGCCACTACATAGTGGCGACGTAAATTTACACAAAAAAGTTTACGTAATATAGGATTTCAATCCACGCCACTACATAGTGGCGACAACACTACGGGCCGTAAAAAATATTGGGCCAGCAATTTCAATCCACGCCACTACATAGTGGCGACTGAATCTGATCGATGTGCTGGACTGCGCACAATATTTCAATCCACGCCACTACATAGTGGCGACCAACAAAGGCGCTGAATGAGAATGCTGCCTATATGATTTCAATCCACGCCACTACATAGTGGCGACAAAAAGTTGAGTAAGTGGCTGAAGCATATGAAAATTTCAATCCACGCGAGGGCGTAAAAATTTCTGTGTCTATAAAAAATGATGTTTTCTGGTAAGAACCAGATATGTAGAAATTTCTTGTCGA